>CAZILN010000178.1:0-39386 GCA_964540005.1 uncultured Bacteroidaceae bacterium | reverse complement strand
GCTACCTGGATACTGCTGAAATGTTTTTGCAAAAGTACTATCCGGATGAAATTTCAAGGCAGGGACAAATTTATATATCCAGGGGGGTTATTGAATATAATAAAGGCAATTATTTCAATGCTCTGGATTATAATACCAGAGCCTGGAATCTGATGGAAAACAAACTGGATCCCGGACATTCTTTTTTTATTACACTTTCTATTAATATAGGGAATATCCATTACGTGTCAGGTAATTACGACCAAGCATTAAGTTACTATCTCCGACTTTTGGATCAGAAAGAGGGACTCCATCCATCCAGGATTCTGGATGCCTATTATTACCTGGCTATTACTTATGATAAACTCCAATTGAATGAGCTTGCTGAACAATACTACCGGGAACTGATCACGGAAAGGATCTGGTATTACGGTGAAGATAACATAGCCCTGGCCTACGATTATATATCTTATGCCATGTTTCTCAGAAAAACCGGCAGGGCCGGGGAGAGTCCTGATTACCTGGAGAAGGCTCTCAATATAAGGAAAGAGGTACTGGGGCCATTTCATTATCAAACCGCCGATTGTTACCGGAAACTGGGGAACTATTATTACCTGACCGGGGAATATGATTCTGCACTCTATTATTACCAGCAGGGATTACAGGCGCTGGACGAGTACTATGATCCTGTACTTGTCTTTTCAAATCCCGAACCTCAGCGGATACTACATCCCCTGGTCTATATAGAAATCCTCAAGGGCAAGGCCTTGGTACTGGAAAAACTTGCCATACAGAAGGCTGATAGCCTGGCATATTACAGGGCTGCGCTTAATTGTTACCGGTTGATCTTTCCCGCAATCGACAGGATCAGGAATTTGTCCCGGAGCGAAGAGGGCCGCATATTCATATCTGAAAATGAAAGAGATACTTATAATGATGCGGTATCCCTGGCGCTATCCCTTTATGGCCGGACCGGTGAGAAAAAACTTATTGAGTCCGCCTTCGAAATGGCCGAGAGAGTTAAATATACCGTCTTGCTTATGGGAGTGCGTGATAATGATGCCATATCATTCAGCGGTGTGCCTGATCCTGTGCTTACTGAATTACGCAGTTTCAGGTCACAGGTATCCTCCTATATGGATATGATCAGTGAGGAGGAAGTATCTGAATACCGTGATTCGATTAAGCTTGCCAGCTGGTATGAAGAACTGTATTCACTGAGGGAGCAGGAAACAGGATTCATTTCCTCTCTGGAGTCGGATTACCCTGAGTATTACCGGTTGAAATATGATACCCGGGTCGCCGGTCCATCAAGCATTAAAAATGGGCTTGGATGGAAAGACCGTATGATTGAGTATTTTATAAGTGACAGCTTACTGATAACATTCGTAATCTCGAAGCATGATTTCTTTGCCATAGAACAGTCTATTGACAGCAGCTTTTTCTGGCAAATGGAGTCGGTCAGGAATTTTTGCGCCAACAGCTCGGTCTCAGGCAAGGAAAAAGCCAGCTTCGAAGAGTTCCAATCGGCCTCTTCAGCTTTATATGATCTGCTGATCAGACCCTGCCGGGTGCAAAAAGGCGAACAGCTGATCATTATACCGGATGCAGTAATGAATTATTTACCCTTTGACGTACTGCTGGCAGAACAAGTAGATGATGGTAGGGATTTTAAGGACTTTCCCTTCCTGATCAGGGAACATCCCCTCTTATATTCCTATTCATCAACTCTGTACCTGGACCAATATGATGGTCCCCAGAGAAGCAGGGAGAAGCTGCTTGCCATGGCTCCTGTATATTACAACAAGGAATCCCATGATACTACCATCTCAACTGTTCGTAATAGCAACTGGGATGGACTTGGATCCCTGATGGCAAGCAGGGATGAAATTATTGGCATTCAATCTATTGTAGGGGGAGATGCTATCTTCGGGATGGAAGCCAGTGAATACCGTTTTAAAACATCTGTGAAGGATTACGGCATACTTCACCTGGCCATGCATGCCTTGATTGATGATGAGAATCCCCTGTTTTCAAGGTTAATTTTTGCTGATAACATTGAGGGTGGGGAAGACGGATTGCTTCATGCACATGAGATCTACCACCTCGATCTTAATGCCTCGATGGTAGTACTGAGCGCCTGTCATACCGGTAATGGAATTGTCAGGATGGGCGAGGGGATCATGAGCCTTGCCAGGGCCTTTTATTACAGTGGCACTCCCAATGTGGTAATGAGCTTATGGACCGTGGGTGATACATCAGGGAAAAACCTGATGATAGAATTTTACGATAAACTGTCCAAGGGGCAGTCAAAAGGGAAAGCCATGCAGGAAGCCAAGCTTAGATATTTGGATGCAGCCGACCCCATCAGGCAGGAGCCCTATTACTGGTCGGCCTATATTGTCACCGGCGATCCTTCGCCTGTTTTTACTTCAAAAAGAAGCTGGTATATAACTGTCATAATAGTGTTTTTAGTAATAAGCAGTATGTACCTGGTGAGGTTCGGCAGAAAAATACGCAGTAAGAAGCTATAATTTTTTAAGGAGTACCCTGGCCCTGGGAGCATAATAGCTGTCAGCCTCCACAAGCTGACGGAACAGCTGTTTTGACTGATCCCGGTTGTCAAGCCTCAGATGGCACAAACCACTGTACCAGAGCCCGTAATCATCCAGGGTTCTATCCTGTTGCAGTTTTTCCAGGGATGCCAGCGCCTGCCTGTATTCTCCGAGTTCCATAAGGGCACACCCCCGGAACAGGTAGCTGTATGTATTACCGGGATCCTCGGAAATGCTGGTATTAAAGTAGTCCAGGGCAAGAGAATAGTTGGCCAGCTTGTATTCATTAAGTCCCAGCTGGTAAGAGTTGATTTCCGATACTTCTGCATCCCTCATGCTCAGCTCCGGGAAATAGGGCTCGTAAAACTGGTTGTACAGGGCAAGGTAGCCGGTTTTAATGGCCACCCGGCTCAGGAAAAAGATGCTGAGAGTCAGAATAAGTGCTATGGAAGCCGCTGTCAGCCAGAGGTTGAATTTCAACAGGGACATGATGCGATGTGTCTTGATTTCCGGAGAACCCGTCCTGATGCTGCTGCGTATTTTCCGGGAAAGGTTCTCATAATCACTGCTGTCGACCACCTTCCTTATCTTAAGGTTATCCAGATCCAGCTCCAGATCCTTTTCATCCAGGATGTTTTCCATGTCATCGAAATCTTCCCCTAGCTCCGTGCCGGCAGTAAGCCTGTGATGCTGTTCCCTGCTGAATTCCAGCATGGATCTTACTCTTTCAACTTCATGGGCCAGCTCCTGGTCCCTGAGTATCAGTAACTCAAAATCGGACAGTTCCCTGCCTGATAATTCACCTTCAAGGTATTTTTCAACTAACCAGGTATACTTCATCATTGACCTTTTTATATTCCGGATTGTTAGCTATTCTTGTCATAAGGCTCTTCTTGCACCTGTATTTTTTGTCCTTGGCAATCTGACAGCTTTTATAACCCATTTCCTGGCAGATCTCTTCCATGGAGGCATTCTCAAAATACATATACAATACCTTCTGGCATTCCTTACTTAATTCTTTAAAATGCGTCTCATAGATCTTCATTTTTGCAGACTCCAGTTTGTCTATGCTGTTTTTTATTCCTCCTGCCAGCCTGTCAGGATCATAATACTCCTGGCTGTTCTGCTTTCTCTGCTTCAGTTCCTTCATCCACAGGAGCCTGGCAACTGAGTACAGGTACGTCCTGAAATGGCATTGCAGTTTCAGATTGGCCTGGGTAAGCTTATTATAGCTGATAAGGAGGGAATCATGGAAAAGATCCTCCACATCCTGCTCGGATCCATTGTTGCTCATTACCAGCTTTCTGATATCAGGAAAACAGTTTTTGTAGACGAACCGGAAGATCTGGTCATCACTGTTTTTTATCCCTGCTATTATTTCCTCGTTTGAGTATGAATGCATAAAAACCGGAATCTACGTCAATTTACAAAATCCTGGTATAAAAGTATAGTATATAATGAAAAACTTGGAGGGAGAGTGGTGATATTCGTCATTGTTTCACTTAAAACCGCTGAAACGAATAAAATCACCGGGCAGATCTGCCTATTTCAAAGTTTTCAGGTATTCAATGATGAGGGTGATAGATATAGTATTATTTACTGAAAGGAATTTTTTTAAAACGGATATAAATAAGTTGGAAATCAGCAGGCATAATCCGGGTTTCACCCTAATTCATAAATATTTATGAAAGGGGCATTTTATATTGTATAACATTATCGGGTATCATGCTTTCAAATTATTTATATTTGATTGTCAAGTACCAGCAATAACCAATCTGTGAAGAAGTATCTGTTCTCAAGGATATTCAGCTTTTACCTGGACGGCTTCAGGAACCTGTCTTCAGTCGGGAAACGACTCTGGATAATCATCCTGATCAAACTCTTTATAATTTTTATTGTCCTCAGGCTCTTTTTCTTCCATGATTTCCTGGGATCCAGGTTTGATTCGGATGAGCAGAGAAGCCGGCATGTCATTGAACAACTTACTAAATAGCATACATTATGATTGACGGTATCGATTTATCGCTGGTGGACTGGTCCAGGGGGCAATTTGCCCTTACTGCCATGTATCACTGGCTGTTTGTCCCATTAACACTCGGACTGAGCTTCATAATTGCTTTTATGGAGACTATGTATGTCCGCACAGGCGATGAGCACTGGAAGAAGACTACCAAATTCTGGATGACCCTTTTCGGGATCAATTTCGCTATCGGTGTGGCTACCGGCATCATCCTTGAATTTGAGTTCGGGACCAACTGGTCAAATTACTCGTGGTTCGTGGGTGATATATTCGGTGCGCCACTGGCTATAGAGGGCATAATGGCCTTCTTCATGGAATCAACCTTTATTGCAGTCATGTTTTTCGGTTGGAACAAAGTGGGTAAAAAGTTTCACCTGGCATCTACCTGGCTGGTAGCCATAGGCGCCAACCTGTCTGCACTGTGGATACTGGTCGCCAACGCCTGGATGCAACATCCTGTCGGGATGCATTTTAATCCGGATACAGCCCGAAACGAAATGATCAACTTCTGGGAAGTGCTGCTATCTCCGGTTGCCGTCAATAAATTCCTTCATACCATAACCAATGGGTTTGTCCTGGCATCCATTTTCGTGATCGGGATCAGTGCCTGGTATATCCTCAAAAGAAGGGAAATACTCCTGGCGAAAAGGAGCATCACGGTAGCTGTCGTTTTCGGTTTCATGTCCACGCTTTTTCTGATCTATTCAGGTGACGGATCCACTCGCCAGATTGTGCATGATCAGCCGATGAAACTTGCGGCCATTGAAGGACTGTATCACGGACAGGAGGGAGCCGGACTGGTGGTCATAGGGATCATGTCTACATCTAAGGAGGACCCTGAAAATGAAAATGTCAGGGATTTCGCTTTCAGGATTGAAATTCCAAATTTACTTTCCTATCTGGCTTACGGTAAGTTTGAAGCTTTTGTTCCGGGAATCATGGACCTGATTGAAGGGAACGAGGAAAGAGGGATCATGCCGGCTGAGGAAAAGATAGAAAGGGGGAAATATGCCCGCGAGATTCTGCGCGAGTATAAGGAAGCCGAGGAATCGAACGACATCCTGAAACTGGAAAGCCTGCAGGCAAAGTTCCAGGATCAGACTTTCCTGGATGAATACTTCAGCTACTTCGGATACGGCTTTATTGATGATCCTGCCTGGCTGATACCCAATGTCCCCCTGACATTTTACAGTTTTCATGCTATGGTGGGACTGGGTTTTTACTTCCTGTTATTCTTTATCCTGGTATTCATCTCCCTTGTCCGCGGAAAACTGGAGAAGCGCAGGGCCTTTCTGCAGCTGGCCATCTGGACCATCCCCCTGGCCTATATTGCTTCGCAGTGCGGATGGATAGTAGCAGAACTGGGGAGGCAGCCCTGGGTGATACAGGACCTGATGCCAACATTTGCGGCTGTTTCTGCTATAGATACTTCTTCTGTACAGATCACCTTCTGGCTCTTCGCAGCTGTCTTTACCACGCTTATGATAGCTGAAATCAGGATTATGACAAAACAGATCAAGTTAGGACCTAAAGACGGAGGAAAATAACATGTTTGGAAATTTATCACACCTGGCACTGCAACAATACTGGTGGGTGATCATTTCGATCCTGGCCAGTTTCTTTGTAATGCTCATGTTTGTGCAGGGCGGACAGACACTCCTGTCTACCCTGGGAAAAACCGCAATGGAAAAAACCATGCTTGTCAATGCCATGGGAAGGAAATGGGAATTTACCTTTACCACGCTGGTAACCTTTGGCGGGGCCTTTTTCGCATCATTTCCCCTGTTTTATTCCACTTCGTTCGGAGGGGCCTACTGGGTCTGGATGGCCATTCTTATATGTTTCGTGATCCAGGCTATAGCCTATGAATTCCGCAGTAAACCCAATAATTTCCTCGGGGCAAGGACCTACGAGACCTTCCTGTTCATTAACGGGGCCCTGGGGCCCTTACTCGTAGGAACGGCGGTAGGTACTTTTTTCAACGGGGCCATGTTCTCTGTCAATGAGCTGAACCAGTCAAGGTGGGAAACGGCGGCATACGGACTCGAAGCCGTACTGACCTGGCATAATGTGGCTCTTGGATTAACGGTACTCTTCCTGGCCCGGGTGCTGGGCATACTGTATTATATAAGGAATGTGGACGTACAGGCCATCCTGGACCGCAGCAGGAAACATCTGCTCTATAATGCCATACCCTTCCTGGTATTCTTTCTTGCCTTTGTGATCAGGCTTCTGCTTATGAAGGGATTTGCCTATGATCCCCAGACAATGGAGGTCAGCATGGAGGAGTTCAAATACCTGCACAATTTCCTCCAGATGCCGCTGGTACTGATTATATTTCTCGCCGGGGTGGTACTGGTTCTGTGGGCGCTATTTAAAGTCCTGGTAAAGGAAAGTATAAATGGCTTTTACTGGGCCGGGACCGGTACTGTGCTGGTGGTTTTCGCCCTTTTCCTTGTAGCCGGACTGAACAATACCTGTTTCTACCCCTCGATCTTTGATCTGCAAAGTTCGCTGAACATACAGAACAGCTCTTCATCACACTATACTCTCACTACGATGAGCTATGTCTCTTTGTTTGTTCCGGTGGTGCTCGCTTATATAATTTATGCCTGGAGTGCGATCAACCGTAAGAAAATCGACGCAGAAGAAATGGAGGGGGAGTCGCATATCTATTAAAACCTGAACAATAAATGCATACTTCGTCAATAATAATGTATTTGAGTTTACCGGTGTTCATCTATGTCTGCTACCTGCTTATCAGGCTTGCAACGAAGTACATGGAAAGGAAACCGGCAGCTGATACCGAAGTTTCTGAATGACCCGCCCGCCGGTCAGGCTTCGTTTATAACATAATCGTAGCCTTCGATGATCGGGTTGGTCAGTATCTTATTACAGGCTTCATTAACCTGTTCCATAGCCTCTTCCTTGCTGTCGGATTCGATTTCCATGGTAATGTGTTTCCCTATCCTCACATTGCTGACCTGTGTGAAACCAAGGTTTTTCATGCTGTTTGAAACAGCTTTTCCCTGTGGGTCGAGTAAGGCCTTTAATGGCATAATGTTGATTTCTGCAATAAACTTCATCTTATTTCCTTGCTTGGTATTAATAAACTAATAAGCGAAAATAATAAATAGAAAATGATTATCAAGGCTACGGCCATCTCGTGTAAAAATATTATCAGGAGCACTGACACGGCCAGAAGGATATACCGCAGCAGATTGCCTCTTAGCCGGAAATCCTTTGTTTTGAGGGACATCAACGGGATCTTGCTGATCATCAACAGGCTGAGTACAGATATACTCACCAGGCAGAAAGCAACTGTCCGGATAAAGCCGGCCAGCTCCTGCTGTGGAGATGGGGCAGAAATAATAAGGATGAGGCCGGCAATGAAAATTCCCGTGGCCGGGATAGGTAAGCCGGTGAATGATCCTGTGCCATGAGTGATATTAAACCTGGCAAGACGATATCCTCCTGCCACAACCAGCAAGACAGGGGAGTATTGGATGACTTGTTCCATCAGGGGACCCGGCGGCATGGAACTGTCACTGCCCGATAGGACTGGCAGACCGGAGAGAATATAATACATCAGGACAGCAGGGGCGGCACCAAAGCTGACCAGGTCGGAAAGGGAATCGAGCTCCCTGCCAAGCGGGGATGCCGCTTTCAGCATCCTGGCTGCGAGTCCGTCAAGAAAATCCAGCAATACGGCAAGCAGGACCATGAAAGCCGATAATCTCAGGTTTCCGCCAATGGCGATAATAATAGCTGTAAATCCCGTTGCCATATTCAGCAGGGTAATTATATTTGGGATGTGATCCGTTAAGGATTTTTTTTCAGCCATTATTTTTGGACTGTGGAGATTACAATAATATCGTTCTAAATTAGTTAAAATAAGTAATTCTCAGAGGAAAGCTGATGATGAAACTGTTTATCCCCCTGATGTTGTTGTTCATTCATTGCTTTGCTGCTCTTGCACAGGTATCCAAGTACAGCAATGAGTTCCTTAACATAGGGGTGGATGCACGTGCTTTCGGTATGGCCAACTCGGTAGTGGCCACCAGCAATAATGTAAGTTCCGGGTACTGGAATCCTTCCGGATTGGTGCATATTGAAACTGATGCTGAGTTTTCTCTCATGCATTCCGAGTATTTTGCAGGCATTGCTAAATATGATTATGGAGCATTGGCCTTACGAATTGATGATCAAAGTGTTGCCGGATTATCACTGATCCGTTTCGGAGTGGATGACATACCCAATACCCTGGATCTGATCGACAGCGATGGCAACATCAGGTATGACCGTATCAGTACTTTCTCAGTGGCTGATTATGCTATGTTGTTTTCCTATGCCCGCAATTCTTCCAGGGAAGGACTTTCATACGGGGCAAATGCAAAGCTGATTTATCGTAAGACCGGTGACCTGGCTTCAGCCTGGGGATTCGGATTTGATGCGGGATTGCGTTACAGGATTGACCGGTGGCGCCTGGGAATCAGCGGGAGGGACATTACCTCCACCTTTAATGCCTGGAGTTTTCAGACAGATAAGTTTGAGGAGGTATTTCTTGCCACCGGGAACGAACTGCCTGAGAATTCACTTGAGGTGACCCTTCCGGGCTTAATACTTGGTGCCGCCCGTGATTTTAGCATATCTGAAACAACTGGCCTGCTGATAGAAGTGGATGCCGGAATAAGTTTTGACGGAAAAAGGAACACCCTTCTTGCATTCAATCCTGTCAGCCTTGATCCTCACATCGGCCTTGAATTCGATTATAAAAAGCTGGTATTTCTCCGCATGGGTATGGGAAACATTCAATTTGTGAAGGAATTCCAGGACGAACGGGCACTTGACTTCCAGCCCGCAGTCGGCCTGGGACTGCATATCCGGAAGCTCAGGATAGACTACTCATTGACCGATCTTGCTGACCAGTCCTATGCACTGTACTCACATGTTTTTTCACTGGTCTTCGCTTTTGAAATACCGGAACTGCACTCCTCATCAAACTAATTGCCCCCGATTAGTGTTTATCTCGGATTGTCAGTATTTTTACACTGGCGCCCGCAATTAACTTCACAAAATTATTATGAGCACAATAGAGAACTTTCCGGATCGTCTTTACGAGATTAACAGCAGTTATTGCGAAGATGTTCCTTCAACAAATGATACCAACCGCTTCACAGAAGAAATGGTCAATTTCCTGTTTCCCATAAGGGAGAAAAAGGATTTTACCAGGGAAGAAATTGCCTCAAAACTCGTATCACTGGAGAAACAGCTTGAAAAACTGCTGCACCCGCTGAAGAAGAACCTGGACCATGATCCCTGTGTGATCTGTAAAGAGTATTTTAAGAGAGTTCCCGGGATATACAGCATGTTGCTGGAAGATGCAGAAGCTTTTACCCGTTTTGATCCGGCCTCCGAATCGGTAGAAGAGGTCATCCTCTGTTACCCGGGGTTCTTCAGTATTGCAGTATATCGCCTGGCCCATGAATTATACGAAATGAAGGTGCCTGTTCTGCCAAGGATCATGTGTGAATTTGCACACGGCAAAACAGGAGTGGATATTCACCCGGGGGCCAGCATAGCCGGTTCTTTCTTTATAGATCACGGGACAGGCACGGTCATAGGCGAGACGGCAGTGATCGGCAGGAATGTAAAGATATACCAGGGGGTAACCCTGGGAGCACTTTTTGTAAAAAAGGCCCTGGCCGATAAAAAAAGGCATCCAACCATAGAAGATGATGTGATTATTTATGCAAGAAGCACTATATTGGGCGGAGATACTGTCGTGGGACACCATACGGTTATCGGAGGGAATGTCTGGCTGACTGAAAGTGTGCTGCCCTATTCTGTAGTATATCAGAAAAATAAGGTGGTGGTCCGTGACAGCAAGGCGCTCGGAGATGAACTGGACTGGATCATATAGATTCGCAAATTCGCAGATTCGCAGATTCGCAAGTTCTGGCAGGTAATTATGTAAAATGCAGATATTATGAAAGCAAACAATATACTGGAGACAATAGGCAAGACCCCGCATGTGCGGATCAACAAGCTGTTCCCGCCACAGTACGAAGTCTGGATGAAAGTTGAGAAGTTCAATCCCGGTGGCAGCATCAAAGACAGGATAGCGCTTTCAATGATTGAAGATGCCGAAGAAAAAGGCATTCTGAAGGAAGGTTCTGTTATAATCGAACCGACTTCCGGGAATACAGGTATTGGCCTGGCAATGGTCGCAGCAGTCAAAAAGTATAAAATAATACTGGTCATGCCGGAATCACTGTCCGTTGAACGGCGGTATATGATGGCTGCCTACGGTGCAAGCTTTGAACTGACACCGCGGGAGAATGGGATGAAAGGCGCCATAGAAAAGGCCGAACAGCTTATTCGTGACATACCGGGTTCCTGGATGCCCTCACAGTTTGATAATCCGGCCAATCCGGAGGTGCACAGAAGGGAAACAGCCGTGGAGATCATAGCCGATTTCCCTGAGGGGATAGATTACCTGATCACCGGGGTTGGTACAGGAGGGCACCTCAGCGGTTGTTCGGAAATATTAAAGAAGCAGTTCCCCACGCTGAAGACCTTTGCAGTGGAACCCGTGAGCTCCCCGGTAATCAGTGGTGGAGAACCGGGAAAACATCCGATACAGGGCATAGGGGCAGGATTCATACCTGATAACCTGAATATGGAAGTATTGGACGGAACCATACAGGTAGATCATGAAGAAGCATTCAGATATGCGAAAAGAGCCGCACGCGAAGAAGGGATCTTTGTGGGTATCTCATCGGGAGCCAGCCTGGCAGCAGTAGCCGGTAAACTGGATGAGATCCCGGCCGGTTCACGCATCCTTATCTTTTCATATGATAACGGGGAACGCTACCTGTCTGTGGAAGATTTTACCGGAGATTAATTAATTGGTTAACAACTTACTATCCTGAATATCATGCGCATAGCTGTTGATTTTGATGGTACCATCGTTGAACATCAGTATCCGGATATCGGCAAGGAGCTTCTCTTTGCATTTGAAACACTTAAAGAACTTCAGAAACAGGACCACCAGCTCATCCTATGGACCTACCGCTCCGGGAAAGAACTGGAAGAAGCGATGGAGTTCTGCCGCGAACGCGGGGTAGAATTTTATGCGGCTAACAAAAACTATCCTGAAGAGCAGTGGGATCCCGATTCCCCGCGTAAGATCCAGGCGGATGTTTATATTGATGACCGGAACCTGGGCGGATTCCCCGGCTGGAGTGAAGTATGGCAGATGCTGAATCCCCTTGAGGACGATCCTAAAAAGCAAATGAAACAGCTGCCTAAAACCGGGAAAAGTTTTTTCAGAAGGCTTTTTAACAGGGACTGATAACAGGAATACGCATCACAACATGTCTACACATAATGGCATTCTCAAAACTGGAATTTGTCTGGCAGCAATCATCTCATTGCTGAGCTGTCAGCCCGGACAAAAACAAGCTAATAACCATACCCGGCAACAAACACAGTCTAACCAGAGGGGCGGTGAGAGCAGGATAGAACTACCCGGGGCGCAACAGCCTTATACCATAGGGGACCTGATACCGGTTGAACTCATTATTACTGACACCACATTCCGGGTCGACTCGGTTGAATTTTATATGGCCGGGCGCAAGATGGCTGTCCTTACACATGAACCCTATTCCGTAGAACTTAATAGTATAAATGAGCTGACCGGGAAGCTGGATATCCGGACCAACACATGCTATTCCAATAATTCCAGGGAAGTCAGGCATGTTTCCGTAGTGCTCCTTTCTGATATAGAAGCAGTGAACCTGCCATGGAGGCTTGTAGAAACCTTCCCTCATGATGTTAAGGCTTATACCCAGGGACTGATCTATCATGAGGGATACCTCTTTGAAGGTACCGGCCAGTATAATGAATCATCGCTGCGCAGGGTGGAGCTGGAAACCGGCCGGCCGGAGCGCATCCTGAACCTTCCCGGGGATATTTTCGGCGAGGGGATTACCATATTTGACAATAAGATCTACCAGCTGACCTATAAATCCCAGGTAGGATTCGTCTATGACCTGAATTCCTTTAACCAGCTGCAAAAAGTTTATTATCAGAACAAGGAAGGCTGGGGCCTGACCCACGACGGAGAAAACCTTATCATGAGCGATGGTACCCATATGATATATTTTATGGACCCTGAATATTTCACAGAAGTGCACCGGATAGAAGTATACGATAACAACGGCCCTGTAACAGAGCTGAATGAACTGGAATATATCAGGGGCAGGATCTTTGCCAATATTTATGGCTCGGAAGAAATAGTAATAATCGACCCCTCAACCGGGAAGCTAACCGGGAGACTGAATATGAAAGGGATACTCCCCCCGGAAGACAGGAAGGCGAGGACAAATGTATTTAACGGGATCGCCTGGGATCCCGGGAGGGGAAGCCTTTTTGTTACCGGAAAATACTGGCCAAAACTCTTCGAAATAAAGATTGAGGCAGAGTTCTAGCCTTACATGGTCCCTGTAATTACTTTGACGCTCCTGGGAATGATACTGAATTCAAGGGGTGTATGACCCAGTGATTCCCCGTCGGTCTCCAGCATTAATTCGTTGGCTGAGTCAATTTTAATTTCTTTTCCTGTAAAGGTTTCTACCTTGGGATGCTCGCCTATGGTGCCATTATACAGACGTTTCAGGCTGAAGATCAGGTCAGGCTTGCTGATCTTTTTAATAAGGGTAAGATCAAATAATCCGTCATCGGCGATGGCTTCCGGGAGCTGCATCATTCCTCCTCCGTTGTATTTCCCTATGCCCAGGCTCAGGCTGAACACCTTATTTTGAACTGTTTTGCCGTCAATCTGTATATTGGCATCCACATGCCTGTAATTAAACATGCTGGAAAAAATATTAACAAAATACAGGAGGGTGCCGCCCCGCCCCTTTTCCTTGAGCCTGTTTGATTTTTTGGTGACCACTGCGTCGAATCCCATGCCTGCGATATTGATAAAATACCTGTTATCCTTATTGTTCCCGCTTGTATAGGTTACCTGGCCCGCATCCTGAATATAGGTCTGGCAGTTTTTCAATATGGAAACGGCCTCTTCATAATCGTTCGGGACCCCGAACATACGACCCCAGTCATTCCCGGTCCCGACCGAGATCATTCCAAGCACGACTTCGGTGGTTTTGAATTTATCCTGCAGGAAGAGCCCGTTTATCACTTCATTCATAGTGCCGTCACCACCCACAACTATTATTTTCCGGTATCCCTTCTGGATGAATTCCCTGGATATCTGGATGGCATGGAGGTGATGCCGGGTAAAAACCGGGGTAAATTCAAATCCATAGGAAGAAAGCAATGCAGCAATCCTGTCCCAATCTCTCAGTCCTTTCTTCCTGCCGGCATTCGGATTTACGATTACCAGCCACTCTTTGTCTGTTCTGTTATCCATGTTCCGGATTAGTCCCTGTAAATATCCAAAAAAAAAACCATGTATGAAACTGGAGTCCGGATCCATGACTGGGCTTCGGATCCCTGAGTGGCACCCTGTCAGGAACTGGCTTAAGCAGCGACTTTCATTGTTAATAATGTGTTGACAAATGCAAAAGGATTGTTTACAATAAGAAAAGTGTAAAAAATTCAGATGCAATGAATAGTTTGTAAATTTGAAACCCGTTTTGATAAACAAAACCGGAATAAAAAGAATTGAATGGGAAAAGTAATCGCACTGGCTAATCAAAAAGGTGGGGTTGGTAAAACGACAACGGCAATTAATCTTGCTGCCAGCCTGGCTGTCCTGGAGAAGAGGGTACTGATAGTTGATGCCGATCCGCAGGCAAATGCTACTTCGGGTTTAGGTTTCGACACAAAAAACATAAAAACAAGTATTTACGAGTGCCTTGTTGATGATGTTGATCCCATGAATATACTGCTTAATACTGAGATCGAAGGACTGGATGTTCTGCCTTCCGGTATTGACCTGGTGGGAGCCGAGATAGAAATGCTGAATATGCCTGACCGTGAAAAAGTGCTGAAAAAAATAACCGACCGTGTCAGGGATAATTATGACTTCATACTGATAGACTGTTCCCCCTCGCTTGGACTGATAACTGTCAATTCACTGACTGCAGCGGACTCCCTGATCATTCCGGTGCAATGCGAATACTTTGCCCTGGAGGGATTGGGCAAACTGCTTAACACCATCAAGATCATTCAGAGCCGGCTGAATCCCGAGCTGGAAATTGAAGGATTCCTGCTGACCATGTATGATGCCCGTCTCAGGCTTTCCAACCAGGTAGTTGATGAGGTTAGGAAGCATTTTCAGCAGATGGTCTTCGAGACAATTATTCAGCGCAATATAAAACTGGGTGAAGCTCCCAGCTTTGGCTTGCCGGCCATACTCTATGATGCCGACAGCAAGGGATCTGTCAATCATCTGAACCTGGCGAGGGAGCTGATGCAGAAAAATGATAAGACAAGGATCAGGAACGCAGAGAAAATAATGGAATAATTAAAGACTACACTATGGCCAAGAGAAACACACTGGGCAGGGGATTGGGAGCTTTGATCGAAGACGCGGATCAACCCGCAAGACAGGCGGGTGCCTCCATCAACGATGTCGATATGGATAAGATCGATGTCAATCCTTATCAGCCGCGGACTAATTTTGATGAAGAATCGCTGGAGGAGCTGGCCAGTTCCATCAGGGAGATAGGGATCATCCAGCCCATCACTGTCAGGCAGGTCAACGGGGATAAATACCAGCTTATCACAGGCGAAAGGCGGTACAAAGCGGCTTTGATGGCCGGACTGAAAAGTATCCCTGCTTATGTACGTGTGGCTAATGATCAGAACATGCTGGAGATGGCCCTTGTTGAGAACATACAGCGTGAGGACCTCGATTCCATTGAAGTGGCTATCAGTTATCAGCGCCTGATCGAAGAAATAAGCCTGACCCAGGAGGAACTGAGCGACAGGGTCGGAAAAAAAAGATCGACCATTTCCAATTATCTGCGCCTTCTGAAACTTCCGGCTGAGATTCAGCTCGGGATACGTGAAAAGAACATTTCCATGGGTCATGCACGGGCCCTGGTAAATATTCCGGATCCCAATGCCCAACTTGATGTGTACCAGGAAATTGTTGATAAAGACCTATCTGTCAGGAAGGTAGAGGAGATAGTCCGCAGGCTCAATACAGCCAGGGGAAGCGGCAAAACGGAAAAGACCGGTGCCGGCTCTTCCCTTCAATACGATACCCTGAGAGGACAGCTCTCTGATTACTTCCAGGCCGATGTGGATTTCCGCAGGAACAATAAAGGAAACGGACGCATCGTTATACCTTTCAAATCAGATCAGGAACTCGAAAGGATCTTATCAGTTCTTGATAATCTAAAAAAGAAATAAAGTATGATGCAAATACTACCTTACATCGCGTCAGCTATGTAGTAGTATTTGTATTATACTATTAAAAAATAAGGTATTAAAAATCAGCGTTTTGACAGGATTTTACCGCCTCCTTGTTTTGACGATTCTGTTATTTTCCTTTTTGCCCGGCCATAGCCAGCCCGGCAATAGACAGGCAAGGGATACCATAATTGTTGAAGGCGTTAAAACCCTTTCCGATACATCGTCACTTGCAGAACATTCTCCGCGGCAGGCTATGATTTATTCCGCGGTTTTACCCGGACTCGGACAGATTTACAATAAAAAATGGTGGAAGGTCCCGATTGTCTATGTAGGCTTTGGCACCCTGTCGGGAAGTGTCGTCTATAATGCCACGAATTACAGGAAGTACAAGGATAAATACATTTATATGCTGGAGAACGACCTGGAAGAGTATGAAGGACAGGTTATTCCTGAAGTGAAGTGGTATAAGGATTACCACAGGCGGTACCGTGACCTGTTTATCATCGTAACGGCCGGGTTTTACATGTTGCAGATCATAGATGCCAGCGTTGATGCCTACCTGATCGACTTCGATATCTCAGATGATCTTTCCATGAAGATTGAACCCCTTTTGATCCCCCCGCCCGGTAACCAGGCTTATTCTTTGGGACTCAGATGTTGCCTATCTTTTTAGTTTTACTTTACTTTGTTTCTTTTTAAAAAGTATGTAATGAGAAAAACAGCATTGTTATTGATGATGGGATTGCTTTCAGCAGGAGGATTTAATTTATGGGATAATGGTTTATATGCTTCAGATATAACGACCGGTGATTCTACAGTATTAATTACCGGGTACTCTACGGAGTATACTGCGCGTCCGGACAACACACCGGATACTCTGCCGGTGATGATACCGGTTGAGGACCAGCTCATAGAGATTACCACATCCCGTTACCTTGATAACCTCGACAGCCTGCTAAACCTGTGGTATGTTAAGAATACTTCCGGGGTGTTGACTGACTACGATTCGCTTATAGCCGAAACCGATAGCCTGGATGAGGCTTTGCCGGATTCGGTTTACGTAGACAGGCTGGCCCGCCTGTCATCACCTGTAGAACTTTCATATAACCAGTATGTGCGAAGATACATCCAGATGTATACCACAAAGAGAAAGGAACTGGTGGGGATCATGCTTGGACTTTCGGATTATTATTTTCCCATGTTTGAAGAGATCTTCACCTACTATGATATACCCCTTGAACTGGAATACTGTGCCATCATCGAGTCTGCCCTGAACCCGAGGGCTGTATCACGGGTGGGCGCCACAGGGATGTGGCAGTTCATGTACGGTACCGGAAGGATGTATGACCTGACCATAAATTCTTATGTTGATGAAAGGTGTGATCCGATCAAATCCACCCACGCTGCAGCCCGGTACATGAAGGACCTTTATGAGATTTATGGGGACTGGATACTGGTGATCGCTGCCTACAACTGCGGTCCGGGCAGCGTCAACAAAGCCATCAGGCGCTCCGGAGGCAAAATAAATTTCTGGGATATTTACTATTACCTGCCCCGTCAGACCCGCGGACATGTACCTGCGTTCATCGCAGCCACCTATACCATGAACTACTATAAAGAGCATAATCTGGTCCCGGTAAAAATCGACCTGCCAATTCCATCCGACACCCTGATGATCACCGATGAACTTCACCTTGTGCAGGTAAGTGAGGTGCTGGGTATACCCCTTGACCTGCTGCGTGATATAAATCCGCAATACAAGAGGGATGTCATACCCGGACATTCACGTCCTTTCTCCCTCAAGCTCCCGATGGAGTGTACTTTGAAGTTCATAGACCTGCAGGATTCCATACTTGCCTATAAAGACTCCATCCTTTTCAATAAGGAGATCAAAACAAAGGCCCCGGCCGATTATACCAGCTCCCGCTATCTTCCGGAGCCGCCCTCAAAGAACATGACCAAGGTCAGTTATACCGTAAAGTCAGGAGACAACCTGGGGATCATAGCCGGATGGTATCATGTCAAGCTGTCGGACCTTAAATACTGGAACAACATATACGGCTCAATGATCCGCTCCGGGCAGCAGCTCATAGTATATGTCCCCAAAGACAAAGCCGGGCAGTACGCGAAGATCGACGATATGAGCTTTGCGGAAAAACAGCTTTCTGTAGGTAAAACGGTATCATCGGAGCCTGCCGGATCTGCAGTTGTCAACGAAGCCCTGAGTGATGATTTCATATATTATACCATACGCTCGGGTGACACCCTCTGGGAGATAGCACAGAAATACTCGGGAGTGACCGATACCGATATAATGGAACTGAATAATATATCGAATGCCGGTAAGATCAGGCCCGGACAGGTAATCAAGATCAAAAGGAAAGGCTAGGACCAGGAAATGAAGCCCCCACGGATACTATTGTTCATATTGTCTGTATTGGCTCTTCTTTTCATAATATCCGTATTTTTTCCCGGTGAAGGTATCCGGCTTGGTAAAAATATCAGGCTCCATTTTCTCACCCTGGATGAGCTCCTTAGGGGAGACACCATTCAATATGCCGATATCAGTGGCATCATCAGCCAGAGCAGCGCCATAAATGACACCTCCTTATTTGCAGACCGGCTTCCCGGGCGGGAAGAAAGCGAGCTGTTAGATACCATAAGGGCCAACGAAGACAGCCTGAAGATCAGGATCCATTACATAGAATATCCCAAAAACGATAGTACGGTATTGTATCCGATTTTCAAGCAGTTGAGCAGGCTGAAATCCTCCGAAGAGCTTATCCGCATTATGCATTACGGGGATTCCCAGATCGAAGGGGACCGGATGACCTCATATATAAGGAACCGCTTGCAGCAACGCTTCGGCGGGTCGGGTGTGGGACTGCGGCCGGCGGTGGAGTTGTACGGTTACCAGCTTTCGCTCAGGCATACGGCCTCCGACAACTGGATCAGGTATACTTCTTTCGGAAACATCGATTCAACATTGATGCACAGCCGGTATGGACTTGCGGCCTCTTTTGCCCGGTTTACTCCCTATGTTCCCGATTCCCTGCCTGCCGATACTGCTGTTCATGAGGCCTGGATAAACCTGAAGACATCCCAGCGGACCTACAGCCTGAACCGTCAGTTTGACCGGTGCCGGTTGTTCTACGGGTACAGCGAACAGCCTGTATACATCGAATGCCAGGTGGACGGAGAACTGTACGATGCAGATATTCTTTTTCCCGAAACACACCTGAATATTAAGGAATGGCAGTTCCGGGAGCACCCGCAGGAGATCAACCTGAGATTCCAGGGTTCGGAAAGTCCGGATTTCTACGGCATTGCTTTGGACGGGAATAAGGGCGTCGCCGTTGATAACATAGCTATGCGGGGTAGTGCCGGACTCATCTTTACCAGGATTGACAGGGACCTGCTTAGCCGGATGCTCGACACGCTGAACGTGGAAATGCTGATCCTCCAGTTCGGGGGCAATGTGGTTCCCTATATTGCTGACAATTATGATTACTACGAGCGGTGGTTTTACGGACAATTAAGGCGTTTGAAAGAGATTGATCCCGGCTTACCCATTCTGGTGATTGGCGTTCATGACATGTCGATGAAAGAGAAAGACTCCTATGTATCCTATCCCAACCTCGACGGTATACGGGGGGCTTTGAAAAATGCTTCCTTCAGGGCCGGCTGTGCCTACTGGGATATGTATGAAGCCATGGGTGGATATAATTCAATGCCCAGTTGGGTCTATGCCGAACCCCCACTTGCCACCAGCGACTTTACGCATTTCAATGCACGGGGGGCAAGGGTGATTGCAGAAATGTTCTACAATGCCCTCCTGTATGATTTCGAAAGGTACCTGGGCGCAACAAAGAAGGCATCCGGACCATAAGCCATGAGGGGGAATGATATGAGCTGTGTCAAACGACTTTATCCTGTTATAATACTCCTGGCCGGATTTGCCCTTCAGCATGAAATGGCTGCCCAGTCCTTCGCGAATCCCTATCAAATTGATACATATGAATTCATACGGTATGATCTGAACAGGATACAGTTTTTCGGCGACAGCTCCTCATTCAATCCCGTATATGAGAAATTAGACAGGCTGCTGAAAACGGGAGAGGGACAGATAAAGATCCTCCATATAGGGGGGTCCCACCTGCAGGCCGATGTATATACCGACCGGGTGCGAAAGCGGTTGCAATCATTTGAGCCCGGACTCAACGGGGGAAGGGGTTTTGTGTTTCCATACAGGTTGGCCCGGACAAACAACCCTACCAATTACAGGGTGTCTTCCTATGGTAAATGGACCGGATGCAGGAATGTTGAAGAACGAAGAAACTGCAAGCTTGGTGTGTCCGGGATCTCAGTCAGTACCCAGGATCCGCACGGAAGTATTACTTTCTGGTTCCCTCCCAGCGATATAGTTGATTATGAATGCAACCGGATCATTCTTTTTTACGAGGAAGACAGCCTCTCGTATGACTTTTATATTGATGCTGCGGCACGGATCTCCGAAGTAAGTGAAGAAAGGCATCCGGGCATCCGGGTTTTCCAGCTCGACCGCTTTGTGGATTCTGTGACTGTGAGGCTGCAGCAGACAGACTCCCTGCAGAACCATTTTGACTTTTACGGGATCAGCCTCGGGACCGATGATCCCGGCTTTGTTTACCATTCTATAGGCATCAACGGGGCCAAAGTGCCTTCCTTCCTGAGGTGCCAGCTCCTGGAGGAGCACGTCGGGGCGCTGGACCCTGACCTGATCATCCTGTCCATGGGTACCAACGACGCCTATGGCCGGTATTTCAATCCTGAACAGTTCAGCCGGGAGTATGATTCAATGATCAACCGGTTCAGATCGGCCGCTCCCGGTGCTGCTGTCATACTTACCGTTCCGAACGACTCATATCTGTACCGCAGGTATATCAATAATAATACAAAGCTGGTCCAGGATGTGATCTACGCCCTGGCAGAAGAGAACGGATACGGGGTATGGAATTTTTATGAGATCATGGGTGGACTGAATTCCATAATTATCTGGCAGCAGTACGGACTGGCAAAACGCGACAGGATACACTTTACACACAAGGGTTACCTCTTGAAGGGGGATCTTTTTTTTAATGCACTCCTGCGGTCTTATGACAACCATATAGATGGGAGCCGGTCGGGGGCGGCTGACCGATATTAACACGGTACTGGTATATTTGTACCAGGACAGGCTAATGTTTTTATGAGAGAGACACTGAGTAACATATTCCTATACAACCAGGATGCTCCCCTGTTATTCACTCGATTGTATTTCTGGGTGTTCCTTGCTGTCGCTTTTACCATTTACTCCCTCATCTACAAACAGAGGGCACTGAGGAACAGCTACCTGTTTTTCATCAGCCTGTTTTTTTACTATAAGACCAGCGGCTTTTTCTTTTTACTCCTGATTTTTTCAACCATTGCCAATTATTTCACAGGGAAGGCCATATATAACTATAAATCCCTGCTGTCGAAGAAGCTGTTCGTTGCCCTGGGCATCATCATTAACCTGGGAATGCTGTCCTATTTCAAGTATACCTACTTTTTTACCGACACTTTTAACCAAACCTTTAATACTGATCTTCAGGCAGTTAACTGGCTGGCCCTGTGGTCAAACAATGTCACGGGTTCACATTTCGATGCCTCAAGGATCTTCCTCCCGGTAGGGATTTCATTCTTCACTTTTCAGACCATCAGCTATATCCTGGATGTCTTCAGGGGGAAGTGCCAGCCGGTGAAGAGCATCGTCGATTTCGGCTTCTATGTCTCCTTCTTTCCCCAGCTGGTTGCAGGTCCCATAGTCAGGGCATCCGAATTTGTGCCACAGCTCTACCTGAAATATATGATAACCCGCGAGGAGTTTGGGTTTGCACTGTTTATGATCCTCAAGGGCCTGTTTAAAAAAATGGTGCTGGGGGATTACCTGGCGGTTAATTTTATAGACAGGATCTTCGAGACCCCCACCCTGTTTACGGGTTTCGAAAACCTGATGGCCCTGTACGGATATTCCCTGCAGGTCTATTGTGATTTTTCAGGCTACACCGACATTGCCATTGGCGTGGCACTCCTGATGGGCTTCCGCCTGCCCCGTAACTTCAACTCACCCTACAAGGCGGAAAATGTGGGGGACTTCTGGCGCCGCTGGCATATATCCCTTTCCTCATGGCTGAAAGATTACCTCTACATCCCCCTGGGAGGGAACCGGAAGGGGAAGTTGCGGACCAACATAAACCTGATGATCACCATGCTGCTCGGGGGACTCTGGCACGGGGCCGATATGAAATTCATTATCTGGGGCGGACTCAACGGGATCGGACTGATCATCTATAAATTCTGGAAGAAGATCAGTCCCTATGAGCATAAAAAAGGCCTGCTGGTACATGCCTGGAAGATCTTCATCACTTTTAACTTCATCACCTTTACCCGGATATGGTTCCGGGCCGATGATACCGAACGCGTCAACGCCATGCTGTACCAGCTGACCCACAGCATGGATCTTTCGGTTATCCCCGAAGTGATAATGGCCTATAAACTGGTTTTTGCCGTTATGCTGGCAGGATTTGTGATCCACTGGTGGCCATCCAGGTGGAAAGAAAACTATAAGAACTGGTTTGTCCGCACCCCTTTCTGGGCCAAGATCATAATCGTTACCCTCGTGGTGTTCCTTATATACCAGTCCCAGACCTCCGACCTGCAACCCTTCATTTATTTCCAGTTCTGAGCCAGGATTCGTACCTTTTGGGTAAAATTCTACCCAGATGAAACGAACAACCCCCGGCCGGGGGCAGGGGGGATACCTGCCCGGAGGGATCGGCTGGTATCGGAAAATATTTTCTATTCCTGCCGGTACTGATATGAAAACTTTTTGGCTCGATTTTGACGGGGTATACATGAATTCTGATGTGTGGATCAACGGGCACCACATGGGCCGGCACCCTTACGGCTATACGGGATTTTATTATGTTATCACGGATTACCTGCAGGAAGGGGAGAACACCCTGGCCGTGAGGGTGGATAACTCCCTGCAGCCTGACAGTCGCTGGTATTCGGGACCGGGAATTTACCGGCATGTCTGGCTTACCACTATGAACACAGTGCATGTTGCCCACTGGGGCACTAAATTACCACGCCGGATGTATCCCGCGAGTCAGCTACAGTAAATCTTATGACCCGTATCGACAACGATTCCCCCGGATCAAGAGAGATAGTTTTGCACTCAACCATCCTGGACAGCAAGGGGACTGAAATTAGCATGGAAGAAACTAGAGTGGCACTGGATGCAGAATCTGATGCTGAGATAAACCAGGATTTTAACCTTGACCAACCCTCGCTCTGGTCAGTGGAGCAGCCGGATCTTTATTATATGCGTACCGACATTCTGGACGGTGAAGATTTGATCGACAGGGTATTTACGGTTTTCGGGATCAGGAAGATAGAATACAATGCGACAAAGGGATTCCTGTTGAACGGGAAACAGGTAAAAATGAAGGGGGTCTGCCTGCATCATGACGGGGGTTGTGTGGGAGCCGCTGTCCCGGACAGAGTCTGGGAACGAAGGCTGGAAGTACTGAAAAAGATGGGCTGTAATGCCATCCGTACCTCCCACAATCCCATGTCACCTGAATTTATGTATATGTGTGACAGGATGGGATTCCTTGTTATGGACGAGATATTCGACGAATGGACCCAGGGGAGGGTCCCGCACGTCCTGTAACTACCGGGAACGACCATATTGCAGCAGACGGACGGTATGCCAGGCTTCCCTTTTTGGAAATGCTGGATATCGTGGGATATAATACACGAATGATACGGGCTGAACAGCTGTGGAAGTTTGAGGCCCTTTATGATTATGTGATCGGCGATTTTATGTGGACCGGCATAGATTACCTGGGTGAAGCCAGGTGGCCATCAAAGAATGCCTCACCGGGGGTAATTGACATGTGTGGGTTCCCTAAGGACGGGTACTATTTCTACCAGAGCCAGTGGACTGAAGAGCCCGTATTGCATGTCCTTCCTCACTGGAACTGGAAGGGCCGGGAAAGACAGGTGTTGCCAGTAATTGCATATACCAATTGCGATACCGTGGAGCTTTTTCTGAACGGGAAATCATTCGGTGCCAAGTCATATGAGTTGCCCAGGCAGGGTAATGCCGACGGCTGGAATTCCTATGCCACTCCCAAGGTCCATTCAAGCACGGCCGACCTTCATTTATCCTGGGACGTACCCTGGGAGGCAGGAACACTTAAAGCAGTAGGAAGAAAGGACGGCCAGCTTGTAGTAAAAGAAATCAAAACCACCGGGGCTCCTGCCTCGATCCGGCTTACAGCCGACAGGAGTGTCATAAAGGCAGATGCCATGGATGTGGCCCATATAAAGGTGGAGATCCTCGATGAGAACGGACTGCTTGTACCAACGGCAAACAACCGGATAAAATTTTTAGTCGATGGGGAAGGAAGCCTGATAGGAGTGGACAACGGGAACCCGGTGGATCACGGTTCATTCCTGGCCGGGGAGAGGGATGCCTTTAACTGCCTGTCCCTTGCCTTGATACGGTCCACCACCATCAATGGAAGGATTATCCTCAGGGCCGGTTCGGAAGGTCTGAAGGGATATACCATTGAAATAGTAACTATTAAATAAGGATACAATACATATCACTGCAACCCCGGGATCATAATTCTGTCATTTGAATTAGACGGCGCTAATTTATAATGACAATTATGAGAACACTGAAAATAATATCCGGGATAGCTATAAGTATACTTATTACAAGCCATACATTCAGCCAGGAATTTACACAACTTGTCCGGGGACAGGTAATGGATTCCGAGTCACGGCAGCCCATCCCCTTTGCGACAGTTTCGGTTCAGACCGTACATCCCCCCATCGGGTGTGCAACAGACCAGGATGGTAATTTCAGGATGGAAGCAGTACCTGTTGGCAGGCATAACTTTCAGATCTCATGTGTAGGGTACGAAACTAAGGTGATCCCTGAAATAATGATCACATCCGGCAAGGAACTCGTCTTGAACATTGGACTGGAAGAAAAGATCACCCGGCTGGAAGAGATAACAGTAAAGGCATATACAAAAAAGGATAAGCCGCTGAACAGTATGTCAACACTGAGTGCCCGGACTTTCTCAGTAGAGGAAGCACAACGATATGCCGGCGGGTTTGATGATCCGGCACGCCTGGCAGCATCATTTGCAGGGGTCACCACCGGTTATCTCGACGATAACGGCATCATTGTCCGGGGGAATGCCCCAAAAGGTTTGCTATGGAGGCTTGAGGGCATTGAAATTTCCAATCCCAACCATTTTGCGGACTTGACTACTTTCGGGGGAGGAGGAGTATCTGCACTGAGCAGCCTGATGCTTGCGAATTCCGATTTCTTCACAGGAGCCTTTCCTGCAGAATACGGAAACGCCATGTCCGGTGTTTTTGATATCAAATTGCGGAACGGCAATAATGAACAGCATGAGCATGCTCTGCAGCTTGGAGCATTGGGACTGGATATCTCCTCAGAAGGCCCTTTTTCAAAAAACAGCCGGGCTTCCTACCTGTTTAACTACAGGTATTCAACCTTCGGCATTATCAAGGCCGTCCTTCCCGAAGAGACGAATATCCCTGTATACCAGGATCTTTGTTTTAAAATAAATGTGCCAACCAGCAAAGCAGGTATTTTCTCAGTCTGGGTCCTGGGTGCCGATGATGATATTGCCTTTAAAGCTGATATGGATACAACATTATGGGTTAGTGAGGAAGACCAGGAAATTGGCGGAGCCAGTTTGAAAATGGGTGCTCTGGGATTTAATCACAGCTTTATATTCGGTGGAAAAACCTACCTGAAATCTACCTACGCTATATCGGGGGATTATACCAGCTTTGAAGCCGGACAACTTGATTTTGACCTGAACCGCCATGACACGGAATACATATACAACCTGAATTATAAACATACATTTACTACTGTACTTAATCATAAGTTCAGCGCAAAACATACAAACCGTACAGGATTTATAGCCACCGGACTAAATTATGACAACAAGCTTCAGTATGCCCCGGTAATCGGGGAACCCATGATAACTTCAGTTGATGAAAACGGCACTTCTTTTATATACCATTTTTTTTCACAATCAAAGCTCAGTTTTACAGAAAGGCTCAGCCTGAATGCAGGGGTGCATGGCCAGTATTTCGACCTGAATGAAGAGTTTATAGTTGAGCCCAGGGCCGGATTGACATATAATCTGTCAGGTTCACAATCAATAAGCCTGGCTTATGGCAAGCACTCACGCCTGGACCCATTGAATATATATTTTGCCCGGGTAACTTATAATAATAACATCAGCCAGCCAAACAGGAGCATGAAGCTATCAAAGGCTCATCATTTTGTGCTGGCCTATGATCTTAGCCTGTCTCAGAATATGCGGTTAAAAATTGAACCATATGTCCAGTTACTGTATGATATTCCGGTTATTCCGGACAGTTCTTATTCAACCATAAATATGGAGGCTGAATGGTTCTTTGACAGGGAACTGGCCAATACCGGGACCGGCTCAAATATCGGGATTGATCTTACCCTGGAGCGCTTCCTGAATGACGGGTATTATTATCTGTTTACAGCCTCACTGTTTGATTCAAAATATACCGGGGGTGACGATGTTGAAAGAAACACCAGGTATAATACCAATTATGTTTTCAACCTCCTTTTCGGGAAGGAGTGGGTGCTGGGGTCTTCGAGAAATAAGATACTGGGGGTTAACGGAAGGCTGAACATCCTGGGTGGACAGAGGATCACACCTGTAAACAGGGAGCTGAGTTATCAGACCGCTCAGATCGTCTATGATCACTCGCGTGTATTTGAAGAACAGAAGCCCATGGTCCACCACTTAAATGCCTCTGTGGTTTACCGTATCAATAAAAAGAAACATTCCAGCATCTGGTCTTTGCAAGTAATGAATATTCTGGGCACCGAAGAATTCTATGGTTATAATTACAATTACAGGACCGAGACAATTGAAAAGAAAGCTGTGGTAGTTATTGTTCCCAGTATCAGCTACAAGATAGAATTCTGATCGCCATAAATCTATATATTTGGCACATGAAGAAAAAAGAAGTCTTCAGATGCCGGAAATTATCTAAGCTTCCGTTGTTATTGTTATCCTGCCAAACAGAGGAAAGCAAATAATATTCATTATTTTTGCGATCATTTATTTTTGCATTCAGAGCGGAACAAAATTCAGCATTCATGAGACAGGTATTAATAATGGGCCTACTGCTTTCAGTAACATTCTCTTCATTTTCTCAGATGGTTGATCCGACTCCTGCCTCAGAAAGGCTCAGAAGCTTTGATCTCAAACAGCAGATGCCCACACATCCTCTTATCGAATCCCTTGAATTCAAATCGGTCGGGCCCGTTATTATGAGCGGACGCGTAACAGATGTCGATGTAAATGCAGAAAATAAGAATGAGTTTTTTGTTGCCTATGCATCGGGAGGGGTATGGAAAACCGATGATATGGGGGAGAGCTTTATACCCCTGTTTGATCATGAGCCAGCCATTTCCATCGGGGATATAGCCGTCGACTGGGATCATGACAGGATCATATGGGTTGGAACAGGCGAAAATAATTCTTCACGCTCCTCCTATGCCGGGATGGGGGTTTTTAAAAGCACCGACCAGGGAAAAAGCTGGCAGAACATGGGACTCAATGAAACCAATCATATCGGCAGGATCGTATTGCACCCTGAAAATCCGGATGTCGTCTGGGTGGCTGCAATGGGACACCTTTACTCTCAGAATCCTGAAAGGGGTGTCTTCAAAACTACTGACGGAGGGAAAACCTGGAAAAAAACACTCTTTGTAAATAATAAAACCGGGGCCATCGATCTCGTGATCAATCCCCGGGATCCCGATATTCTCTATGCTGCCATGTGGGAAAGACAGGCCTGGCGCTGGGACAGGCACGAAAACGGGTCCGGATCGGGGATTTACAAAAGCACAGACGGGGGAGAAAGCTGGGAAAACATCAGTTCAGAAGATCATGGCTTCCCCACGGGGGAGTATGTGGGCCGGATCGGACTGGATATTTATCCCGGCAACCCGGATATACTGTATGCCTATCTGGACAACCAGACCCCGGTTGAACCAAAGAAGAAAGATAAGGCAGCGTATCATCTGGAAGACTTCAGAAACATGCCTGATTCAATGTTTTTTCAGCTTGATCCTGAAGAGTTTGACAAATTCCTGAAGAAGAACCGCTTCCCGAAATCCCTTAATCATGCTCAGTTAACTTCAGACATCAGGGAAGGGAAATACAGTCCGGACGACCTGCTGGTCTATAAAAAAGACACTTTCAATATCCCTGAAGGCGAGGTCATCGGGGTAGAAATATACCGTACGGACAATGGCGGACAGAACTGGTACAGGACACATGAAAAGAATTTTGATGGTCGCCTGATGTCTTACTCTTACGGGTATTATTTTGGTGAGATCAGGGTATTTCCTGATGACCCGGACAGGATCATTGTCGGGGGACTGGTAATCTCGTTTTCAAAAAACGGAGGCAAAAAACTGAGACCACAGCTCAGGTTTAATGTACATATGGACCATCATGCCTTCTGGATCAGCCCGAAGGATCCTGATTTCATCCTTAACGGGAACGACGGGGGCCTGAATGTAAGCACCAATGGCGGCGGTAAATGGGAGAAATTAAATCCCATTCCTGTGGGACAGTTTTACAGCATTAACGTTGATATGCAAAGTCCTTATAACATTTACGGCGGTATGCAGGATAACGGGGTGTGGATGGGTCCCGGCACATACGATATTGACAGTAACTACGTACGCAAAAGAAAGACCTATCCCTATAAGAGAATAGCCGGTGGTGACGGGATGGAGGTTGAAATTGAGGAATCTGATGAACTATGGGTGTATACAGGTATGCAGAATGGGTATTATGCAAAGATGCATTATGTGAAAAATGCTGACGGATCCTTTAAAAAGATGAAAGGAGGGGTTGGTCTCAGGCCCAGGCATACATTCGGGGAATCAGTCCCCCGGTATAACTGGAAAACCCCTATCATGATCTCTGCACATTATGATTCCATTTTCTATCTGGGAACAGAAAAGCTCTACCGGTCCACGGAGAAAGGATTAAACCTGAAAGCAGTATCTGATGACCTGCCCCGAACAGTTCTAAAAGGTGATAATACCAATGGAACGATAACAGAAATTGATGAATCTCCGCTCACAGAAGGCGTTATTTATGTGGGGACCGACGACGGACTGGTCTGGGTGAGCCTGGACAGCTGCAAGAAATGGTCAGATATCAGCGGGGGACTTCCCCGGGGATACAAAGTATACAGCATAGATGCATCGGCTTTCCATGAAGGACGGGCCTATATGTGCATGAACGGGTATTACTCAGATAATTTCGACCCACTGGTTTTTAAAACAGAAGATTTTGGTGTTAGCTGGACGAATATTTCTTCCAATTTGCCCATGGAGCCTGTTAATAAGATACTTGAAGACCCCAAAAACGAAAACATCCTCTATGTGGGTACTGACAACGGCTTATACATCTCATTGAACGGGGGCGGAAATTATTACAAAGCCAATCATTCTTTGCCCTATGTTCCTGTCCATGATATAATTGTGCATCCAAGGGAAAATGACCTGCTTGTTGCAACACACGGCAGGTCTATTTATAAGGTTAATGTCGGTGTGCTGCAGCAGAAGGTTAAACAGGGAGAATGATGTCTTAATTAAACCAATTGTATCTAAAACCATCTAACTTAAATCTTGTCAGGTCAAATTTCTGATAACAGCAAACTCAGTAATGATTATGCATACATCCGGATTAGTTTCAAACAGGGAGAATTATGCGCAGATGTATTAAATGTTCCTTTCTGGTTACCCTGGTTTTTATCACCCCCTATGCTCTGATTGCTCAGGAATCCCTTAAAATCGGTAAAATTTCAGGCATTGTTGAATTTGATGGTCATCCCTTTGAGGAGGTATGGAATGGAGCAACTATGTTTCCCCTTGTGGTCAGCTCTCCTAATTTTGGCACAGAACCGTCAGAGAGAAGTGAGGTGATGATAGGATATGACCAGGAATTTATATGGATAGCAGCCCGGTTATTCAGTAAAGATGCATCCAAAATCACTTCCACATCTAAGAAAAGGGATGAAGAATCCAGGAACTCCGATGCATTCGGTATCATCCTTGACACCTATGATGATAATGAAAATGCACTTGCCTTTTTTACCATACCTTCCGGATCGAGGATCGACTATACAGTTTCAAATGATGGTGAAGGTGGCGGAGGACCTGGGAGAGGTGCCATGAACTTGAGCTGGAATACATTCTGGGATGTCGAAACGTCAATGGACGAACAAGGCTGGTATGTGGAAATGCGGATACCTTTTTCGAGTCTTCGGTTTCAGAATGAGGATGGAATTATCAGGATGGGAATGATCTTAAACCGAAGGATAAGTTATAAGAATGAAATAGATACCTATCCTGATATTGATCCTAAATATGGTTTTACTGCATACGTAAAACCTTCTCTTGCACAGACCATTGAATTTAAGGACATTGAACAACACAATCCGGTTTATTTTGCACCTTATGCGATTGGCGGATATTCCAGTAGTTATGAGTTGAATGGTGATGAAACCCAATACCTCAAAGAAGATAAACCTGAGTTTGATGCCGGACTGGATATAAAATACAGCCTGACCAGTAACCTTACTCTTGACCTGACTGCCAATACTGACTTTGCACAGGTTGAAGCAGATGATCAGCAGGCAAACCTGACCAGGTATTCACTGTTTTTTCCTGAAAAACGACTGTTTTTCCAGGAAAGATCAGGCATATTCAATTATAGCCTGGGGGGACGATCCGATAATTTGTTCTATAGCCGGAGGATTGGGATCGTTGATGATGAGGAGCAGGTTCGTATTTTTGGTGGTGCCCGGCTTACCGGACGGATTAATAAATTGGATGTTGGGATCCTGGATATGCAAACTGAAAAGTTCGGAGAGAATCCATCTGAAAATTTCGGTATCGCCCGCTTACGCAGACAGGTGATCAATCAGAATTCATATGTCGGTGGAATTATAACCTCAAGACTGGGTACCGACGGCAGCTATAATGTTGCCTGCGGAGCAGATGGAATTTTTCGCCTGTTCGGGGATGATTACGTGGATGTCAGGCTGGCACAGACTTATCAATCCGAAGCCGATAGTAATGCACTTGAAGGCGAGCCCAGTTTTGCCGGTATAAGATGGGAACGCCGTTCAGATGAAGGATTTGCCTACGATCTTTCATACAATTATATTGGGTCGCAATTTAATCCCGAGGTTGGATTTCTGAGACGTAACGATATTCAGGGGATTGGTACCAGATTTCAGTATGGCTGGTTACCCGGTGAACAATCAAAATTATTCAGCGCCAGGGTCATGTTACAGGTTAACAGGTATAACCGGCTGTCTGACGGTGGACTTGAATCAATGGAGATATCACCCGGATGGATGTTAATGACCAAGGGAGGATTTGGTTCCTTTGTTGAATTTCAATCCATGAAAGAGGGAGTCCTTGAAGATTTCGATCTGTCAGATGATGTGATTGTATTGGCCGGAGACTATAACTTTATTGGTTTTCAGGGAAGGTTCTGGACCCCCCAGACATACACTGTTTCTTCCATGTTCCGCTTGACAGCCGGAGAATTTTATGATGGAAGAAGATTTTCTATCCAGGCAACACCGATCTTAAATCTGTCCTCGAGTTTGCAATTGTCCGGAACATACGAGTTCAATGCAGTTGATTTCCCTGGCAGGGATCAGAGCCTGCGCAGCTTTCTGGGCATGGTAAAAATCCTGTACATGTACAGTACAAAGATATCTGCAAGTACGTTCATACAGTTCAACAATGCTGACGATGTATTAATAGGGAACTTCAGGCTAAGATATAATCCCAGGGAGGGTAATGATTTTTACCTGGTGCTGAACGATTATCGCTGCATCTCAAAGACCGTGGCTGATCCGGTTACACCCCCGTATTACAACCAGGCAGTATTGCTGAAATACACCCACACCTTTCGTTTATAACATTACTTATTTGCCAAAATAGGCGTAAACATTCAGATTTATCATTTTGTTCTAACAACTGACAATTGCCAGAGAAGCCGGAAAATTGTGATCCTATTACTCTTTGATGATCTTTCTTGTCATAACTTCTTTCCCTGTGATAAGCTGCAGGTAGTATACTCCATCCGGAAAGATTCCCATATCAATATCTGTTTCCAGCCTGCCTGAAATCCACGGCCTGTAATAGTATCATCGGTGATTAGTTCGACATATCCTGTAGTGCCGAGTGTTATGCATCCGGATGGCCGGTTTTTATTATCGTATACACCTTTCGATGTTCCCGAATTATCCGTTCCATCATATACCTTTAATACATCACCGGGTTTGATGTCGAAGCTTTCAGGCTGAAAATACAAGAAAATATGATCAATTTCTCCACTGGGGTATATTAACCATGAACAATTGGCATTATTGTTATAGTCGTTATGCGAGCAGCCATGATTAAAATATCCGATTCTGTCTGCAAGTACCATATTACCATATTCCTGGCAGTCAGGACCGTGCTTTCTTCACGATGGATCGGATTATCCTCCATTACAAACGAAACATCAGGATCCGGATGAATAGTAATAGTTACAGTATCTCTACTCTTACAGATGGTGCCGGCAACCGTCTCGGTCAGTATATAACTGGTCGTTACATCGGGTGTTACTTGCGGATTTGATTCAGCAGAGGAAAAACCGGATGGAATGGATATCCAGCTATAGGTGTTGCCGGTAACAGCATCTGCCCCGAGACTGATCTCTGTAAGGGCAGATTCACAGAATGCCTGGTCATCTGCTACACGGGCAATGGGCACAGGATTGATAATGATAGTCACTGAGTCCGTTGCATTAATAGTCTCCCTAAGGTAATAGCTTGTAGTTATTGCAGGGGCTACTTTTGGATTGTTGAGGCTTGAAGCGAACCCCTCAGGATTTGAAGTCCATTCAAAGCTGTTTCCCGTATCCACGGATCCGATATTCAAACTGTCTCCTTCGCAAATCGTCTGATCGGCCGCCACTGTTGCACCTGGACGGGTATGTACGGTGACCCTTACGGTATCATAGGCCAGGCATCTATATCCATGAAAATGAATGGTTTAATAGTAGCTGTTTTCCCTGTCTTAAAAATGTCTTAAATACAGGACACTTTCAGAATGTTTAAAATACACTATTCCCCGCAGCTTGCTGCGAGGAGGGAGGAGCTTCAATTAAGGGAGCTTATCTGAAAGTTTTGATGTTGGGAGGATTTTCCCTTTTATTACCAGTTCTGCACCGGGTTTTACGATCAGGGAGGAGCTCTCATCTATGATCAGGCGGGCGTGTTTACCTATTTCCATAAAGGATCCGGGCTCGAGGATGAGTGTGCTGTTATTCACCAGGATCAGGTTTGATTTCTTTTCGAGTATAAAGCGGGAACCATCCAGGCAGGTCAGACTTGAAGGTTCGGCAAATATCATATTGCCCTTAAATTCCACCGGGTCTTTGGGCCGCTGCGGGGTCAGTCCCTGGTCTATCCTGATGCGGCTCTTTTGTTTCATGATAATTTCCTCGTACAGGATGATGTCTCCGCACCACCTCGCATCACCGTCCACAAGGTAATCATCCCAGCGGATCCTGATACGGACATCTCCGTTGGCATACTGCTCAAGGATCTCAATGGATATCCCGTTGAGGTAGATGTGCCTGTTGTCATAAGCAGCCGGGTTACCAGGCCTTGCACGCGGACTGTTGCTTGTTCGGTAGGTCAGCACCGGTACCGCGGCAGGATTGTCAGCCATACTGATTTTCATTCCCGGGATAAAAGCGTTAAGGATGGATCCGAATACAGGGTAGGTTTTGTAATTGAAGTATTCCTCCCCCAAAGGGGCATCCTTTATGATTACTTTTTCAGGGAAAAAGAGCTCGTTCCTGTAGATGAGTTTGTCCCGGGGATTGAAATCCATGGCCTGGTTTATGAGCAGGTTGTACCCGCTGAAAGGATTCTCAAGGGACTCATCAACAGTAAGAGAGCCAGAGTCCGTATCCACAATGAAATCATAGTTGCCAAAAGCCGAAAGGGGCCAGGTATAGTTACAGTTGCCCGAATAGGTGCCTGCTCCGTCCAGGGTTTCTTTTCCAACCTGGATGTATGCATAGATCCCCCTGGTCTGTTTGGGACTGTGGTCTATTATGCCCTCCTTCATCTGGTGGTTCTCCAGCCACAGCCACTGCCTGTTTACCGGGGTTGAATCATTGTTCACATAGGGAAGGGATATGCGGATGGCATCACCGGCAGTTACAAAATCCCTGAGAATGAATTCGTTGCTCCCGTGATTGAAGTCCTGGCCGTATGACAGGTCTCCATTGAGCTCGGAACCATCCAGTGGGTCCCGGCATGAAATATAAAACTGGTTGTCCCCGGGTTTCCAGCCCATTCGTCTCCTGTCAAAGGCATTGTAAACAGGTGAGGAGCGGTCCCAGCTGCTCAGCATGGACCAGCCCCCGGCCGATGACATAAAGGTTTTTACACCGGCCCCGGATCCGCCGGAGTGGAAATTATTGGGACCCAGTATGGTATGGCTGAATTCATGCCTTATCCCCATATAAGCCCTGGCTCCCTTGATCACAAAACAACTGTATGCATTAAAACCTTCAGCAGATTTCAGTTTCCTGCGGTTTACTGCCGGAACACAGTATCCTGCAGAATTCTGGGTGGTGATCCTGGAGTTCACCCTCCACAGGACCATCATCATATCTATCCTGTTATCGGGTTTATGATCCTTGGGATCCCCGTATCTACCGGCGGTGCTTAGTAAATCAAAATCACCCTTCAGCAGGGAAAGACCTTCAGCGGTAAAAATATCCTCTCCGGGAGTGGTATCCAGGACTTCCACCACCTGGTAAAAGCCGTCTCCTTTCAGGTTGCTGTAATCAAGTGATACCAGCCGGGGGTAATAGTCTCCCAGCAGGACATACTCACCGAAAGAGGCCTCATGGAAATATTTGGTCAGCATGCCTTTGATATCCCCATCCTCCCTGATTTCACTTTCAAAAAAATATCCCGGTTCAGGGGGCAGCTCACCCTGTCTCCAGCCCATTACCGTTCCAGGCTCGTCAGGGTCATTCACTACCTCGGCATATACCAGTAAGATCCTCAGTGTGTCTTTTACCGGGAGCCAGTATCCGTTCCTGCTATCCTGTGGAAATGCCAGCTGGAATCCTGAAGCGACCCGGACACAGAGTATTATAATAATGAGCCTGAGATTTTTCTTCAATTGAATAAATTTAAAAGTGATTGGATTACTTCTTTCAAAAATCATACCTGTAATAAATTCCGGGACAATTTTAGGTCATTCCCATGGTTACAGTCATGGATTTTGGGAATTTATTATGTTATATTTGTCTGATTCATCTTGTCAGGAAAAAATAGTATTAATGAACCGAAGGAACACTATTCCCTTACCGAAACTTGCTATAATTTCGATTGTTCTTGTTTATTCAGCCACCAATTTTTATCATCATAACTGGACCCGGGACAAGGGTCCGCAACGTGGAGTTATTCAATGGGACGTGATTTCCTATTATGCCTATTTGCCTGCTGCCTTTATATACCATGACATGAAACTGGATTTTGTAAATGAGCCAGGTTTCAACAATGACAATAAGATCTGGTTTACCGGACTCGAAAACGGAGAACGCCTGATAATAACCTCAATGGGCCTGTCCATAATGTACTGCCCGTTTTTTTTTATGGCCCATGCACTGGCCCCGGTATTCGATGAACCAAGATCGGGATATAATTCCATTTACCAGTTTTTCCTGGTTTTCAGTGCAATGGTTTACGTTACCATTGGATTGATCCTGCTGAGCAGGATCCTGCTGAAATGGTTTTCCCCTTTACAAACAGCCATATGCCTTCTGGCTGTTGGCCTGGGCACGAATCTGTACCATTATACTAGCTTCAGTGCTGCTTTGCCACATAGTTATAATTTTTTCCTGATCACCCTGTTCCTGTACCTGGTTATCAGGTGGTACGAAGCTCCTGACTGGAAAGGGGCCCTGTTTACCGGATTGGTTTTCGGACTGATAAGTCTGATCCGGCCGTCGAATATTCTGGTATTTATTGTCCTGTTTTTCTGGGGTGTATCAAAGTGGTCTGATCTTACAGGCCGGATTGGTTTTTATCTGCACAGGATACCTCTTGTTATCCTTATGCTGGCAGCTTTCTGTCTGGTCTGGATTCCTCAGTTGCTTTATTGGAAATTAATTACCGGACAGTATCTGTTTTATTCTTACGGTCCTCACGGTGGTAATTTCTACTTTGATCATCCGCATTTGGTATCAATACTATTCAGTTATAAAAAGGGCTGGTTTGTGTATACACCTGTAATGCTTCTGGCAGTTGTGGGTATACCCTTTTTGAGACAGAAAATAAAGGATTCATTACTTCCTGTTGCTTTGATCCTTATTCTTATGATATACCTCCAGGCCTCATGGTGGTCCTGGTGGTTTGGTGGTTGTTTTGGTTCAAGGGTTTTCGTTGACATCTACGGGCTCATGGCTTTACCCCTGGCTGCATTAATTGATTATGCCTGGCAACGCAGATCACGCCTGGTCTCTACTGGTTTTACCTTTCTGCTGGTTATACTTATCCTGTTCCAGATATTCCAGACATTCCAGTATTATAAAGGGGCCATTCACTGGATGGGGATGAACAGGGAAGCTTATTGGGAAACTTTCCTGAAAATGAAAACCACTGGCAGGTACTGGAATATTCTGACCATGCCTGATCCTATTCTGGGAAGGCTGGGGATTTACGTGTACTACAGCACCGGCGAAGATGTCTCCTACCTGGAGAATGTGGAAAAAGAAGAGGCCCTCAGCCTTATACATGAACAGATATTGACTGATAAGGACCTGGTAAAAGATATAAAACGATATGTCAAACGAGAGGATATCAGCCTGGAAGAGGCCCTTGATATGGTGGCAAACAGGATCTTTGAATACAAGACGAATCAATAAATCTGATTTAATACTTACATTTATCATTATATACAGTCGTTTACTGCCATGTTCAACAACAGATCAATAGCTGTAGTACTGCCAGCCTATAATGAAGAAGCCCAGATCGGTATGGTGATCGAATCCATACCGGACTTCGTAGACAGGATAATTGTTGTAAACGACGGATCAACTGACCGTACCGCTGAAATTGTGGAAGGGTGCATACCCGGGGATGAACGCAGGGGGATCTCCATTCCTGCTGTCCTGGAATCAGACGTTTCGGGTATGTACAACCAGGCCGGTCGGGCGATGCACCAGAAACTCAGGGAAGAAAAGAAGGCAATGGTCCCCTCGGAGGTCTTTAATTCCCATGAGGATACGGACCGGATAATACTGATCAACCATCAGAAGAACTCGGGCGTGGGGGCGGCTGTGGCCACTGCATATAAATGGTGCAAGGACAGGGGAGTTGATTGTGTTGTTAAGATAGACGGCGACGGGCAGATGGACCCGGCCGAAATAGAAAGTATTTGTAGCCCGGTCATCTACCAGGGGATAGACTATGTTAAAGGGAACCGCCTGAAGCACCCCGCTGCATGGATAATAATACCCCGCGTACGTTTCCTGGGTAATGCCATCCTGTCGATCCTGACAAAGATTGCCTCGGGTTACTGGTATATTTCCGATACACAGACCGCATTTACGGCTATCTCCGGAAAGGCTTTACAGGGGATTAACCTGGCAAGGCTTTACCGGAGGTATGGATATCCGAACGATCTGCTGGTAAAACTGAACATTAATTTTGCCAGCCTCAAGGAAGTTGAGATCAAGCCAATTTATAACATAGGTGAACGTTCAAAGATGAAAATCCGCAGGCTGGTGTTGCGTCTTTCCTGGCATCTGCTGAAGTTGTTTTTCAGGAGGATTTGGATCAAATACCTGTTCAAGAGTTTTCACCCCCTGTTTCTTCTGTATCATGCAGGGATCATCCTGCTGATCGTCTCCATTCCTTATCTAGTCAAGATTCTTTTCTATGTAATTGAAGGTCTGAAATCAAATCCGGTAACGGTACTGGCTTTTGTATTTCTTTTTATCAGTGGTTTCCAGTCGCTGTTGTTTGCCATGTGGATGGATATACAGGATAACAGTCGCCTGTATAAGTGATCACTGTTCCCTTTTTTCCCTTATCCTCAGGAAACTTGCTGCCAGGAAAAGGAATACTTCCCCGAGCATGTACCAGAAGCGGCTTATAATGGAGATGGTTGTTGCCATGGTAATTTCCATACCTGCAAGCACAAGGAATCCTGCCAGAATTCCCTCCCTCATTCCAAGTCCGCCCGGCAGAATGATGGCCAGAACACCCAGACAAATACTTAGGGGATAGGCGAAGGCCATTACAACTGAGGCCTCCGGTGTAATGGAATTGATAAAGAACACAAAAGCCGCGGATATCAGAAACCAGAAAACCAGTTCAAACAGGACAATGGATAATGATCTCCTGAGATCAATAAGCGGAAGTTCCATCTTCCTGTGAAAGATCTTTTCGGCAAGTCTGAAGAAGAACCGGTTAATCCTTTGTGAAAGAAGTAACAAGCTAAGAAAAAGCGTGATAAGTACGACCAGGACAGACATCCACCTGAGGCCGTAAAAAATAAAAGTAGGTACGGCACTCACTACCAGTCCGATCCAGATATAGATCAGCTGTTCCTTAAAAGATATAAACGCAGTAATTTTGAATTCCTTTTTTTCCCTGCTGACGTATCCTGCCCTTCCCAGGATCACCCATACCTTACCCGGGATGTATTTGGCAAAAATCGATTGTCCGTGTGATATAACGGCCTCTTTTTTCGAGCGTTTTAAGCCGTGAACCTGCAACGATTTCCACCAGCATAAAGATTGGAAAATGAAGCTGGTAAAAAGAAGCACAATACTTATGATCAGGTAGCAGGGATTGAAGGAAATATCATGAAACCGGAAGTAATCCAGTTTGTATAAATAAATTACCAGGTACAGGATGGAAAGATATATTAGGATGTTGAAAGCTTTCTTCATATGCTCGTTTCTTATATCTTTTTAGCTATCAGGGTAAATCCCGTGGATATGTTTGATGCCATCGGGTGATAGAGCAGGACGGCATCGAGGTACTTGAGAGGGAAAGTTAGCAGCATAAGCATCAGGTGGATCAACCGGTAGAGCGGTTTCAACCCGAATGAAAGCAGGATGGCGGTGAATTCCTGGAAGACCCAGAGAAAACCGGAGGCCGGACCTCCCGAGGCTTTGATAGTAGTTATT
>CAZILN010000177.1:0-27925 GCA_964540005.1 uncultured Bacteroidaceae bacterium | reverse complement strand
AGATGATGACGTTGATAGGTCGCAGGTGTAAAGGCAGTGATGTCAAAGCCGAGCGATACTAATTACCCGTAGCTTTTTCTGGTTCATGTTAAAAATACTTTTCTCTTTCCCGTACGTTAAAATATTGATGGTCTTAAGGTGACTATAGCGACGGGGAACCACCTCTTCCCATTCCGAACAGAGAAGTTAAGCCTGTCAGCGCCGATGGTACTGCATTAAGCGGGAGAGTAGGTCGTCGCCGACCTTATTTTCATAAAAGCCCTGGTTCTTTTGAGCCAGGGCTTTTTTTGTGGTGCACCATACCCGATTTGATTTAATTTGGGAATTGATCCCGTGTTACATTTATCGGATATAAACAGCCGGGTTTTAAAATAATTGAGCTAACATGAAACGAGCATTAATAAATTTAAACTTGTGAAAAAAATATTTATTTCAGCCATCGCAGTGCTTTATTCCGTTTCCATGCTTGCCCTCGATGAAGTTAATATCTGGCATAAATACGAACTAACCTTTGAGAGTAAAGTATCATACCAGAACCCTGTCTATGATGTTGGATCCTTTAATGCAAGCTTTACTGCCCCATCAGGCAAGCTGCATAAAGTCAGCGGCTTCTGGGACGGAGGGCAATCCTGGAAGATACGGTTCATGCCTGATGAGACAGGCACATGGCATTATGAGACCTTCTGTTCCAATGAAGATGATGAAGGACTGCACCGGCAATCAGGGTCATTTAAGTGCGTGGCCTCCGCCGGGGGAAGTGGGATTTACTCACATGGTGCGGTTATCAGGCCAAATGGCAGCTTTTACCTCACTCACGCCGATGGAACTCCCTTTTTCTGGCTGGCCTGCACGGCCTGGAACGGAGCCCTGAAATCCACCGATGAGGAATGGCACAAATATTTGACCCACAGAAGGGATCACGGATATAATGTGATACAATTCGTTACCACACAGTGGAGGGGTTGCGATAAGGACAGCCAGGGTGAAATAGCTTTTAGGGGCAGCGGCAGGATAGAGATCAATCCAGGGTTCTTTCAGCGTATGGATCAGAAGGTTGATGAGATCAATGAATACGGGATGGTGGCCGCTCCGGTTCTCTTATGGGCCCTTCCGTTTGGTGAGGGAACGGAACTGAGTCCGGGTTACTACCTGCCCGATCGCGAAGCCATTCTCCTGGCCAGGTATATTGTGGCAAGATACCAGGCCCATCACGTGGTATGGATACTGGGAGGTGATGGAAAGTACTACGGTGAACTGGAAGACAGGTGGAAGTATATCGGGAGGGAGGTATTTAAAGATGATCCACCCGGACCGGTGACCCATCATCCGCATGGACAGTCATGGATAGGGAACCTTTATGCCGGGGAAGAGTGGATGGATATAGTTGGCTATCAGTCATCACACAGCAACAGTGAATCAACGGTGAATTTTATTACCCGCAACGAGGTGGCCCTCAACTGGGATAAGATACCGCCCAAACCAATCATCAACCTGGAACCTTGTTATGAACAGATCCATAACAGATATTTTGCCGATGATGTCCGCAATGCATGCTGGTGGAGTGTTTTTGCCACCCCCCCGGCCGGGATCACCTATGGAGCTGATGGGATCTGGCCATGGCTGCGGGAGGGTGAAAGGCATCTGAACCACGGCTACAATCCGGGAGCCTCAACCTGGGACAAATCAATTGAACTGCCAGGCAGCATCCAGATATCTTACCTGAAAGAATTTATGAGCGCTTACCCATGGTGGGAACTCCTGCCTGCACAGGATCTGCTCCTGGAACAACCCGGGGATGCAGATTACAGGCATCATGTGTCGGTCCTGAAATCCCGGGATAACAATTTGATCATGCTTTATTCACCGGTTCCTAACAAGATCTCACTCAGGATACCCGGTAGCGCTTATTCAGGACAATGGTTCGATCCCGTAGTAAACAAATTTAAACCTGCAAGCCTGCAGATTAAGGGACATAGGCTGGATGTGTCCACACCGGGAGGGAAGGATATGATTCTTGTCCTGGAGCATAAATGAATCCTCCGGATCTGATTTTTACCAAAAGTACATACCATATTTGTCCAGAAATCCGTTTTTCTTTAATTACTATCTTTAGGCGCATGAAGCAGTTTACAGTAATTCTCCTGTTATTACTGACATGCATGTATTCTGTTGCGCAGAATCCGGCAAGGAGGCATATTAACACTGTGGATAAAACGGATGTTCAGGATACTCTGACGCCAGTCCATGATACTGATGTCGCAGCGATTGACAGCATTGCGGTTGATACCACCGCAGCCATAGTCCGTTCCTGGGTTCTGACAGAAGATTACACCCTTCAGAAGGATATTCTCCTGGACACCTTCAGAACAGGCCTGCAGGTATATAATCCTGTATTTAAGAACAGCATATGCAATTCATATCTGGGGAACATTGGCCTGCCGGCAAAAAACAATATCCTCTACTGGAACGATCAACAACCGGACTACCTGTTTCTTCAGCCTTATGCTCCCTATCTGTATACCCATGATAACAACATATATTACAATGTTCGCAAACCCTATTCCGTGCTGGGCTATACCACGGCTATAACCACAAAAATAAAAAGAGAGGAAACTTTCCAGGCCATTCATACCCAGAATGTTAATCCCTTTTTTAATTTCGGTGCCAGGATCAAGATCGGTACTTCTGAAGGGCAATATTTAGACCAGGCGGCCAAGAGGTCTCACTTCAGGGCATGGAATTCCTATGATAAGGGAGATTATACCATGCATTCGAGTCTTGTCCGCAATTCATTCAGGATCACTGAGAACGGGGGACTTGAAAACGACAGCATTTTCAGGGTAACATCGGGTGATGAGAGGACCTACCCGGTCAATCTTATAGATGCGAATTCCGAACTTAAAAATACAGACCTGCAGGTAACCCAGCGCTACCGTTTCGGGAAAGAAACCGAGGTGGAGGATACTTCATCGCTCACGGGAATAATGCGCCTGAGGGAGCGAACTGCAAAAACCGGCTCCCTGATACATACCGTAAGGTATAACAGAAACTGGAGAACTTACCAGGATGACTTTGGTCCCCAATCATTCTACCATAACTTCTTCGGGGACTCCCTGCAGAGTCATGATTCCACTTTTTACCGGTCTTTTTCAAATACCATACAGCTAATGATGGATGAAAATCCATATCGCAGAACGGACTTCGGGGCCAGGGCATTTGCCACTTATGAGCTGGAGAAGTATGTTTTCTCACAGCAGTATCGCGACACTACCGATGCTGGCGATGACACCCTTATATATTCCGCGGTCAGCAATCAATATAATAATATTTCGGTTGGGGCCAGCCTGGCACATACCGTGGGCACCGGCTGGAACTGGATCTTTAAAGGAAAAACCCACCTGGGCGGTTACAGGATTGGAGATCTGCTGCTCAGCGGCGAGATCACGAAATTCATTAAACTTAAAGGAGAACCATCACGCATCAGGCTGACCGGGAAATTTTCACTGACAGAACCCGATTATTTCTACCAGCATTTTTCTTCCAATCATTTCCGGTGGGAGAATGATTTTTCTAAAGTCAAAGAACTGCTGGCCACCCTGGATTACAATAATCCTAATTTCATGCTGGATGTAAGGGCGTACTATTCGGTGCTGACCGATTATGTGTATGTAGGTACCGATATCCTGCCGGCCCAGTTTAACAAAGGGCTGTTGCTGCTTGGAGGAGTGGCCAACAAGAAACTGGTTTTTGGCCCTTTTCATTCCCATCATACCCTGGCATACCAGTTTGCCAGTAACCGTTTCATAGTACGGATCCCGGATATAGCTTATTATACTTCAAATTTCTTCGATTTTGCCCTGGTAAAGGATGTTCTGACCATGCAGATAGGATTTGACCTTTATTATAACACCCTGTTCAGCGGATATGCCTATATGCCGGCCACAGGATTTTTTTATAACCAGGATGTCAGCCAGCTTGGCAATTATCCCTACCTGCATCTTTTCGCTACAGCAAAACTGAAAAGGACCATGGCATTCTTTAAGCTTGAACATCCTTATGCCCAGACCATTAAAAAGAATTATTTTAATGTGTTGAACTATCCTATGACTGGTATGAACATGAAATTCGGGCTGGTCTGGACCTTCTACGATTGATCCTTCCGATTTTTTAAAATAGGTTTAAATAGCATATATTTACCTCTAAATCATCCTGCATGAGGAAGATACCTTCTCATATAATTTTCATATTTCTTCTGGTGGCTCTGCTCATGTCTTCATGTCTGAAGAAATTCCGTTATCCTGGCGGGAAAACTGAGGTCTTTGATCTTAAACAGATAAGGGAGCGTGGAAGACTTATTGTAACAACAGATTTCAATTCCACCAATTATTTTATTTACCGCGGACAGCCTATGGGCTATACCTATGAATTATTGCAGGAAATGGCCGATCATCTGCATCTGCCCCTCGAGGTTGTGGTAAGCAATAAGCTGGAAGATAATTTTGATTGCCTGATTGAAGGGGAATGTGACCTGATCGCCGTCAACCTGACCATCACCAAGGAACGAAGAAAACTGGTTGATTTCACGGAACCCCATTCCCAGACCCGGCAGGTCCTGGTCCAGAGAAAACCGGATAACTGGAAGGGATTAAGCCAGGGAGAGATCGAAGAAATGATGATCAGGAACCAGCTTGAACTTGCCGGTAAAACAATCTACGTGCAGGAAAACTCGGCCTATGCATCAAGGCTACAAAACCTGTCAGACGAGATAGGCGACAGTATACATTATATTGAGGTTCCCCAGGAGGTCGAAGAGCTGATCATTATGGTGGCAGACGGTGAGATCGATTATACTGTAGCTGACGAAAATGTGGCACTGGTCAACCAGACCTACTATCTGAATATCGATGTGGGAACAGCCATCAGTTTTCCCCAGAACCTGGCCTGGGCAGTAAACAAGGGAGCTAAAGAACTGAAAGACTCCATAGACCTCTGGCTGACAGAATTTAAGAAATCAAGGCAGTACAGGGCTATATATGATAAGTATTTCAGGAGCCAGCGCTCTGCAGCCATGGTTCAGAGTGATTATTTTGCCATCAGCAGCGGTAAAATATCACAATATGATGAAGCCATTAAAAAGTATGCCGGGGAGATTGGCTGGGACTGGCGGCTGGTTGCCTCTTTAATTTACCAGGAGTCCAGGTTCAATCCTAAAGCATACTCCTGGGCCGGGGCCCATGGCCTGATGCAGCTGATGCCAACAACAGCCAGACGTTTTGGCGTATCAAGGAGTTCTCCCCCGGAGGAGCAGATCCGCGCAGGGATTTCATTCATTAAATGGCTGGATAACCGGTTCAGCGATGAGATCCCCGATGAGCAGGAGCGGATCAAATTCATACTTGGCTCGTATAATGCAGGTCCCGGGCACGTTTTTGACGCCATGAACCTTGCGGATAAATATGGTAAGGATTCCAGGATCTGGAGTGAGAATGTTGACGAGTACCTGTTAAAAAAATCCAATCCTGCTTTCTACAGGGATCCTGTGGTGAAATATGGCTATTGCAGGGGAAGGGAGACCTATAATTATGTGATTCAGGTTCTTGAGCGTTATGAGCACTATAAGAATTTCATCCCGGTTAAATCTGAAGAGACCGCCTTATTAATTCAAGAAACTCGCTGATTATCATTGCTGTAGCTCCCCAAACCTGTTTTTCATGAATCTTATAATAGGGAATCCTTGTTTCACGGTCAAGGATCAGCCGGGTGGAATGCCGCATGATCCGGGGATCAAGCAGATCATCCAGCTTTATTTCAATTATATCATCCACTTCTGTTCTGTCAGGACGGAATGCAGGACGGTATTTGATATATCCGACCAGTGGATAGACCATAATGTTGCTTACCGGGATGTGTAGTTTTGTTAATCTTCCAATCACCTCGACATCTTCCAGGACGATACCCAGCTCCTCCTCTGTCTCACGCAAAGCTGTAAAATCGATATCCTTATCATCCGGTTCATATTTACCTCCGGGAAAGCTGACCTGTCCGCTATGTACACCCGGATAATCAGTTCTTTGTATCAGCACGGTGTAAACGGACCCATTTAACGGGTATAACAAAATAAGAATCCCTGCCTTCTTGGGTGGCAGCTCATCATTGATATTCAGTCTTTCCTCAGGTGCCATCCGGAACTGTGCCTGAGTACCGGGTAAGCCCTTGTTGATCTCTGATTTTATTGATGCTGCCAGCCTGAATAACATAGGATTGATTAAATGAACCACAAAAGTAGTGAATCAGATCATAACTGGGAGCCCTTTTCCTGATTGTATTGATCCTGTCAATTGTCAACCGCAGAAGGATCAATCAAGATTATCTCAAACTGGAGGCCAAAGTTGATAACACAAGGGAGGGATTAGAACGGGAGGTAAAGGAAGTTCTTAAGGTACATGAGAATGATGCGGAGGAAATCAGGTCCCTTATTGTTTCAGCACTGCCTGGTGATCAGGTAAATCGCAGGACCTTCACCGGTGTTATCCTTGAAATAAGGGCTGAAGGCAGTATCAGCATCAGTATTACAAGTATGCCGGTACCCGCATTCAATGCCAGAAGTTGGAAAATATTCAGATTGATGGGGACGGTTGTCAGGTAATAGGAGGCAGGATCCAGGGAGATGAGTCCGGTATATTTCTGGATCAGGCAAATGGCAAGACCGATAATGTTACCCCAGAACAATCCCTTACCGATGAGCCAGGCGGATTGATACAGGAAGATCCGGCGTATATTCAGGTTTGCGGCCCCCAGGGCTTTTAATACCGCTATCATCCCGGCCCGGTCAAGGATCAGTATGAGAAGTCCAGATACCATATTGAACCCGGCCACGATCAGCATTAATATCAGGATGATTATAACATTCATGTCCTGGAGGCTCAGCCAGTCGAAGATCTGCGGATATTTCTGCAGGATATTAGTGACTCTCAGCCTGGAACCATCCTCTTCAAAGTTAAAGCCAACAGTATTCATTATATTCAGGGTCATTTCATCCAGCTGATTGAAATCATCCAGTATGATCTCAAATCCACTGATCTGATCTGCAGACCAGTCATTTAGCCGTTGTATGTGTGCAATATCCCCGAATACAAAGATCCTGTCAAACTCCACAAGACTGGTCTCATAAATACCGCTTATTTTAAACCGCCTCATCCGGGGAGGTTCTTCCACGAAATACATCAGGAACTCGTCGTCTACAGAAAGTTTCAGAAGGGATGCAATGGACCTGGATATTAGGACCTCGTTTGAGCGTGCCGAATCAGTAACATGGATCTTTTTCCCCTCCACAATATAATTCTGAAGGGCACTCCAGTCGTAATCGCTGCCGATTCCCTTCAGTACCACCCCCTGGATGTCATTCTTTGTTTTAATGATACCGGCTTTGGTGGCAAATACCTGTACGCTTTTAATGCCGGGCATTTCTTTCAGGACAGGGAGAAAATCCTGGGTCTTCCTTATAGCCTCTGTTTCATAGGATATATTGGAGTCAAAATTGACAATCTGGATATGTGCACCAAACCCGACAACCTTAGAGGTGATCTCCTTTTTAAAGCCGGTTATTACTGACACTGCTGTTATCATTATAGCCAGTCCGAGTGCAATACTGAACATAGCGATCCCAACTACGGAGCGTGATACGGTTTTCCGGTACTCCCTGTCACCTATGATCCTTCTTGCTATGAATAATTCTGTGTTCACCGGGAATGCTTATTCAGCTAATCAATGATGAGGGGGTTAAATAATATATTCTTATATTGATTCGTAAAAGTAATAAATAACAGCCATTATTATGAGGGCATTAATATTGTTAGTTTTTAGCTCAGTGATGAGCCTCTCCTGTTCTCAGCAGTATGATGAGATCATTATCGGGGCAGAACGCACGGATACTTACCTGCCCCTGATCCGGGATCTTACTGTAGCTGTAGTTGCCAATCAGACATCCCTTATCGGGGATACGCATCTTGTTGACAGCCTGTTATCGCAGGGGATCAGCATTAAGGCAATTTTCGGTCCTGAACACGGCTTCAGGGGAGAACAGGATGACGGCATATCCATTGAAGACGGGAGGGATCCCCAGACCGGTATCCAGGTAATATCCTTATATGGAAGGAAAGAGAAACCCGATGCAGCTGACCTGGAAGGCATAGACCTGGTCATTTTTGACATACAGGATGTAGGAACCCGTTTTTACACATATATCTCTACAATGCATTATGTTATGCAGGCCTGTGCGGAGAACGGGGTAAAGTTTATGATATTTGACCGTCCCAATCCCAATGGTTTTTTTGTGGACGGACCCATGCTGGAAAAACAGTACAGCTCCTTTGTCGGGATGCATCCCATCCCCGTGGTTCATGGTATGACCATTGCAGAATATGCCCGGATGGTCAACGGGGAGGGATGGCTGGGAGAAGGACTGGAATGTGAGCTGTCATGGATAACATGTGAGGGGTATGATCATCAGAAAAAATACCGTTTAGCTGTTAATCCCTCACCCAACCTGCAGCATATGAATTCCATTTACCTGTATCCTTCACTTTGTTTTTTTGAGGGCACGGCCCTCAGTGTTGGCAGGGGAACTGATTTCCCCTTTGAGGTATTCGGCCATCCTGATATGGAGAATGCTGAATTTATTTTCATCCCTGAAAGCCTTCCGGACATCGCAACTAACCCAAAACTGGAAGGCAGGGAATGCCGCGGAACGGATCTGAGGGGACTGCGTGAACTGGGCAGCGAGAGGGAAGGCAGGATCAACCTGGACTGGTTGATGGGGGCATATGAAAATTATCCAGATAAGGACAGTTTTTTTAATTCCTATTTCGAGAAGCTGGCCGGAACTGCCAGCCTGAGGAAGCAGATCACCGAAGGCTGGACAGATCAGCAGATCAAGGAAAGCTGGGAACCCGGACTGACTGAATTCCGGGAGATCAGGAAAAAATATTTACTCTATCCAGACTGAACCTGCGAACCTGGAACTTTCGAACCTGCGAACCTGGAACTTGCGAACCTGGAACTTGCGAACCTGGAACTTGCGAACCTGGAACTTTCGAATCTGGAACTTTCTTGCCTGGAACTTGGGAACTTTCGAACTTCATACCCTTCCGTGGTATGACCTTAGTCCCTCTGCCAGGCATTCCATGGCACGGCTAAGATCCTCCTTGTTCAATACGTAGGCAATCCTGACCTGTTGCCTGCCCAGTTCAGGCTTTGAATAGAAGCCCGAGGCAGGGGCCAGCATTACTGTCTGCCCCTTATAGTTAAAATCACTTAATAACCACTGTGAAAATTTATCTGCATCATCAACCGGTAATTGTGCGATGGCATAAAAGGCGCCTTTTGGCAGGGGACAGATCACGCCATCTATGTCATTCAGGGCCTTCACCATATAATCCCGGCGCTGGATGTATTCCTCATATATTTCACTAAAGTAATCTGCCGGTGTATCCAGGGCTGCTTCTCCGACGATCTGTCCGAGAGCAGGCGGACTCAGGCGGGCCTGGGCAAACTTCAGTGCTGTCTGAATAATGTCCCTGTTTTTTGATACCAGGGCTCCGATACGGACCCCGCAGGCACTGTAACGTTTGGAGACAGAATCCAGGAGGATAACATTTTCTTCACAACCGGACAGATGCATGGCAGAATAGTGGCTGAGCCCGTCATAACAGAATTCACGGTATACCTCATCGGAAAACAGGTAGAGATCATGTTTCCTTAAAAGGGCGCCTATCTGTTCTATCTCCTGCTGTGAATACAGATAGCCGGTAGGATTGTTGGGATTACAGATCACTATGCCCCTGGTTCTTGGATTGATCAGTTTTTCAAAATCAGAGACCGGTGGCAGGGCAAATCCGTCCTCTATCCTGGAAACAACCGGCACAATAGTAATCCCGGCACTGATGGCGAAACCGTTATAATTGGCATAATAGGGTTCCGGTATGATCACCTCCATTCCGGGATCTACGGATGACATCAGGGCAAAAAGTATGGCCTCGGACCCCCCGGTCGTAATAAGCATTTCAGTATGATCCACATCTATGCCTATCTGCTGGTAGTATCCTGCCAGCTTTCTGCGGTAGCTTTCGTTTCCGGCTGAATGACTGTACTCGATCACGGAATGATCCATGGTCCTTATAGCATTCAGTGCCGGTTCCGGTGTCCGGATATCGGGCTGACCGATGTTCAGGTGATAGACCATTACTCCCCGTTTTTTTGCTTCTTCAGCGTAAGGAACCAGTTTCCTGATGGGTGATTCAGGCATCAGCCTGCCTTTTTTTGATATTTCAGGCATAGGGCATTTAGTTTACTATATCTTCCGCCGGTTTGATCCTTCCTTTTATCCTCAAACGCCTGGGGGAATTAATGGCATTGGAGTAGACGTAAATGGATTTGGAGAATGATCCGATCCGGTAAGTGTCATAACTTACCAGTATGCTTGCAGAATCTCCTGGTTTAACAGGTTTACTGGGCCACTCCGGAACGGTACAGCCACAGGTCGATTTTACATTTTTCAACAGGAGCTGCCCTTTACCTGTGTTGGTGAATTTGAATTCACAGGTCCCGTCTGCAGAGAATTCCAATACACCGTAATCGATCAGGGTATCCCTGAATTCAATGACTGCCTTTTCCCTGTCTGAACTTCCACCCTGGCGGTCCGAGCAGGCAGTCCAGGCAACAAAGGAGCCCAGCAGTAATGCAATAATTACATGTTTCATGTTCGTTGCTTGAGAATTATTAATGCAATAAAAATACTGTTATTCAGGTAAAATCCGTATGCCGGAGAATAATATTAGCTGATTTTTTTATTTAAACCGGGATTAATGTTATATCAGTTTAGCAGGGCACACGGCTTGATTAGCAATAATTGATTATTTTTACGCTTTAAAAATCAAGAACTTATTCACACAGATGCTACTTCCTTCAAAATACGATTCCTCAAAGACCGAACAAAAATGGTATGACTACTGGATGAAACACAAAATGTTTCATTCCAAGCCTGATCAGCGGGATCCGTACACTATTGTTATCCCGCCTCCCAATGTAACAGGTGTCCTTCATATGGGGCACATGCTCAACAATACCATACAGGACGTTCTGATCCGCAAGAAAAGAATGGAAGAATACAACGTATTATGGGTTCCCGGTACCGATCATGCATCCATTGCTACTGAAGCAAGGGTTGTGGCAAAACTAAGGGAGGAAGGGGTCAGCAAGTACGATATTGGCAGGTCAGCCTTCCTTGAACATGCATGGGAATGGACAAAAAAGCATGGAGGCATTATTCTCGAACAACTTAAAAAGCTGGGAGCATCCTGTGACTGGGATCGTACCCGCTTCACCATGGACGATGACTACTATGCAAGTGTTATCCACGTCTTTGTAGACCTTTTTGATAAAGGTCTTATTTACAGGGGCATACGCATGGTAAACTGGGATCCCCAGGCCAAAACGGCCGTCTCAGATGAGGAGGTGATACATAAGGAAGTAAATTCCAGGTTGTATCATATCAGGTACAGGATAGCCGGTACGCCGGACTGGATCACTATTGCCACTACACGGCCGGAAACCATCCTGGGGGATACAGCTGTTGCTGTTCACCCTGAAGATGAGCGATACAAGAAATATCATGAAAAAACAATAATTATTCCGATAGTGAACAGGCCTGTTCCACTGATTACAGATACATATGTAGACAGGGAATTCGGGACAGGTGCATTAAAGATCACCCCTGCCCATGATATTAATGACTATGAAATAGGTCTCAGGCACCAGCTTGACAGCATTGATATACTGAACGATGACGGCACCCTGAGTGAGGCTGCCGGCTTTTGTGTCGGAACCGACCGGTTTAAGGCAAGGGATGAGGTAGTTGCAGAGCTGGAGAAACTCGGACAATTGTCGAAGACTGAAGATTATTTGAACAAGGTCGGCTTTTCTGAACGGACAGATGCGGTTATTGAACCAAAATTATCCGTACAATGGTTCCTTAAGATGGAAGAAATATCCAAACCGGCTCTTGATAGTGTGATCAGGGATGAAGTAAAACTGCATCCTGCAAAATTCAAGAATATTTACAGGCACTGGATGGAGAATGTAAGGGACTGGTGTATATCGAGACAGTTGTGGTGGGGCCACCAGATCCCGGCCTGGTATATTAAAGGAAGCAATGATTATGTTGTGGCTTCCTGCATTGAAAATGCTGTGACCAGGGCAAGGGAACTTACAGGAAACAGCAGCCTGTCCGCTTCAGATCTGCAGCAGGATGAGGACGTGCTGGATACATGGTTTTCATCCTGGCTGTGGCCCATAGCAGTTTTTAACGGGATACTAGAAGAGGATAATGCGGATTACAAATATTTTTATCCCACCAGTGATCTGATAACTGCTCCCGACATCTTGTTTTTCTGGGTTGCCCGTATGATCATAGCCGGTTATGAATACCCGGGTGAGAAACCCTTTGATAATGTATACCTCACAGGTATGGTAAGGGACATGCAAAGAAGAAAAATGTCCAAGTCCCTTGGCAATTCACCCGAGCCAATTGACCTGATAAATAAGTATTCTGCCGATGGGGTCAGGGTGGGGATGTTATTATGCTCACCGGCCGGGGGTGACCTGCTGTACGATGACAGCCTCCCTGAACAGGGAAGGAACTTCGGGAACAAGATATGGAATGCCTTCAGGCTGACCCGGGGGTGGAAGATCGATGAATCCCTCCAGCAGCCTGAGTATGCCAGTGAAGCTGTCCTGTGGTTTGAAAACCGCCTATCGAAAGGGATCATTCAGCTGGAGAGAAATTTCAGTTCCTACAGAATATCCGAGGCCCTGATGACAGTATATCGCCTGTTCTGGGATGAATTCTCCTCCTGGTACCTGGAGATTGTCAAACCGGGATATAAACAAGCCATTGATAAAGTGACAGCCGATCGTACGGATGAATTCTTCGATGTCCTGCTGCGCCTGCTTCATCCTTTTATGCCATTCATCACGGAAGAGATATGGCATTTACTGGAGGAACGCCAGGAAGCTGAGAGCATTATGAATACAAAGATGCCCCTCGCCGGAACAGTCGATGAAGGGATACTGCAGGATTTCGAAGACCTGAAAGAGGTGATCTCTTCGCTGAGGACCATCAGGAAAGAGCAGGAAATCCAGGTAAGACAAGCACTCCGGTTAATGATAATGGATACGAATCATCAATTCAGCAGCACTTTCAGAAATGCCCTTCATAAGCTGGGAAAGCTTTCAGGGATAGAACAGACCACGGAAAAGATCGGGGGTGCTGTCTCCTTCCGTGTCAGATCGGTTGATTTTTTCGTTCCGCTTGAATCCGGGGTGGACCATAAGCAGGAACTTCAGAAACTTCAGGAAGAACTGGCATATACCCGGGGATTCCTGAAACAGGTAGAGGCAAAACTTCAGAACGGGAAATTTGTGAACAACGCTCCGGACCAGGTCGTGGCAAAAGAGCGCAAAAAACAGGCGGATGCCGAACTAACGATAAAAACCCTGGAAGAGCGTATCAGAAGCCTGGTATAGTAATTCTCTTCCGGCTTCTTCATGCCAATCAGAGAATAGTTCAAGGGGATTATCCGGGAAATGATCTTCTCTCAGCATCATACTCTATCAAGGTCAAGTTTCGCATTTTTTATGCTGGCATTCAGTTCAAATCCAATAAGCAGCACCAGTGAATTCAGGTAAAGCCAGATCATAATTATCATCAGTGTTCCTATGGATCCAAAAAACTCGTTGAACCTGTTATAGCTGTTTATAAATGCAGAAAATCCAAGGGAAGTCAGGATGACAAGCAGGCTGGCCAGAGTAGATCCCGGCGAATAAAATTTCCACCTGGTTTTCCTGGAGGGTGCATAATAATACAGGAAGGAGATGGCAGAAAAAATCAGTGTAAGTATGGTCAGCCATTTTCCTATGTACAGGACATAATAGGTCAGGCCAATCCTCATCACCTCCATTGCCACCAGTTTCCTGACGATTATATTGCTGAAGATGATCAGGGCAGTGGCCGTATTGATCATGGTAAACAGGATAACTACCATAAGTACAGATATTAATCTTCTTTCCAGCCAGGGCCTGGTTTCCACTGCATGATAGCTCGCATTGAATGCCAGGATCATCCCGTTCATCCCGTTCATGGCAAAAATCACCGATGTGATCAATCCGAGTATCTGAACCGCTTTGCGTTTTATGAACATGTCTTCAAGCAGGGAATTAATGAATTGATTGACGTCAAGGGGCAGAACAGATTCTGTCAGGTTGGACAGGCCGCTTTGAAAGTTTTCAATAGGCAGAAAAGGGATAAGGGTATAAAAAAAAATGATGGCAGGAGGGAATGCAAGGAAAAAATGAAAGGCTATGGAAGAAGCCCGGGTAGAAAGGGATCCGTTTCTCAATCCCCTGAGAAAAAAAACTATTACATCATAAATGGGAATTTTCTCAAATCCGGGTATAGAAACCTTTTTTGCCCGGTTGACATTTTTTATGATACTGTTTTTAAGTGAAAGCATAAATTACTTAACTGCTTTTAGACTCATATCCAGGCTTTTTAACTGATGGGTCAGGGCCCCTATGGATATGTAATCAACCCCGCACTCGGCATAATTCCTGACGTTTCTGAGTGTTATACTACCTGATGATTCTGTTTTTACCTGACCGTTAATGAGGGCAACGGCAGCACGGGTTTGAGGGATGGTAAAATTATCCAGAAGTATCCGCCTGATACCTCCGGTTTCGAGGATCAGTTTCACATCCGTGAGATTTCGCGCTTCGACAACTATATCGAGCTCTATGCCGGTGCGTTTCAGGTAATTCAAGGACCAGATTATTGCTGTCTCGATGCTGCCTGCGTAATCTATATGGTTATCCTTTAAAAGGATCATATCGTGCAGTCCCATCCTGTGGTTTATGCCACCGCCGATACGGACGGCTTCTTTTTCCAGGAAGCGTATGCCGGGGGTGGTTTTCCTGGTATCGAGTACGCTTGTATGAAGCCCGTCTATCTTTTTTACGTACTGGTTGGTCTGGGTGGCTATGCCGCTCATGCGCTGCAGTACATTCAGCACAAGCCTTTCAGCCTGAAGGATTGAATGTATGCTGCCTGACACCAGGAAGGCAATTTCCCCCGGGCTAATGCTTTGACCGTCATATAATATCCTGTCAAACTTTAGTCCGGGATCAATATATTGGAAAATCTTGGATGCCATTTCCACACCTGCCAGGATCCCCCTGTCTTTGACTAGCAGCTGTGCTTTCCCGGTGGCGTCCACAGGTATGCATGCCTGTGAAGAATGGTCGCCGTCACCAATATCCTCTTCAACCGCAGTTTTAATAAAATTACTTACAAGCTTTTCATACTTTCTGATCATCTTCTTCCTCTTCTATCCGTAATTGGTGTATTAATGGCTGATTGTCCTGTTTCTTTATGAGAAGGTAGATCCTGAATACCCCATTCTCGGTTTTCAGGCTGCCTATGGCGTAACGGGAAGTTTCCTTGCCCCCTTCGAATATGATCTTGAATGCGGAGGGCCTGTGATTGGTAAAGAACTTTCTCATGATCTGTTCGGCCTGTTTCCGGCTGTATACATCTTCCTCTTCAAGGATGACAAGCTCTATATCCTCATTGAAAAATTCTGCCAGTGCTTCAGCGTTGCCTGCCCTGAATGCCAGGGGCACCCCCTCAGGCACTTTTTCCTGAGCAGAACCGATTACCGGTACCAGGGAGATAAGTATGAAAAGTATTTTTAATCTGAGCATGATTATCTACATTTATTTCTGATTATCAAAAATCACACCATCATTGCTTTTTTGCTTGATGCAATTTATAAAGAATTTTCATGGATACGGCATACAGCTTAATTTAAATAACAAGCCGATGAAAATGGTCCTCTTACTGACCGGCAAGACAAAGATGGACTTTGTTGAATCAGGTATGCGTGATTACCTGAAAAGGATAGGTAAATACACCAGGCTGGAAGTCAGCATCATTCCTGATAATAAGGCTGCAGCCAGGCTTAGTAATAAGCAAATAATGGAACGGGAAGGTGATGCAATACTTAAGCAATTGAATAAGAGAGATATAATCGTTTTGCTCGATGAAAGGGGTAAGGATATGTCATCTATGGAACTAGCCGCATTTATTGAGAAACGGCAGACAGACGGAGGCGGAAGCCTTGTATTCATCATAGGAGGCGCCAACGGGTTCTCTGAGGAAGTTTATAAACGCAGTAATTTCATTATTTCTCTCTCCAGGATGACCTTCTCTCACCAGATTGTCCGGATCATATTCCTGGAACAGCTATACAGGGCGTTTACAATAATCAATAATGAACCTTATCACCTGGAGCATTAACAGGAACAGCAAAGCTTTTTTTTTACCTTTGTTTACCTGTGATACTTAATTCTCAACATTGAAGAGCAAAACACGATTATACCGAAGTATCTGGTACCTGATCTCAGGATTATTCCTGTACCTCACAGCGATACTGACAGGTGAGATATCTCCTTTTGAGTTTTCCGGAAGATCAGTTGCCCAGGAATTCCAGGCTGTCCTGCATGATAAGGAAATCGGTCTTCATGACCTCATGGAGGAACTTAAGGATAATTATGTGAGGGAGAGTGATTATAGGAGTTACTGGAAGTATTTTAATGAAAAGGCCATGCTGGCCGGGACAGAAGGGACGATTATCTGTGTATATATAGATGACACTCTTACATACTGGTCGGATAACAGCATACAGCTGGAGCCTGTGTATCAGGACAGCATATTCGAAAAACCAGTGGCATTCTACAATAATGCATGGTATGAAAGGAAGATACTCGAAGATGGATCTGCCAGGTTCATAGGCCTTATACTGATAAAAAAGGAGTATGAATATGAGAACATGTATCTTGAGAATGACTTCCAGAAAGCCTTTGCGGTTCCGCCAAATACCCGGCTGGTAGATGGGGATGAGGGATCTATCAAGATCAACAGCATTAGCGGTGAGTTTCTGTTCTCACTTGATATCAGCGAGGCACCGGCATTCAGTCAGCAACAGGTTTATTTTTCTCTTATTTTATACCTGGCTGCCATCGTTCTTATTACCATGTTTCTTCGCAAGTCCCTTCTTCTGTTGCATCCCGGAAGGAAGCGCAATACCGGACTGGCCTTTTTTGGCCTGAGCCTGCTCATAGTATATATTGTTGTATGCAAGTTGCTGGTCCCCAGGCAATTTGGCATGCTTGCCCTTTTTGAGCCTGAAAGTTTTGCCGTTTCCCGGTGGTTCGCATCACTGTTTGATCTTATGATCTGGTCCTATTTTGTATTCCTGCTGGCATACCATTTTTACTCAGAATTCAGGACCAGGGGAAGCAGCAGCGGTAATTCAATGTATCGAAAAGCTGGCATCATCCTGTATGTCATCTTCCTGATCCTGTTTAACCAGTATGTGAATATAATAGTGAGCAGCCTGGTAATACACTCAAATATCTCCTTCCTGGTTTACCGGGTACTTGATATTGATATTCATACTTTTATCGGATTCCTGATCATTGGACTGCATTATGCTTCTTTCGGATTGCTGGCAGATAAATTCATTTCCCTTTTCACACCGGGCGCAAAAACGGTGAACCTGATCCTTTATCTTGCCTGTTTTATGCTTGGTACCTGGCTGAGCGGTATTATCTGTAACTGGCAGACCGATATATTCCTCATAGTATTCCCCTTGTGTATTCTGCTGGTTCTCGCACTTAAACGGTACCGGGAGGATACCCAGTACAGACATTCCACATTTGTCCTGCTGGTATCTCTTTTCAGCATCCTGACGGTATACCAGGTTATTTACTTATCCTCGCAAAAACAGGCTTCTCAGATGAAGGTCATTGCGGTAGATCTTTCTGCCGAACATGATCCGGTGGCTGAATTATTGCTGCAGGAGTTAGAGGACCAGATTACCTCAGACAGTACCCTTTCATTACTGGTAAACGATCCGTCTGTTGATGTAATGGAGATATATGATTATCTGACAGATAATTATTTCAAAGGATTCTGGGAAAAGTATGATCTTCAGTTTACTCTTTGTTCCCCTTATGACAGTGTATTTGTTGAACCACCCGTAGACCGTTTCTTCCACTGTTATTCCTTTTTTGATGAACTGGTTGACAGTTTTGGGATCCGGGTCTCCGGTTCTGATTTTTACTTCTTTGACAACCTGAACGGCAGGATAAGTTATTTTTCAGCCATCCCTTTCCTGTCAGCAGATAGTATATTCCGGACATCTCTCTTCCTGGAGCTTGATTCGCGGATGGTTTCCAGGGAACTGGGGTATCCCGGATTACTTTTATCAGAAAGACTGCAGCCTTCGGAAAAGTATAGCCAGGTTTCCTATGCAAAATATCATCACAGTGATTTGATTACCCAGTCCGGGGAGATTTCTTACAGTCTGTCCGGGAACAAATATACCAAAGGAAAAGAAGAATTCGAATTTTTACGAATGGAAGGACACAAGCACCTGATCTATAATGCGGACGAAGATAATACCATAATTGTCAGCCTGCCGGTTATCAGGTTGCTCGATGTGCTGATTAGCTTCACTTATGTATTTATGTTCTTTTATTTATGCCTGTCATTTAACCTGCTGATCATATACATTCCTTACCTCCGCAGGAGTTTCAGGCTGAATATCAAGAACAAGATACAGTATTCCATCATAACGATCCTCATACTGTCTTTGATACTGATAGGAACGGGCAGCATATATTACAGTGTCAAGCAGTTTAAGCTCAGGCAGTTTAACAGCCTGAGTGAACGGATACAATCCGTATATGTTGAGCTGGTGCATAAACTTGAATATGAACCGGACCTTACTCCGGAATGGCAGTCTGAGGATTATCAGAACCTGGATGAATTACTTCGGAAATTTTCAAATGTGTTCTATACTGACATACATTTATTTGACGCTGAAGGGGAGATGATAGCTACCTCAAGGCCGGAAATATTCCAAAAGGGCCTGATGGGACGAAGAATTCATCCTGAAGCTTACTATCGCCTGGCTATTGACAGGAGTAATGAATTTGTTAATGAAGAGCAAATAGGTAACCTGAAGTTTCTTTCAGCCTATGTCCCCTTTTTCAATGTAGAGAATAAGCTGCTTGCCTATCTGAACCTGCCTTATTTTACCAAACAGGACGTCCTGACCAGGGAGATATCGAACATGGTCGTAGGGATCGTGAATTTCTATTTCCTGCTGATCTCCATATCTGTCCTGGTCGCCGTATTTATTTCTGTCCGGATCACCCAGCCCCTGCAGATGCTACAGAGTAAATTCGGGAAAATCACTTTGGGTAAAACCAATGAAATAATTGAATATGAGAGCGATGATGAGATTGGAGGACTTATTAAAGAGTACAACCACATGGTTGAGCAGCTGGCAGAAAGTGCTGAACTGCTGGCCCGTTCTGAAAGAGAGTCGGCCTGGCGTGAGATGGCTAAACAGATAGCTCATGAGATAAAGAACCCCCTGACCCCGATGAAACTCAGTGTTCAGCACCTGAAGCGCTCCTGGAAAGATAATCCTGATAACTGGGAAGAAAACCTCGAAAGGATTGCCCAGACACTTGTTGAACAGATTGATACTCTTTCTTCCATTGCGACCGAGTTCTCAAATTTTGCCCAGATGCCCAAACCGAAGAATGTTACGATCAACCTTGGAAATAAAATTGCCCGGACAGTTGAATTATTTGAGAAGACTAGTGAAGTACAGTTTGTTACAGAATACAGGAACGATTCGCCTGTTATCGTTTTTGCAGATAAGGAACAGTTATCTTCAGTATTTATTAACCTGATCAAGAATGCCATACAGGCCATTCCAACGGGAAAGGAAGGAATAATTAAGATCGTGCTTGATAAAGAAAATGAATCTGCTGTAATAAGGATCTCGGACAACGGAAAAGGTATTCCTGACGAATTGGGAGATAAATTATTTCAGCCTAACTTTACTACCAAATCCAGCGGAATGGGAATGGGGCTTGCCATAGTCAAGAACATTATAGATAATGCCGGCGGTGTGATCTCCTATGAAACCCGTTATAATGAGGGCACAACTTTTATTGTAAAACTTCCTTTGATCAGCAGCCAGGAAGCAGAATAAATTCGCAGGTATAAAATTCCAGATTCGCAAAAGATAAAAAAGTCCAGGTTCGAAAAATGATTAACAATTAAAAACAAACGAATCACGACCTACAGATCATGTTAAAGCAATATCCCGCAGCCGTTCGATTCTCCTTCATTATGCTCAGTATTGTGCTGTTTTTCTACATACTGATCATAGCAAAACTCTTCCTCTATCCCATCGCGCTGGCTGTGTTATTCTCCTACCTGTTGTTCCCACTTGCGAATTTTCTCGAGAAGCACCGTATACCCAGGATAATTGCCATTTTGCTGTGCATTATTATCCTGTTTTCCATCATGAGCGGAGCCCTGCTGGTAATTTACAGGAGGGTGGGTGTTTTTGTGAGTGATTTTCCCAGTTTCCGGACCAAGGCACTTAGCAATATTGATTTAATGGAGTCGAGGATTGAAGATATCTTCGGTATCAGTGATCTGAGTATTGTGGATTTTATCAGGAACAGGGTAGCCATGCTTTTTGATGCCGGTAACGACTTCTTTAACAGGTTCTTTACTGCAACAGCCGGGACATTGTTCCGCTTTGGCATCCTTCCGGTTTTTATTTTCATGTTGCTCTATTACCGCACAAAATTTGCATATTTCATCCTCAAACTGGCTGGTCCTCAAAAGAGGATGCTTGCCATCAGGGTACTCCGCGAAGTATCTAAGGTGGCTTCGCGTTATATGGGAGGAATTTTTACCGTTGTATTTGTAATGTGTCTCCTGAATTCATTAGGATTTATTCTGATAGGCCTGAGGTATGCCATCGTACTGGGAGTCATGGCGGCGATGTTCAGTTTCATCCCCCATTTCGGGAGTATTATAGGGTATTCCATTCCCTTTGCCTTTGCACTGCTGACCGGTGATCCTCCCAGTATGGCCCTGAGGGTCTTGCTGATCCTGCTGGTGGTCCAGTTTCTTGAGCACAACATCCTGACTCCCAATATTGTAGGCTCATATGTTAAGCTGAACCCCTTCATCATCATCCTGGGCATCATTGCGGGCGGAATGGTCTGGGGGATCCCGGGGATGTTTATAGTTGTTCCCGTACTGGCCGTTTTCAGGATTATCTTCATCAACATCGATTCCTTAAAGCCCTATGGTTACCTGCTGGGCACCGGGGGCACACGCAGACATGCCCTGACCGGGGAAAACATCCGCAAATTTATGAAGCGATTCAGGAAGTAATGAATCATATTTTCTTCAGGTATGGAATTAAAATTTCTGTCCTCAACACCGGGGTTCATCAGATATATTACTAAATTTAATTAATCTGATGAAGCGCCAGGCCTTAACAGGACTGAAATTTCAATAGTATTACATTGCATTTGGCGAGCTCACAAGTTCGCTTCAATGCAATTGGTGATAATATTGAAAATAATATCATGGACATTTCATCTATGTTTTTTATATTTAGGCGATTAATGCGTAAAGCACAAAGATTTTAGGCTTGCGGTTCTTAACTTACATCCTTTCAGTTACCCTTATACTGGGAGTTACTGCTTTGGAAGGAAAGTCCCAGATTATCCTGAACGAATATGCCAGGATTGATTCCGTCATGAACCTTGACGGCACTGATGTTGATTCAGTTGTTGTCAGCGATGGATCTATCTTCGAACCACTTGATACTGTGCTGTTTATCCAGATGAAAGGGGCTGAAGTACTTACTGAAGGTTTACCGGGTTTCATTCAAAATATAAATAATACCGGCATCTACAGTATTCAGCTGGTAGATAGGGTAATAGAGGACACAGTGATACTTGCCACATCGCTTCGTGAAGATTTATTCCCACAAAAACCAGGAGAGATTGCACAGCTTATAAAGATACCCGGAGCTGAAATATTTAATCTGTCTGGGAAGTATACCTGTAAGGCCTGGGATCCGGTATCAGGTACCGGGGGAGTTTTTGCCTTGCTGGCCAGTAAGAAGATCAATTTGAACAATGCCCTTATTGATGTAACAGGAAAAGGATTGTTGGGCGGCGATCCCGGTTTGGATAATTATGAGGGCGACTGCATTCCTGATTCCACACCGTTTTTTACTGTCTCTGCGGAGGATAGTTCCGGGATTCGTGGTGAAAGTATTGCTTTTGGGGATTTTCCGTTTTTACGTGGATACTGGTATGCAGCCAATGGAGGCGGTGGAGGAAATGGCTCCTTCTCAGGTGGAGGTGGTGGATCCAGCATAGGCTGGGGAGGTTATGGAGGGAAGGAGGCGGATTATTGTTCCCCGGTTGTTAACTATGGTGGGCGGTCCGGAGATCAGCTTGAAAAAGGAAACCTATCCCAGGGACGGATTTTTATGGGTGGTGGTGGAGGGACCAGCACCCAGATACTTCCAGATAAGAGAGCGACCAAGGGGGGTAACGGGGGAGGCATAATCATACTTATAACTGATACTATTGCATCTAAAGGGAATGATACCATACGTGCCAACGGCCAGTCCGTTACTGATCTGGCAACAGCCGGTGGAGGAGGAGGAGGAGGTGCTGGTTTCATCCTTGTTGATGTGGAGAATTATATTGATAGCCTGCATATTGAAGCTAAGGGAGGAGATGGCGGGAGGACCAATGATCCGGATACAATTACCGGACCGGGAGGATTTGGCGGTGGCGGTCTCATCTGGCATAAAGAAGATGATCTGCCCTTAAACGTCACTACAAATATCCTGAGCGGTCAACCCGGGAAACATATACAGACTGGTAATGCATGGGGCGCATCTGCGTTTTCTTCCTCGGTTAGAGGAGATTTGGAGGGAAACCTGAATGTATACATACGTGGTTTCCTGTTTAATGTAATGCCTTATGACCAGGACGTGTGCCAGTTCATACAGCCCGATACCATATGGGCCAGTATACCCAAAGGAGGAGATGGCACTTTCAGTTACAGGTGGCAGCAAAGTGCTGATAAGCTTACCTGGATTGATGCAGCACCGGAGGCCAATGACGAATTGATATTCATCCCGCTGGCAAGAACCGATACTACCTTTTACCGAAGGATAGTCACTTCCGGCGATACCAAAGATACCAGCCTTATCCATGCTGTCAACGTGCTGCCGGCCCTGACAAATAATGCGATAAGCGATGATGATACCATTTGTGAGGGAGCTTCACCGGTACCATTGTATCATAATGCCGGAACCATAGGGGGAGGTGATCTTGTCAACTATTTATACAAATGGGAAGAAAGTGCTGACAGCCTGACCTGGACCCCTGCTGCAGGAGACAGTATTAAACTGGAATATGCACCGCAGGGCTTGCTGGATACCACCTTCTACAGAAGGGTGGTGAACTCCCATGTTTGCACTGATACCAGCAATGTGCTGAGAATAACCGTACTGGATTCATTAAAAGGGAATACCCTGTACAGGGATACCAGTATCTGCCAGTTCACGGCGCCAAACACCATCATATCGGATGATGTTTCCGGCGGACAGCCCGGGGACCACCGCTTTAAGTGGCAGAGCAGCAGTAATAACCTGGACTGGACGGATCTGCCGGTTTTCACACACGAATATTATCCGGGTGTACTCAGCGACAGCGTTTATTACAGGAGAATTGTATATTCCGGAAGTGATGACGCCTGTATAGATACCAGCAATACCGTTGCTATTATTGTTCACGAGATCATAACCGGAAATAACATTATAGTATCCATCTCCAATACCATCTGTCAGGCCAAGCCGGCCAACGCGATAGTCCAGGCTTCGGGTTCCTTTGGCGGTGGCAATGGCATCCCGGTTTATACCTGGCAGGTGCGCAACTGGTTGGGCGCTGACTGGACAGATGCAGGGGGCAATAATTCAGAGAGGGACTATGAGCCGGGAGCGATGAACGACAGCAGTTATTTCCGCAGGATCATCTCATCCGGCGCCTGCCTGGATACCAGCAGCGAGGTGGTAATTAATGTACACCCCATGATCCTTGACAATATAATAAGTGAGGACCAGGTCATCTGTGATTTTGACAAACCCGCAAAACTGGAGGATGTCGAACCGGCCATCAGCGGCGGGATAGGAGGGTATACCTATTTATGGCTAAGCAGTACACCGGATAGTCTCAGCTGGAGCAGTACGGACAGTACAGGACTCGAATTCCATCCACCCAGGCTCAGTTCTACCAACTATTATAAGCGTATTGTTAATTCAGGATCTTGTCATGACAGCAGCAACCTGGTCCGGATCTCGGTGCAGGATTCCATAAAGAACAATGACATCCTGAACGGTGTGGTGGATTCAACATGCTATGCTGTCTCAATTCTCCTGAGCGGAAGGGAATCAAGCAGCATGACAGGGGGTGATGAAAGCTATTATGGCTATAAATGGATCAAATCTGCAGACAACTCCGGCTGGACGGTCGCACCAGAGGAGAATGAGCTCCAGAATTATACTACTGTCAATCTTTCAGACAGTGCCTACTACAGGAGGATAGTTACATCAGGGTCCTGTACGGATACCACCCTCAGCACCCTCATACGCATCAATCCCAGGCCCACAGGGCATATTATCGATTCGGCTTACCGGAATGCCTGCTATACCTTGGGGGGCAATCCGATCAATTATAATATCCTGGTTGAGTTTACCGGACGGGCCCCCTATTCTTTTGTGTTCGATGACGGGGCCAGGACAACCACCGTTGATAACTTTAATTATCCGGCTCCCAGGACCTTCCCGGTAACACGTATGACCGATGACTCGGCAAACTATACCATTACCCTGCTGTCCATCACCGATGATAATAGCTGTGAAGCGCTTGGGAGCGGCATGACCGGCACAGCTTCAGCTTCAATTTATAAGGTCCCACAGACCAATATTTCATCGGGCTCCGTGACAGCCTGTGATTCCGTTGTTTCCCTGAGCGCTGTGAAGGATGTGGGACTGGGTACCTGGAGTGTTTCCGAAGGAGATGATAATATGGTCTTTTCCCAGCCGCATGGGGCAAGTACCATGGCCTCGACTGTATTCACTGATACGGACTCACTGTATTATAAGGTTTACTGGACCGAAGTAAACTGGGAATGCATCAGCACTGATTCGGTGGACATAGTTTTTTATCTTCAGCCTGAACCGGCAATAGCAGGGGAAGATTCCACTGTCTATTTTGCAGATACCATCAGGTTATTTGCGGCAGATCCTACGGCCGGTGTGGGAGTATGGACAGTAGAAGCGGGAGAGGCAAGTCTGTATTCCCTTAATGATCCGCATACAAAGGCAGACCTGGGTGGCAATGATCTTGACCTGGCCAAGGAATATGCTTTCAGGTGGACAATAACAAATGGTACCTGTGAGGTGGTTGACGATGATGTAGCTATCTCAAGGCGTGATATGAGAAGGTATGATGGCTTTTCCCCCGATGGTAACGATGTGAATGATTATTATGTCATACTCGGGCTTGATTATGCGGATTCATGGGAGATAAGTTTTTATTCGCGCCACGGCAACCTGATCAGGACTGTCACCTCTGTCCAGGGAGTCTCCCAGGATATGCTCTGGGACGGAAAGCTTGAGGATGGATCCGGTGTGGAGGACGGAACCTATTATTATGTCCTGGTGGTTAAAAAGAATAACAGGAAATACGAATATAAGGGCACCCTGGAATTAGCAAGAATACGGCAATGAGAAGGGCAGCCATCATATTGTTCATACTTTTCGCCTGCAGCCGGGTGTACCCGCAGGGGGCCAGCACCTATATGCCTACCAACCTCTATATGTTCAATACGCTGATGGTTAATCCTGCCTACGCCGGTGTAAAAGAATCATTCAGCTTCTCAGCCATGTACTCTAAGTGGTGGGTGGGATTTGACGGCAACAATGACGTGCAGGTGATCACCGGGCATACTCCCCTTAAAGACAGCAGGATGGCCATTGGATTTATGGCTGAGAACAGCAGGTTCGGGCTCCGGAACTATACCAATGCATATGGCTATTATAACTACAGGATCGAGCTGGGCGGCGGTAAGCTGGGGATGGGCCTGCGGGCCGGAGGTAATTATTACCTGTACAACCTTGCAAATGCCGATCTGCCGATACTTGAAGACGGGGCATTTATTGATGACAGGTTTTTCATCCCAAATTTCGGAGTGGGGACCTTCTACTATTCCGACAGAGTTTATGCGGGCCTGTCAGTACCGGCCCTGATGTTCCCGAAAAGAGGCTCCGTGGGATTTGAAACCAATTTCATGGATTATAATTTTACATTTGTCGGGGGTGTCCTGCTTGATGTCAGCGACCATTTTAAAATAAAGCCCTCTACCTACATAAAATTCGTCCCCAGTACTTCATTTGAAGGAATGGAATATAATATAAATACAAATTTTATACTGTTCAACGACCTGATCTGGCTGGGGGGTTCGTATAAATCAAATAAGGCCATTGTGGGTATGCTTGAGGTACAGATAACCAAACAGATCCGGTTCGGTTATGCCTATGAGTTCCCTATGGGTAATTTACAGACATTCTCCAACGGGGTACATGAGTTTTTGCTTAGATATGATTTCGCTTATATAATCAGAGCTGTTAATCCTGGATTTTTCTGGTAATATGAGAACATTAATACAGTTGATAGTATTTTTTGTTTTGATAGTCCCCGGGCTCCATGCCCAGGAGGTCTATGAAACCGAGAAGCTGCCCTTCTCCAGCGGACTGTATGACGAGTACGCACCGGTGCCCTGGGAGGACGGACTGGTGTATGTGGCCAATTACAGGCAGGATTTTTTCTACACCTTCAATAATGACGATCAGAAGGCTCCCTGGGGGATGTTCTTTGTCAAGCAAAGAAGCAGCGGCACCTGGTCCGAACCCAAGATCTGGGAGACCGAACTGAAAACCAACGCCAATGACGGACCGGTTACTTTTGAAGGAGAAACAAAGATCTATTTCAGCCAGAACTATAATGCCCCGACTGGATTGGGGAACGTCAGGACCGAGGAAAGAGTCGGTATTTTTACAGCCGAACTGATCGACCGGAGATGGAGGGAGATCACCCCTTTTGAACACAATGATGAGCGCTACAGCACCATGCATCCAAATCTGAGCCCGAATGGCCGGTACCTGTTCTTCAGTTCCAACCGCAGAGGCGGTGAGGGTGGTTATGACATCTATGTATGCACCCGCCAGGGGGATAGCTGGGGTGAACCGGTTAACCTTGGTCCCCTGGTCAATACAAGCGGCCATGAGATCATGCCTTATTATCAGTCCACCGGCCGGTTGTTCTTTTCTTCCAACAGGCATCCCGGACTGGGCAGGTATGATATTTACTTTACAGAGAAAGTCGAAAATATATGGGTAGCACCCATGAACCTTGGAGCGCCCTTTAATTCAAAGCGTAATGATATCAGCTTTACGGCAGATAATAAACTTACAGAAGGATTTTTTGCATCGAACCGGGATCGCTTTTCGGCCAGCATTTACAAATTCAGTCTGACCGCTCCTGAATTTGAGGAATGCGAAGAACAGACACCGCCCGATTACTGCTTTACCTTTTTCGAGCAGGGTACCATGGATATTGATACCACGAACTACATGTATGAGTGGAGAGTGGGAAATGACAGGATCCGGGGGAAGGAAGCACCCTATTGTTTCAGGAAGCCCGGAGAGTATATCATTCAGCTGAATGTGATTGACCTGCTTACCGACAGTGTTATGTATAACGAAGCCACCTACGATTTCCTCCTTGAAGATGAGGAACAGGTGTACATTTCCTCACCTGATACCGTATATGTCGA
>CAZILN010000176.1:0-4633 GCA_964540005.1 uncultured Bacteroidaceae bacterium | reverse complement strand
ATTATCCGAAAGCCGGGGACATACACGAACGCCTGAATTCGGTTCATATTGAATTGAAAGATATAGCTAATGAGCTTGACGGGCAGGTTGATGATGTTGAACTGAACCCACAGAGACAACAGCTGATAAATGAACGCATCGATTTGATTAATAATCTTCTGCTGAAGCATTCTGTCTCTGATGTTGAGGAACTTATCCGGCTCAGGGATGATTACCTGGCAAGGATTAATGAAATCGGTTCCTATGATGAACTGCTGGAGAAACTGAATAATCAACTGGCTGATAATAAAAAAGAGCTGAAGGGATTAGCAAAGCTTTTATCCGAAAAAAGGATTTCTGTAATTCCGGATATTGAAAAAGCTGTTGCAGGGATGCTTGTTTCCCTTGGAATACCGCATGCCAGGTTTGTAGTCAGGCATTCTGCTGTTCCTGATTTTGGTGCCAGCGGATGCGACCAGGTGGATTTTCTGTTTTCGGCTAATAAACAGGCTGAAATCCAGGAGATATCCAGAGTAGCTTCAGGGGGCGAGTTATCCAGATTGATGTTGTCTATTAAATCCTTGCTGTCAGATACCCTTACACTGCCAACTATCATATTTGATGAAGTTGATTCGGGTGTTTCCGGTGAGATTGCAGATAAAGTTGCAAACATAATGAAAGCTATGGCCGGGATGAAACAGGTGATCAATATTACGCATTTGCCACAGGTAGCCGGGAAAGGTGATTATCATTACCTGGTTTATAAATATGAAAGAGGCAACGCAACACACACCGATATTAAACTTCTGGACAATGAAGAACGGGTTCTCGAACTGGCTAAAATGCTCAGCGGGGAGGAATTGACAGAAGCAGCTATTTCCAATGCCCGTGAATTGCTTAACTGAGCCTGTAACTTGCGAACTTTCGAACTTGCGAACCTGTAACTTGCGAACCTTTTAACTGATCTAATTATGGCTTATAATCTATTGAAAGGAAAAAAAGGAATCATTTTCGGGGCTTTGAATGATATGTCGATTGCCTGGAAAGTAGCGGAAAAGGCACATGAGGAAGGAGCCGGGTTTGTATTGACCAATACTGCAGTTGCACTGCGGATGGGGACTATTAATGAGCTGGCGGAGAAGACCGGTGCCCGTGTCATTGCTGCAGATGCCACCGATAATGAAGAAGTTGAAAAACTCTTGCTTGAATCCATGAAGGTTCTTGGAGGGAAAATTGATTTTATACTTCATTCCATAGGCATGTCCCCCAACGTGCGCAAGGGCTTGCCCTATGATCAACTGAACTATAACTATTTTCTGAAGACCCTGGATATTTCAGCTTTGTCTTTCCATAAGCTACTCCTGTTTGCCAGGAAGCATGATGCCATCAGCGAATGGGGTTCAGTAGTAGCACTGAGTTATATTGCAGCCCAGAGGACCCTCGCGGGGTATAATGATATGGGAGATGCAAAAGCACTGCTGGAATCAATTGCCAGGAGTTTCGGTTATATATATGGCCGTGACCGGAAGATACGCGTCAACACCATCTCCCAGTCGCCAACCATTACCACCGCGGGTAAGGGGGTTAAAGGGATAGATACACTCTTTGATTTTACTGAAAGGATGTCACCACTTGGAAATGCCACGGCTGAAGATTGTGCGGATTATTGTATTACCCTTTTCTCGGATCTCACCAGGAAAGTTACCATGCAGAACCTGTATCATGATGGTGGATTTTCCAGTATGGGCATGAGCATGAAAGCCATCGATCAGTATACAAAGAGTTTCGATGAGTGTGATTAAGTAAAGTAGCCCGGTTTTTCTTTTATTTCATCTGTAAAAGTCTAAATTTGTATTAAGCATCAAACAGGTTTATACTTGTCAGCAGGTAACTCTCATGATCCTTTTTTCATGAGTCCAGGAGTAATTTCAACTATTAAGGGTTTTCACGTTCCTTAAGTTATTCTGTTATCAGACTGAAGCAATGGGATACATTCTTCTGATAGTCTTCTATGTTTTTTGTCCGGTTTTAATCATTTATTTATCAGGCCGCTACTGGATTGTCAAGCAAATTGGAAGTGTTGTCATCTGTTATGGATTGGGCCTGGTTCTGGGTAATGTGGGCATATTACCCGGATATCATGAGGCGGCCGGTGGATTACAGGCAGCAGTACCGGAAGTACCTGTAAGTGCCGGGAGCATTGTATATAATATCCAGGATACTATAACAACTGTGGTGATCCTTCTTGCGATCCCCTTGTTGTTATTCTCCCTGGATGTGAAGGTCTGGGTAAAGATGGCGGGTAAAACCTTTCTCTCATTGATACTTGGACTTGCATCCGTTTTAATTACTGTCTTCCTTGGGTATTTCATATTTTTTAACCTGATCCCTGATATCTGGGAAATCTCAGCCATGCTGACAGGGATTTATTCAGGGGGCACGCCAAATATGGCTGCCATTCGGCTGGCACTTGATATAAGTGCAGACCGCTACATTATTACCCACACTTATGATCTGGTTGTTGGCGCCGTGGTCCTCCTATTCTTCCTGACAGTCGCACAGCGGTTCTTCCTGTGCTTTATGCGCCCCTTTAAAATGGGTGATAATGAATTAATAAAGTCTTCTTCCACAAATTATAACCAGCAGTTTGAATCCTACGAAGGAATTTTTTCAAAAAAGGTGTTTCTGCCCCTGCTGGCAGCGGTGGGTGTTTCAGGACTTATTACCGGGATCTCCTTTCTGATCAGTTCGGGTGTTATTTTCCTTGCCGGGAGGAATGGTAAAACAGAAGGTGCTGATACCCTCTTAATGACTGTGATGATACTTTCTATAACAAGCCTGGGTATACTGGCTTCCCAGGTACCCCGGGTCCGCCGGATAAAACAGACTTTTCAGGCGGGTATCTATTTTATTCTGATATTCTGCCTGGTGGTGGCATCAATGGCCGATCTCAGTATATTCAGCTTTGAATCATGGCCTATACTGGTATATATCATACTTGCCGTACCGGGGTCTTTACTGGTACATGCCCTTCTTTCCAAAATATTCAGGGTAGATGTGGATAATTTCCTGATCATCTCCGTTGCGCTGAGTATGGCACCTCCTTTTGTGCCGGTGGTTGCTGCAGCACTGAAAAACAAGTACATCATCATACCCGGACTTGTAATCGGGATCATTGGCTATGCACTGGGAAATTACCTGGGTATTCTGGTGGCCATCATACTGCGCTGATTATTCTGGCCGTTTGCCTGTGCCTGCCTGATTTAGCTCGATCTGCCGGGCTGTCCGCATACTTTGTTACATAACATTTAGTGAAGATCAGAGAACATTAGTATTTTTGACTTTCAGTTTAACAGCTTGTGAACATTCTGATCAAGAATATAAAAACACTTCTGCAGGTAGAACGGCAGAAACGCCGATGGGTAGCCGGTAAGGAAATGTCCCATTTGCCCGTACTGGAGAATGCATGGTTGTATATCAGTGATGGGAAAATTGTGGAATTTGGAACCATGGAGCAAAAGAAGACTTTGGATAAATACCTGTCCGGGACCGCGATCCGTACCATCGATGCATCCGGCCGGATGCTTATGCCGGCATTCTGTGATCCTCATACCCACCTGGTTTATGCAGGTTCGAGGGAGATCGAATATACCGATAAGATCAAGGGGCTCTCCTATGAAGAAATTGCAAAAAGGGGAGGGGGGATACTGAATTCATCAAGGCTGCTCCATGAAACAGCGGAAGAGGTGCTGTATGAGCAATCCATGACAAGGATAAGGGAAATCATCAGTATGGGAACCGGGGCTGTTGAAATTAAAAGCGGCTACGGACTCAGCCTTGAGGATGAGTTAAAAATGTTGCGCGTTATCAAGCGCATAAAGAATGCTGATGTATTAAGCACTAAAGCTACTTTCCTGGGGGCACATGCCATTCCTGAACAGTATAAAAATGAACCTGACCGCTATGTTGACCTGGTGGTCAATGAGATGATACCTGCTGTTGCTTCTGAGCAACTGGCCGATTATATAGATGTATTCTGTGACAGGGGATTTTTTACCCCCGAACAGACTGCCCGCATACTTGAAGCAGGAAAGAAGCAGGGTATGCAGGCTAAGATACATGCCAATGAACTGGGCTATTCGGGTGGCATACAGACGGGAGTGGCGCATAATGCACTCTCAGTCGATCATCTCGAATTCACCGGGGAGGAGGAAATCAGTGCACTATCGGGTACGGCAACCATGCCTACCCTTCTGCCGGGAGCATCATTTTTTCTGGGACTCTCACATGCACCTGCAAGGTATCTGATTGACAAGGGCCTGCCGGTGGCGCTGGCCTCGGATTATAACCCGGGCTCTTCACCCTCGGGAAATATGAAACTGGTAATGTCGCTGGCCTGTATTAACCTGAAAATGCTTCCCGAGGAGGCAATTAATGCCGTGACACTGAATGCAGCCTATGCTATGGGGCTGGAGGAAAGTCATGGCAGCATAGATACCGGCAAGACTGCCAGTGTGATCATTACAAAGGAAGTACCTTCATATGCATTCCTGCCTTATGCTTACGGTACTGATTTAATTGAAACAGTCATCATCAATGGAGTAATACAGGAATAATGAAGCTGTAAAAGAATTTTAAAGTCATTTATCATGAA
>CAZILN010000175.1:0-33455 GCA_964540005.1 uncultured Bacteroidaceae bacterium | reverse complement strand
ACTTTGCGGATATACTGATCCGCCCTTCCCTGTTTCTTCCCCGAGGTGCTGTCCCACTGGTAGTTATTATAGATATAGTTAACTATCCCGTCAAAGTTCAGGAAATAATTGGATGTCACACCCAGGGGAGTGTTTTGCAGTTTGAAAGACTCCTCAGAGCCATACAGTATCTTCTGGAATGCTTCCTGTGGAATGTTTTTTATGGCCGTCTCCAGTCCAAAATTATATTTATGAGCTATCGCATCCAGCTGCCAGAATATCAAGGCATTACGATATGGTCCCAAGGGTTCTATCCCTCCCGATTTGATACTTCTGTTCTTATCCGGAATGATCTTATTCACATCCACTTCTTTGATCTCTCCCAGTCCGTTACATTTCTGACAGGCTCCCTGAGGGGAATTAAATGAGAAAGTATGGGGCGCCGGCTCATTGTAGGATATTCCGCTGGTAGGACACATCAAATGCCGGCTGTACCAGGATGTCTTATTATCATCTACATCAAGGACAAGCATAGTGCCTTTACCATGAGTCATGGCTGTCAGGACAGATTCCCTGAGACGTTTCAGGTCGTCCTTTCCTGAGGGTTGTAAGCGGTCAATTACTACTTCGATATTATGGGTCTTGTACCTGTCGACCCTCAGTCCATGAACCAGTTCCTTTATTTCTCCGTCTATCCTTGCATACAGGAACCCTTTTCTCCTGGTCTGCTCGAACAATTCGCGGTAATGACCTTTCCTTCCCTTCACCAGGGGTGCCAGGATCATTATTTTATTATCCCTGTACTGTCCGGTTATCAGGTTTATGATCTGTGCATCGGTATACTTGACCATTTTTTCACCGCTCACATAAGAATGGGCATCGGCAATACGGGCATACAGCAGCCTCAGGAAATCGTAGATCTCAGTAATGGTGCCAACAGTCGAGCGTGGATTTCTGGAAGTTGTTTTCTGCTCGATGGATATGACCGGGCTCAGTCCGGATATCTTATCGACATCAGGCCGCTCCATGCTCCCAAGAAACTGGCGCGCATAGGAGGACATGGTCTCAAGGTAGCGTCGCTGCCCTTCTGCATAAATGGTATCAAAGGCCAGCGATGATTTTCCGCTTCCACTCAAACCGGTAAGAACAGTCAGGTTGTACCTGGGTATCTTAACATCAATATTCTTAAGGTTATGCACCCTGGCCCCGAGCACATTGATGTATTGCTCCTCCTCGTTGTCAATATATGGTGAGACTTTTCGGGGCATTTCCTTCTTTTTACTGCGGCAACTGCAGCAGGCATTAATGATCAGTCTGACAGATCAGCACTCAGTCTGAAATTCCGGTAACCCGATTCAGGGATCATAACATAATAACTTTTTCCGTTCAGATCAGTCAGATGGGTATCCCTCAGCCAGGGATTGAAATATTTCAGGATCTTATAATTAATCGAATACCTGGCAGCCCACCGGGCAAAATCTTCAACCGGGGTATCAATGGTCACTTCATAACATGGAATAAGGGGGTAAAGGTCCTCCTGTTCCAATACAAACCCATATTTTTCAGGATCGGAAAGAATGAGTTTGAGAGCAAGTACCCTGTAGATATAACGGCCGGTTTCGCTGTTCAGCAGCAGATCATAGTAATAATCGGCTCCCTGCCGTTCTATCTGGCGTTCCACACCCCATCTCCCTGCATTATATGAAGCAGCAGCCATGGTCCAGCTTCCATACTTTTCATAAGATTGCCTGAGGTATTTACCGGCGGCTGTAGTAGCTTTTTCCATATGATATCTCTCGTCCACCTCATCGTTCACTTCCAGTCCGAACTCCCTGGCTGTTCCTTCGAGAAATTGCCAGTATCCTACTGCATCGGCCGGTGAGATAAGATTTTCCAGGTCACTTTCAGCCACGGCTATATACTTCAGGTCCTCAGGCAGGCCATTCTCCTTAAGTATCTTTTCAATAAGGGGGAAGAACCTGTTGGCTCTTTTTATCAGCAACAGGGTATGTGAATGCCAGTAAGTATTCACCATCAGTTCCCTGTCAAGGCTCTCCCTGATATCAAAATTATCCAGGGGAACAGCCTCTCCGGCAAAATCAAGTTCTTCGGGCAGGTCCACAGGTGTAATCACGTACTTCCCCTTGATCTTTGCATCCGTATTCATACTGTCCTCATTGTTTGTTCCAGCCCCGATAAAAAAGAAAACCAGGGATGAGAGGAACATAATCAATGAAATGGAAAAAGTGATCCTGTTGAACCCAATTCGTTTGCTATCCATGTTCTTATTTTAAAAGTGATACAATTATTCTTTTTCAGGCAAGCCCAAACATACAAAAATAGCGTTTTTTTGGGGAAGATCGTGAACAGAATTTATTAAAACAGGTAGCTGATCCCGGTATATATACCTATTGAATAAGGACGGGATTTAATCGCGGAGGACAGGTTGATGGAATTCAGGTAATACTTGAAAAAAGGTTCAAAGTTCAGCTGAAACCTCTCAGAAAGCTTATAATCCATTCCGACACCGACCAGGCTGCTGTAATTTACCTTCTTTATATCAGTAGTTTCCCCGATCCTTTCCCTGTTGCTGTTTTCAACGTAGTAGGCATCACTGCCAATAAGGAAATTGGTCGTCATACCACCCAGCAGGTTGAACCCTATACGACGGTCCACCATCTTGTATTTAAGGATCATAGGGACTTCCAGGTACTCAAATTGTTGTTCTACCTGACCGCTGTTAATCTGGTTATTCAGCTGACCGTAAACAGGTTGATTGGAATAATCGATTGCTTCTCTTCCCGGTGCCCAGTTTGTTGTGTAGTAATCAACTGCTGAGTTGGGACTGGCCGGGGAGCCACCCGTAACTATTGTTCCAGAGGAATTGGATATGGACTGGTACTTTAATGTCTCTGCCAGGTTCATATCATTCTGAAAATAGGGGGCCAGGTAGGCATGATCGACTGCCAGGCCCATCCTGGAGTAATAAAGTCCTGATTGTATAGTCAGCCTCTCACCCGGCTGATAGTTCAGGTTTATGCCACCCGAGTAAGCCATCATTCCTGATTCGACCGCGTTAAAAGTGCTGTTTGATGCAGCCGTGGCAGCATCTGCCCTGGCAAAAAGGCCTCCAGGGGAAGAGGACCCTCCCAGGTCGCGGTAAGAATATACCGGAGAAATCTGGGTGCCCAGGGCCCATTTGCTACCTGAAGCTTCTTCAGTATCCGTGGTTTCATCAATTAACACTATGCCTTCGGATTGATCCTTTTCCTCCGGGATCACCCGTGAATATATTCTGTTCTCCCTTAAGATTTCCCCCGGCTTATCCTTACTGATGCCCGGATCCAGTGCTGCTATATACATTGCCTCCACATTGGCAATATCGCTTGCTGTCAGCGGGATTGCAGCATCCGGTTCCTGCCCGGCGGACGGTTCACCGCTTTCCAAATCAGAGGCAATCAGCAGTGGTTGTGCCTGCTGTTTATCGGCTTGCTGCTCCAATGCCTGCAGTCCTTCTGCCTGTAGCATGTCTGCCTTTAGAACTTCTGCTGGTTGCATGTCTGATCGCGTAACTTTTTCCTGATGCATGTCTGATTGTACAACTTCTTCATCTTGCATGTCTGACTGCTCCTCAGTCTGTTCCTGCTCAGTAATTACTTCCTGTGTGACCCTCTCATCCTGGCTCAGAGTCCGGTCTTCATTATTCCTCATCAACAGCCAGGCTGATCCGGCCATGACAACAACGACAGCAGCTGCTGCAATCCTCGTGATCCAGAACACCCTAACCTTCCTTTTTTCCTCCGCCAGATGATCCGCTACGCCTTCCCATACTTCCGCAGGGGCTGCCTCGTGGTAATCCTTCAGTTTTGTCCTGATGGCTTTATCAATATGTTTTCTTCTTTCAGCCATTTCCAGCTCAGCTTATGTTCTCGTTTGAATTATAATATCTTTTTACTTTTTCCTGAAGTATCTGCCTGGCCCTTGACAGGTTGGATTTCGATGTCCCAACCGAGATCCCCATCATATCACCGACCTCTTTATGTGTATAACCCTCAATGGCATACAGGTTAAAAACCATCCTGTACCTCGGGGGCAGTTCCTGCATGAGCTTAACCAGGTCGCGTGCTGTCAGTTTTTCAAATACTTCTTCATATATCAGATCCTCTCTTCTCACATCCTGTTCCGTTAAGGGGTATAAACGTGTCTGGCTTCTGTAGCGTTCAAGGGCAGTATTGATCATTATCCTCCTTACCCATCCTTCAAATGATCCCCTTTTATCAAATTGCTTCAGTTTCTGAAACACCTTAATGAACCCATCCTGTAAAATGTCTTTTGCATCATCATAATTATTCGAATACTGCAGGCACAATCCGAACATTCGGGAAGAAAACATCTTGTACAGATGTTCCTGACTCTTCCTGTCACCGGATAGACATCCTTTCAGTATTTCATCAATCTGGTCCACCAAGTATTTGAAAATGAGTTAAATCTGTTTTAAAGATACTAATAATTGGTGGACAAAAAGCCTGCCATTTTTGATACTAAGATGATTCCCGTCAGGAGATGGTTGCGTCACGCAACCAAATTGAAGTTCTTGCCATCTAATATTATGTTATGAGAAGAGTCATACTGATATTGCTTCCTGTCCTTTGTTTTTCCTGTGAAAAGGAATCCCCGGAAATATTTGATCTTCCTGTATGTCAGTCAATTGTACTTGATGATAACTGGTATAGAGATAGTGCGCTTCCTTCCGATCCCTGTAATATACTGGGCGGTGAGATTACCGGTGACTGCCTGAAGATCCGGGTAAGTTACGGGGGTGGCTGTAAGGAGCATGGGTTCACCCTGTACTATGAACATTTGCCCATACTTTCCCAATATTCAGGAAGCCTCCTGCTCTCGCATAATGCCAACGGGGATCTCTGTAAAGCACTGATCACGGAGGACCTTTACTTTGATCTTTCAAGCGTCCGGGATACATCCATGACCATGGTCAGGCTGATGCTGCGATCCAATGTTGCAGATACCGATGATTACCTTCTGATAGATTATTATTATCAGTAAATGATAAGCTTTTCGGTTAGCGGGCCTTCAGAGGTCTTCACCCTGATCATATACACCCCGGGCTTAAGTCCAGGTAATTCGATGACATTCCCCTCCGGCGTCCCTGATCGGAGCAGGCTGCCGGCAATACTATAGATCTCATAAACTGTGATCTTTACTTTTCCGTCCCCCCTGACAGTGATGCTCTTAGTTGCAGGATTCGGGTACAGGAAGCTGCCTGCATTCTGTTCGGCCTGCCTGATCTGTTCAGTCCCTCCTGCAGCAATCATCTCCGCTGTCTTAAGACGGCCCATCAGGGAGTTCTTTCCGCTTCCCGGGGTGAGCAGCTCATCATCGATGATGATATCATCACTGAAGGTGCCGTAATAGAAAATTTCGCCTTGATTTCCTATGGAAAGCCCCAGGATCTCTATCTCCTCGAAAACCTGTTTAAAAACCATATTGCCCTCAGGATCAAAAATGACAAAACCTTCCTCGGATGTAAAAGGTTCAGAGGAATAATATGATGCATAGAGAAATCCCTTACTGTCTACTACATAGGTATAAAATCTCAGGTCCGGTTTTATGCTCCAGAGATATTCCCCCTCTTCATTGAATTTAGCAATGACAGCGGACCACTGCGAGGCCGCAGTTGTATCAGGAAAATAAAAAGACCCCTCACCTTCACCAATAAAATAGGCATTGTTTTTGCTGTCAACGAAAACTTTATGGAATCCACCGGAGTGCTCGCTGGTTCCGTAGGTCTTAATCCAGATAAGGTTCCCATCCGGGTCAAGTTTACCCAGGAACAGGCTTTGGGAAGCAGTGATGGTAGTATCCGGTAAAACAAGTGAACTGCTAATTTTTCCTGTAAACAGGATATTATCCTCCAGGTCAGGTTCTGCTGCCCCGACCCAAGACAGAACCGATATATTCCAGATCACATTAAACTCATTATCCATCAGGCAAAGGAATTGATAATAATCGTCATCTTCAGGTTCAGGGTAATCGGGTCTCTCTTCTCCAAAAGGAGCTGTACCGTCATGATAGCCGGTAACACAGAGCTTACCTGCCGAATTCAGGGCTATGCTCTTCACTGAGGTACGCCGGCCGTTCTCTGTTCCCCGCCTCATCGCACTGAGCTTCCCGTCCCTGTCCAGCCTGGCCAGGAAGTCTTCCCCCTGGTACCCGACATCAAGATCAACATCATCAAACTGGAGGGTCTGGTCGAAATTGCCCAGAAAATAACAATAGCCTTCTTCATCCACATCAAAATCCCAAATATCCTCCGCGCCTGCACCGGTCAGCATCAGGTTCCATAGCGTTTCCCCGGTGGAATCGAACTTCATGATAAACGAATCGCTGCTGTCAAACGGGCTTATCAGGTTATCCTCGCTGCCTACATAAACGGGGCCTTCAAAAGTACCGGTCAGGAACAAATTCCCCTGCCCGTCCACAACGAAATTGGTTGAAAAAAATTCTCCCCATATATGAACAGATTTTTCCAGGTATCCCTGTCCTGATGCGCTCAAGGCACAAAACAGCAGCAGTACTGATAAAATTATTTGTTTCTCGAATGAAATAATTGATCTTTTCATAATTGATCTTTTCATATTCGTTTCATTTTTATTCGATTATTATTTTTCCCCGGTAAACCACAGGACCCCTGAGTTCAACCATGTAGAATCCCTTCAGCAGCTTTTCTCTGAAGAGTAAATATTCTGATCCTGTAATATTTTCCTGTATCCTGACCACCTTGCCGGTAATATTAACAAGGTAAAGAATATATGAATATCCGGTAATATTTTCGAATGATAGTGCAGTGGATTCGCTGAACGGATTGGGAAAGCATTCCAGTGAAGCATACCCTTTGAAGGATCCCATTTTACCTGTCCCGATACCGGAAGGCTCTCCTGCATATGTGAACCTTACAGCATCCGTCATAACAGAAACGCCGGTCCATGTCAGGCCTGTGATGAGCACTACGATCTGAACCTCTGCATCCCCCGGGAAAAAATACCGGCCGAGTTCGTTCCATTTACCAACACTGGCATCCTGGTTCAGTTTCACCGTATCAACCGGCTCATCATTGATCAATACATGGTATTCAGCCGTACCCAAGCCCTGCGGGATAAAAGGAATGTATATGTGGACATCATATTTACCTTCCAGTTCAGGATAGTACCGGTAAGTGGCCCGGTCGCCTATATTTTCCAGGTAGCTGAACCTGACTGTTCCGTTGTAGGCATCTTTATCTGAATAATCATTCCAGCTTCCATCTTCCGAGTACATTAAGGTATCGGAGTTATCTATGATCGCTGTCCGGTTGTGATGGGATATCATCCAGGTTATCTCCACTGACAGGTGCCGGTCTGAAACGGTAACAGCCAGCTGATGCATGCCGGTATCGATCCGGCTGTAGTCATATATGAATATATCGGATGTCTCGTCCTGGACCGGATTGCCGTCAAATTCCCACGAATAGTCCAGCACATCACTGTTCGGATCTGTGGCTTCTGCAGAAAATACCCTTGATACTCCTGAATACATGTCGACCGTGTCATCAGAAAAAGGATAATGACCTTCAATCCGGGGAGGATAATTGACATCAGGTACAGTGATTTCAAATTCCAGGGGGGCAAGGCTCTGGTTCCCGCAGGCATCGTAGGAGTATATCCGCAAGGGGTACCTCCCAATGGTATCCCATTTAAAATCATATTGCCTTCCCCTGATAACAGATCCTCCCGGTTTGTTCCGTATCAGCCTGTAAAAGGAGGCGCTCTCCCTGTCTTCTGCCAGCGGGGGCGGATCCCAGGAGACCATTATGGAATCGTCTGTAACCGTAACTGTCGGATCGGCTACGGGATGGGGCCTGATGCTGTCATTTGAAGAATTGGGAAAATGATACCTTTCGCCCCAGGCCAGCACATATACTTCAGATCCCAGGTCAATATCGTCTACCGTTAAAACATCGGTATAGGGCACAATATAACCGCCCAGGTGGCCCAGTTCCAGAATATGGCCCGGCAGTGTTACCCTGGGATTTATTTTGGCAATTGCATTGCGTGAACCCTCAATATGTGAGGTCCATCCCGACTCGTTTACCCAGGCATTCAGCAGAAGAATGTCAACATCCTCTATTTCAGGAAGTGTTTCAGAGGTTTGATTATCCCCGGTATGAAATATCTTGATCCCCTCCGGGGTAACTACCTCAAACATCTGAGTGGTAATACTGTGTAATCCCAGGTGCTGGGTAATATGCAGGTTTACTTCATTGATGCTGTCACCCACATTGATTGTATTACATAAATTACCACCTGTCAGAGTATAGCTATGGATAACAGGTTTACCGAGATCTTCCATGGCCTGTATCAGCGCCGGAGATAAATGATCTTCATGCTCATGAGATATAAAGAGCACGTCCAGTGAATCGGCCAGGTTCTGAAGGCCGGCAGATCCGTAAAAATCATACAGGTCAAAACCCAGCAAAACGGAAGCTGTTTTTACAATAAATCCATGATTATAGATCTGCCAGACGGTAGCACCCTCCTCTACAATCTCCGTTCTGATCTCTATCATGGCTTTATTATGCATGAAGCGGTAAAACCCTAATACTTCATCGTGATACTGCGCATAGGATGACAGCACCATTCCATCAATACTATAGAAGGAATTTTCCCTTATCTGCTGGTCCCCGGTTTGTGGACGGTGCATCAGCAGGTTCTCCCTTATCTCAGAAAAACTAAAGGGTTGTGCATATACTTCCCGGATGGGGTACAGGTTTGCAGCCAGAAACATGAGGGCAAGGTATACATGAGTTTTCATAACCGGGTGTTATACGTACGGTACCGGTGAAAGGAAATGCTACGCTAATAAAGTTATGTCAAGTATTCGGGAAAATCAAGGGGATGCTGCAGGAATCTTCAGGTCAGGAAGGATTATCAGATATGTATCACCTCCCCATAGGCCGCTGCAGAGGCCTCCATGATGGCTTCAGACATGGTAGGATGCGGGTGCACCGACTTGATCATTTCAAATCCGGTGGTCTCGAGATTTTTCGCTACAACAATCTCAGCAATCATCTCGGTAACATTGTATCCTATCATATGGGCACCCAGCAATTCCCCATATTTGTCATCATAGATCAGCTTGACGAAACCCTCTTTATGCCCGGCTGCATTTGCCTTACCGGAGGCAGAGAAGGGAAATTTACCCACTTTCACTTCATAACCGGCTTCCCTGGCGGCTTTCTCGGTATAACCGACCGAGGCCACTTCCGGTGAGGTATAGGTACATCCCGGGATGCTCAGATGGTTCAGGGGCGGCGGATTCTTACCGGCTATCTTTTCGACGCATAGTATCCCTTCGGCCGATGCCTTGTGTGCCAGGGCGGGACCCGGGACTATATCGCCTATGGCATACACACCTTCCAGGCTGGTCCGCATATACTCATCTACCTTTATCTTGCCGTTCTCCATGGCTATACCAAGTTCCTCCAGCCCAATACCTTCCAGGTTGGGGGTTATACCCACTGCAGAGAAGACAATATCTGCTTCCGTTTCTTCCGATCCCTTACTGGTCTTGATCCGGACCTTACACTTATTCCCTGATGTATCGACTGACTCAACCGTTGAGCCGGTCATTACTTTCATCCCGGCCTTTTTAAATGATCGTTCCAGTAGTATGGATACTTCCTCATCTTCGAGCGGTACCACGTTGGGAAGGAATTCCACCAGGGTCACCTGTGTGCCCATCGAATTGTAAAAATAGGCAAACTCGCTACCAATGGCTCCCGAACCGACAACTACCATGGATCCGGGCAGTTCCGGAAGGTTCATAGCCTCCCTGTAACCGATTATCTTCTTGCCGTCCTGTTTGAGATTGGGGAGTTCGCGGGACCTGGCACCGGTGGCCAGTATTATATGCTCTGCGTTATGCTCTTCCTTTTTACCATCGGAGGAAGTGACCTCAACAGTCTTACCGGAAGTCAGTTTCCCGAATCCCATTATTGATTCGATCTTATTTTTCTTGAACAGGAACTGTATGCCCTTGCTCATACCATCAGCCACACCGCGGCTCCGTTCAATAACTTTCTTAAAATCCGGTTTCACAGTCCCTTCCACGGCAATTCCGTAATCCCCGGAATGTTTCATGTAATCATATACCTGGGCTGATTTCAGCAGGGATTTAGTCGGGATGCACCCCCAGTTCAGGCAGATACCACCCAGGGATTCTTTTTCCACCACTCCTACTTTCATGCCCAGCTGGGCAGCCCTGATGGCAGCTACATAACCTCCTGGTCCGCTGCCAATTACTATAAGATCGTAATTCATAAGATTAATATTTTTAGAACGAATGCATACGCTTCGCTCTCATTTGAAGATTTTTTTCAAAGATATTAAAAAGAGCGGGCAGTTTGAACACAGGCGGACCAATTAACAACAAATTGACACGGGTATGGGATATTACCTCATCCCGAACCATTGTTTGAAATATACCACTTTTTCCCTGCTGACTATCAGTTCCTTATCCACAGACTGGTGTAACAGGACTTTCAAACGGGTGTTGGAATAGGCAATAACATCCTTAATGGCATTGATATTAACGATGAAGGTACGGTTTAGCCTGAAATACTGCTCAGGGTCCAGCAGTTCAGGAAGCTCTTCCATCTTATAATCAATTAAATATTCCCTGCCCTGAGTTGTCAGGACAAAAACATGGCGCCCATCGGCAAAAAACAGGGATATATCATCTGTTTTAACGGACCGGATATGTTCACCGATCTTGATCATGAACCGGCTCTTGTAGTTCTTGCTGAAATGACTTATCAGCTTGTTCAGTTCTTCTGTCCTGATACGGCTCTTAACATCAGCCAGGTTTTCCCTCAGGCTGGCCAGTTTTTCCATACTTTTATACAGCTCATCATAGGATACCGGTTTCAGCAGGTAATCAATGGCATTGACCTTAAAGGCCTGCAGGGCATATTCATTATAGGCAGTAGTAAAAATTACCGGGGTCCTGATGCTTACTTCCCTGAAAATATCAAAACAGAGTCCGTCAGACAACCTGATATCCATAAATATCAGATCTGCAGTATTCCCCTCATCACGGAACCATTCAACAGAGGATGCAACAGATGGAAGTACCTCCCGGATGGTGATTTCGGAATCATACCTTCTCAGCAGAAGGGCCAGCTTTTCTGAGGCAGGTTTTTCATCTTCTATGATCAGAACGTTCACGGGTATAAGTTTAAGTTATTTAATTGAACCTGTTCAGTCATCCAGGACCATCAGGACAGGTATCTCAACCTGGTAATGATCACCTGTTTTTTTCAGTTCCAGGGCTCCAGATGCATAATACTCGTACGAAGCCTGCAGGGTCTTCCATCCGCTCCTGTTGCCTTCATGCTCCAGAAGTGAATCCTGGACCGGATAGGAGAAGATCAGGCTTTCATTATTGCTATTCTTCAGTTCCAGATTCAGTGGCTGTAAAGGATTTACTATGCTTTGCGTTACTGCATTCTCTATAAGGATACCCAGTGTACCCGGAACTACCTGTCCTGATACAATATCCCCACCGGCATTATTGCGCAGGTGAATAGCATCTGAATATCTCAGGTTCATTAAATCGACCAGGTTGCCGGCCATCTCCATTTCCTCACTGAAACTTACCAGTTCATTTCTTTTACTGTCAAGAAGATAGCGGTATTGCCGCGATAATTTCCCAATATAGTCATCCGCTTTTTTAGTATCGGTATATACCAGTGAAATTAAGGATTCAAGACAACTGAACAGCAGTTTTGGATTGATCTCATTCAGGAAAGCATCACGCTCAATTTCCAGGTTCTTCTTTATTTCAAGCTCCTGTTGAAAAACCAGGTTTTTGTGCCTGTACAGGTAATAGATGCTTACATAGTACAGCTGGTAGAGGATAGAAATCATCAGGAATACAAGGTTGATGGCAATCAGTTCCGGCAGGTAACTGTAGGATCCGAAAAAAGATTTGAAATAAGCAAGCAGGAGCATACTGGTTAAAAGGATGCTTACTAAAGCACTGCCGGCAAACTGGGCAATCATCCTGGCATTATATCCAGATTCAAATTGCAGCCGGCGGTTCAGGAACCGTATAAGAATAACAAATAGCTCAGACTGCAGATAGGCAATTATTACCAGGCTAAGCGCTTCCTGGCTGAAAAAATTTTCAGAAAGCTGGTCCAGGCTGTCAAACACCATCAAGATGACCAGGTAGGCTATCAGGCCTATCACCAGCGGATAAACCAGCCTGAAAATAATACTGTGTATAAATATCTTCTCTTTCACCTTATGCATCAATAAGCGGAAGACTGACTGAAAAATAGTCATTCTTCCTGATGATGATCTCCTTCCCTGCCAAAAATTTATAACGCCTGCGTATGTTCTCCAGTCCGAGTCCGGGTACCCGTTTCTCATTGACCGGGTTTTGCACCAGATCATTATCTACCCTGACATATCCGGGCTGGCCAATATAATTGTTTCTTACGATTATATACTTCCCTTCAATGAATACGCTTATATGCAGGGGATCATCAGGACTCAGCTGGTTGTGCTTAACGGCATTCTCGAGGAGCATCTGTACGCTCAGGGGGGGAACCATGAATGCCAGTTTATCCTCAACATTAATTTCTGCATTGTAGATGTTCTCGAACCTGACAGACATAAGGTGAGAATATGCCCTGACCATTTTCATCTCCTCATCCAGGGGGATCAGTTCGTGCTGATAATTCCTCAGAACCGACCGGTAAGTAGTTGTCAGGTTCCTGATAAATTCCTCAGTCTGCCTGGCATTACGGTAAATCAGGGAGGAAACAGTATTAAAGGAGTTAAAAAGGAAATGGGGCCTGAGCTGGCTTTTCAATGCTTCGAATTGCAGGTTCATCTGTTCGCGCCTCACCTGCTCCGCCTCAAGCCGCAGCATATAGAAGCGCCTGATAGCAAACATGGCGAAATCTGCCAGGGTATAGATGATGGTTGACAGAACCAGGATGATGGTCAGTTTTATGCTGATATCCGAGTAAAGGATAAAAAACTCCCCTGCTTTCTGGTCCCGGTGAAACAACTCAAAATATACCCAGGCCGAGACTATTGAAAATAATACCGTAAATATCAGGTTCACCAGCAGGGTAGCCAGGAACCGGTTCTGAACACTTATATTGGTCCCGGCTCTCCGGTCAAGTTTTCCGGTTATACCTATAAGGGACAATGCGCCGGCATTGCATAGTATGACCAGGTATATCAATACATACCTTGAGTTCCCCTCTAAGCTGATCCGTCCCGATTCGCTATAGACCAGGTATGAGAAAAGCACTGCAGCAAACAGGGTGCTTATGATGAGACTCCTCCAGAGGGTCCTCCGATTCATGATACATGGTATCTAATAAATAACGGGAGATCTAAAAGTAAGTTTTTTCTTTTACAACTCCCGCATACAAAACTTATGAAAGGTATAAGTGAGTATGGTACGTTTACATTACAGCCTCTACAGCACGGCGATATTCCGTGCTCGATGAGATCGTTCCGGCTACTTCCATATACAGATCCTTAAGGTCATCCTCACCTGTCTTAATTTTCGGGGCCAGTGATCGTAAAACTGCTCCTTTCTCCGCTGAGGAGCTTATTTTTTTTGCACTCATGAGTATCCCTTTTATAGCATTGGCACTGAGATTTTCCTTTCCTGCCAGTTCCCTTAGTGCGCGCCCGTGTTCGATATCGCTTGATATCCGGTCAGCCGCTACTACGAAAGTCTCAATTACTTTCTCATTATCAATGAAGAAGGGAACTGAGCTGCGCAGAACAGAACCCGCCTCAGAGCTGCTGCTCATCTTACTTGCGCTGAAATATACAGCGACCAGAACGGCTTCATTAATATCTTCGTTCTGTAGAAAATTTCGTACCACTGCTCCTTTTTCAGTGTCCGATGAGATACGGTTGAGGGTGTTGAAATAAGCCAGTATGACCTCTTTATTCCCCGTGTTCAGCTTCTGAATGTTTCTCAGTACAGATCCCTGTTCGGTACTCGAGGACATTTTCCTGCAGCTCCCAAGCAGACCTATCATAGCTTCATCACTCAGTCCGGTATTTTCGCTAACATACCTCAGGACACGGCCGGCTTCGGTATCTGAAGAAATATGGTCGACAGCGGCAAAATAGGCGATACTAACCTCCCTGTTATCCAGGGCCGTATTGTCGACTTTCCTCAAAACCGAGCCCTGTTCAGTACTAGAGGATATTTTTGTACAGCTCTGAAGGAGCCTTACAAGTGCTTCATCACTCAGGTCCTGGGTCTGCAGGACATGCCTCAGGGCGCGACCGGTCTCTGTATCGCTGCTGATACGATCCGCCGCTGCAAAAAAGGCTTCGCTTACCCCTGAATTTTCGAAATTTATGGTACTGACCGAGCGAAGAACCGATCCTGATTCGGTGCTGCTCGATATCTTGCCGGCACTCTGGAAAAACCTGGTATAGGCCTGATCACCAAGCTGCTGGGTTGCGGTAAGATTTCGCAGGACCCGGCCGATCTCGGTGCTGCTGCTCATTTTATCCACCCCGCCAAAATAGGATTCAACAATACGGACATCGGTAAAATCCACAGGTAAGTCTATGGATCGCAGTACCGATCCGTGTTCAGTATTCGATGAGATCCTGGAGATTCCGTTAAAATATGATTCGGCTGTCCGGTTATCTTTGAGGAACATGCCGGAGTAATCACGATAGAGTCTCCCCTGCTCCGTACTTGAATTTACAGATGAACCTATGCTTTCTGCAACACGCGACAGTTCCACAGAGCTGAGTTCATGATTGTCTAACAGGGCCCGGAAATATATAGCCTTAACCCTGCTCCCTGAAAGTTTGGAAATCTCATTCAGGAATCCATCTATACCGGCACTGCTGTATATCCTTTTTGTGCGGGATTCTGCAGCTAATCCTGATGAGCGGACGATATCAGGCAGGTTTTCCTCCAGCCATTTCTTACCATCCGGGTCAAAGGGAACCTCTTTCCGGCCTTCGTAGAAGGTGTATGTGAGCTTTGCTTTTGAATCACTTTTAACATTTAACTCCCGGGAATTACCGAAGGATTTCATGCTGATTTCCAGGTAGCCGCCCGGTGTGATGGACTTAATGCCCCTGTCGTCATCAGTAAGCACTATTTCACCATTATACTGTATATCATATGAATTGATGCCATTAACGATCCGGAGGGAGTTCCCTGAAACCGAAATGCTGAAATGCCTGGCCGTTTTGCTGGTATCATATGATGGAGCGGTTATCCAGGAGGAAACATCAATGGAGGCTCCGGATAGAGACAGGGAAGTGAATAATAATGTGCCTGTAAGAAGTATAGATATAGTATTCGTACGATTCATAACTCAGGTATTAAGTTCGAAAGTTTCATGTTCGAAAGTTGAAAGTTCGAAGTTTCTGCAGCAATATTGCTAAGAAATTCCGGTACAGAAAAATAAAAAGTTATGAACCGTAGGAATTATGTATTGAACTGTAATCTGCCGGATCCTGGCCAAGTAAAACAAGAATAACGTAAATAGGATTTCAGAAGCAGATAATAGCCCTTTTATTGAGTCATTTTTGAGACCTTCGAAATACTAATTATGGTTCTTTGGATCCGGTATGAATTAAACGCTAAGCAATAATTATCAGTCCAGGAGTTCTGCCAGCCTGGTATGCAGGTCTTCGCCCCTGAGGTTTTTGTCTATGATCCTGCCATCTTTATCAAGCAATAAATTGGCCGGGATGCCCTGTATCCCATATTGTACAGCTGCTGCATTGGACCAGCCCTGCAAGTCAGATGCGTGGTTCCAGGTGAGCATATCATCTTCGATGGCTTTCAGCCAGTCTTCTTTATTATCATCAAGCGATACACCCAGGATATCAAACCCCTTATCATGGAACCTGTTGTATGCTTCCACTACGTTTGGGTTCTCCCTCCGGCATGGACCGCACCAGGCAGCCCAGAAGTCAAGGAGTAGGATCTTCCCTCTCAGGCTGGACAGGGCAACAGGGACCCCTTGGGGATCGTTCATGGTAAAATCAGGAGCTATCTGTCCGACAGCAACATCCTTCAATATCTCAACCCTCTCCCATAATTCCTTCAGAATCCGGGATCCTGCCAGGCTTTCATCCAGTCCAAGCAGTTTTGCCTCCAGCTCCTCTGCGTCCGTACCATAGGAATTGTTCATTATGATCACCGGATTGATGAATGATGCCGGATGGGATGAGACATAGTCATCCTGTATTTCCGTTAGCTTTGCATCCAGTTCATCATATTGCTCTTCCAACCAGGCTATTTTTTCTTCATCCTCTGCCTGCCGGGCTACCCTGTATTCATCTGATAATGACCTGATCATGTCGGCAACCTGAGCTATCTCTGCATTAAATGCCTCATATTCATCCTGGACAGCTGAACCGGTGATCTCAGCAGTGTACAGACTGTCTGCATGGCCGGTGACAATTATCTCCGAATTTTCCACGAAGAATAACAGCCGTCCTCTTCTATCCGCTATTCTCATGTAATAAAGCTCCGGTACGGCTACTGATCCGCTCAGGCTGAAACTGCCGTCGATAATCTCAGTTGAGTCGATGATCACCATGTCATTGCCTACCCTTTGTTCGAGCAATATCCAGCCTGAAGTAATATCTTCAAGGCTGCCGGTAATGGTATATTTTGGTTTCTGGCTGCAGGCTGCCAGAACAGCTAGAATGAATATTAAGAAGCAAAGCTTTTTCACAAGTTTAAATCCTTATAATTAAATAATAACAAGGTCGTTTGTTACGAATCGCCAAACATAACAATTTTTTTGTTGGCCCATCAAAAAAATATTGCAGAAATGGAAAGAAAGCTAAGGCAGGATGTTTTTGAAGTATTTCCCGAGCAGTTCCTCAGCTGCATAAAATGAACTGATACGGGAATCGCGCAATTTTTCTTCCAGCTCCCTTATCCGCTCCCTGGTTCCCGGAGAATTATAAAAATGGGATTTCAGGCTATCCTTGATGAATTCATGCATCCAATAGCGGGCCTGCTCCTGTCTTCGCTTCTGAAAATAACCGGAATCTGTGGCATAGTCATGGTAACGGTTAATAAGCTCCCATATGTTGGTGATTCCCTGGTTTTTTATTGCGGAACAGATAAGGACTTCCGGAATCCAGCCGGATTCAGCAGGTGGGTATAAATGCAAGGCATTTTTGTATTCTGTTTTTGCCTGTTCCGCCTTTCTGATATTTTCGCCATCAGCCTTGGTAATAGCTATGCCATCAGCCATTTCCATGATCCCGCGCTTGATCCCCTGGAGTTCATCTCCTGCCCCGGCCAGCATCAGCAGCAGGAAAAAGTCCACCATTGAATGAACGCTGGTCTCGGACTGGCCGACTCCGACTGTCTCTATGACAATAACATCGTATCCGGCAGCCTCACACAGAATAATGGTTTCACGGGATTTCCTGGCAACTCCCCCCAGTGAACCACCCGAAGGTGAAGGCCTTATAAAAACGGATGAATCTGCGGCCAGGGACTCCATCCTGGTCTTATCACCCAGGATGCTCCCTTTGGACCTGTCACTGCTGGGATCTATGGCCAGGACGGCTAACCTGTGTCCAAAGGAGGTAATGGAACTTCCAAAGGATTCAATAAATGTGCTTTTACCCACCCCCGGGACCCCGGTGATCCCCACCCTCAATGACTTGCCTGAATGCGGAAGGCAACTGACCAGCAGCTCCCTCGCCAGGGCCTGGTGTTCAGGCAGATTGCTTTCAATAAGGGTAATGGCCTGGGCCAGGATATTCCTGTCCTGTGCAAGTATACCTTCAAGGTAAGCATCAGCACTCAGAATCTTCTTCTTATGCTGTTTATATTTTTTTACTGAATCCTTATTGATGGAAGACATATCACGAAGGTAGGGAAACCCTGGATGATCTCCATAAAAAGACGGTTTTTATACGAACTCACGGTCAAGAATTTCTCTGACCTGCTCTTTGCTCTGCAAACCTGAAGTGGCTTTTACTACTTTGCCGTCCCGGTAATACACTGTGAACGGCAAGCCCATAAATCCCCGACATTCAGGAAGTTTTTTGATTGTATAGGCATCCTGGTTATCGAATGCCATGTCGCAGAAGCTTACAGCCGGATATTTGTTGTTAAGTTCAATCATTGCCTGGTAGACCGGGACACACATAGGTCCCATTCGTCCGCAGCTGACAATTACATTCTTATGAGAACTGATCATATCTTCCAGTTCTGCAGCCGATGCAATATGTTTAAGATTAGTCTGTAATATCATACCTTATGAATTGTATTAAAAAAAAGGGCTCTCGTCAGGAAAGCCCTTTTCAGTTTCTAATAAATTTTTCTTATGGTTTGACCACTGTCCCTTTGACCCATAATACTTCGCGGGTTTTTACGGGATCATTGGTAATAAGGGTAATAGACTTGTTCTGGTTGCCTATCTTTCCTGCCGAGTTAAAGGTCACTTTCAGAGTGGTGCTTTCTCCAGGCTTGATAACATTTGATGCAGGATTAACAGCAGTACATCCGCAGCTTGCCCTGATCTTACGAATGTGCAGATCGGATTTACCCAAATTGGTCAGGGCAAATTCGTGCTCAATTTTTATGCCCTGCTTTATCTCGCTGAAATCAAAAGTTTTATTGTCTATAGAAATTTTTGGAGCATTTGCCTTCTCTTCGGCTGTCATGCCGCTGAAATCCTCCTCAAGGCTGGCACTCACCGTCATCCGGTTCCTGGCTTCAAATTCACCGTTCTGCATTATATCAATCCTGTCACTGACAAATCCCCAGTCATTCTTAAGTTCTGAATTGTACGTTACTTCAATGAGCCCTTCCTGTCCGGCTTCAAGCCTGGCAGGCTTTCCTACCACACTCAGATGTGCCGGGACCCTGTTAAAGCTAAGGACCACTGTTTCCTCAGAAGTATTTATAATCTCCATGGATTTGGTAACTGATTTTCCCCTGATAACCTGCGAGAATCCGAGGTGGTTGGACTTCAGGCGGATTTTTCCCATGTCATAACGATAGACATCTTCTATGGTCTTGGGTTTGGGTGTTACGTCACCGGTTATGCGAAGTATTTTATTCGGCGGATTGGCGTTGGTAACTACCGTAATACTCTTATTAAAGGGTCCGGGCCTGTTCTTGGGATCGTATGTAGCTGCTACATATCCATTTTTTCCAGGCAGGACCGGTTCCTTGCTCCATTCAGGAGTCGTGCAGCCACAACTGGGTCGAACCTGTGATACCAGTAACGGGGTACTTCCTGTGTTCGTAAAATCAAATCGGTATGTGACCTTTCCGTTAGCCTCTTCTATTTTCCCGAAATCGTGTACCTCATCATTAAATGAGATATTGGCATCTTTCGTTTGTGCAAAAAGAATTGCAGTGGTAAGAAATGCAAGAACTGTGATGGTCATATACTTTTTCATAATCCGAACGTTTAAAATTATATGAATTACATAATAAAAATCAAAAAATATACCGAAATGCAAAATTATAAATATTTTACTTTAATCTTGCAATCCCGGACAGGTTTAATAGTATTTTAACAGTCTTTTAAGAAACTGTGATGATTATCCCCGTTTATCTCATTAGACTTGCCTGAGGGGAAAATGGTTGCTTAATAAGATTGGAGAATAATCCTTACCTTTGGCCTGCTGCGAAGAGGATAAGACAGGAGCTATGTCGATACTGAGAAAAACATACCTGATCCCTACCTTACTTTTTTTTATTGTAGCACAGAATCTGAGTGCACAATTTTATTATGGACACCAGATGTCTTTTGGAAAAAGCAGGGTCCAGTATAATGATTTTTACTGGTACTTCTTCAGATATGAAAATTTTGACACTTACTTCAACCAACAGGGAAAGGCCCTGGCCAATTACGTATCAGACTACCTTACAGAAGAGATCTCACGTATTGAGAGTTTTTTTGATTATGACCTGGATAACAGGATAATTTTCATCATTTACAACAAATTAACTGATTTCAGGCAGAGTAATATCGGACTGGTTACCGGGAAGGATGATAACAATACAGGGGGAGTTACCCGTATTATCAAGAACAAGGTATTTATCTATTTTGACGGCGATCATAAGAGCTTTGAACAGCAGATCTCGGCAGCTATTGCTGAAGTGGTTATCAATGAAATGCTCTACGGGAATGAATTCAGGGAAAATGTAACAAACTCAACCCTGATACACCTGCCCGACTGGTATCTTAAAGGGCTCATTTCATATGTCTCCCGGAAATGGGACTTTGAGATGGAAAACATGGTTAAGGATGGTATCCTGAACGAGAGGTTTGATAAGTTCAACCAGCTTACCGGAAATGATGCCATTCAAGCCGGACATTCATTCTGGAAATTTATTGCCGACACCTACGGAGAATCTGTCATACCTAACATCCTCTACCTGACGAAAATAAATAAAAATACCAACTCGGGATTCCTGTATGTACTTGGCTTCTCTGTAAAAGACCTCTCATACGACTGGATGGGCTATTACCAGAATATGTTTGATGAATCTGCATCCGACAAAGAAATGCCCCAGACCGGTAAATTGCTGAAAAGAACCAATAAAAAAAGGGTTTATGATAATATCAAGATCAGCCCCTACGGTAAATACATTGCCTATGTTACCAATCAGTCCGGGCAATATAAAATCTGGCTCTACGATAACCAGACCGGGAAGCAAAAAATGCTGATCAGGAAGGAACATAAGCTTGACCAGATCCCTGATTACAGCTATCCGGTAATTGCCTGGCATCCAAGCGGGCAGATCCTGACTTTTATAACCGAAGAGGAAGGAGGTATCAGGCTTAACTATTATATCCTGGAAACCAAAGAACTCACTTCCAGAAACCTGCTCTTCTTTGAAAAAGTCCTGGATTATTCCTTCAAGGACGATGGCTTTAAAATAGTCCTTTCAGCCATTAACAGGGGACAGGCGGATATTTACGTGCATAATATTTCGGCTGGTACCAATGAACAGATTACGAACGACATTTACGACGATTTCCAGCCAAAGTTCATTTCCGATTCGAGGGAAATATTATTCATCTCAAACCGCCCTGAGGATACTACAAATTACTATATATCCGGAAAACCCCTGTACAGCAAATACCTGCCCAACCAGATCTTCAAGATCGATTATTCCGGGAAAACAGGAGAGCTGAACAGGATATCCGGTCATAAATTCCTGAATGAAGAATATCCTTTTAAAATAGAAACAAACCAGTATGTTTATCTCAGTGATCAGAACGGACTGATAAACAGGTATGTAGCCAGGATCGACAGTTCAGTAGCCTTTATTGATACTTCTGTTCATTATCGCTATCAAACCAGATCATATCCCATTAGCAATTACAAGAGGAACATACTCGATCAGGATGTCAGCCGGCATGACGGACAGTATGCTCAGATCCTGTTCAACGACGGGAGATATAACATGTATACGGGAGATCTGGAGACAGACAGGAGTACTTTCCAGGGTATCCTGACCGATACTGAATTCAGGAAAAAGCTAACCCAGGAATTATCAGAGGCAGACAGTCTTAAAAGTATCCGTAAGGAGACCATAGCCATTCATGACATCCAGGACGATAAGATAATAACGAGCAGGGCGGATACACTGGTCCTTGAACAAAGAACCATTGATATAAATAACTACATATTTGAGCTTGAAAAAATCAATTATTACAATGAAAAGTTCAGGAACGACAACCTGAGCCTTGTTCTCGATACCAGCAGTTTTGTCAGGCCCCCGCCACGGATCTATGAGACAGCTTTTTATACGAATTACCTTGCCAGCCAGATTGATTTCAGTTTTCTGAATGACTCCTACCAGATGTTCACAGGGGGACAGGTTTATTATAATCCGGGATTCAACATGCTTTTTAAAGTGGGTACCAATGACCTGTTCGAAGATTACAAAATTATCGGGGGGATCCGGTTATCAGCCGATTTCGACAGTAATGAATACCTTTTCAGCTTTGAAGACCTGAAACGGAGGCTGGATAAAAGGGCCATTTACCACAGGCAGGTATTCAAACAGCAGGTCCGTGATGATAACGACAATCTGGAGGATATTCTGAAAGTATATTCCCAAACACTTGATTTCACACTACGCTGGCCATTCAGCCAGGTGGCAGCTTTTGAAGGCTCCGTCAACCTCCGTGATGATCAGAACGTATACCTTGCAACAGATCAGACAAGCCTGGGCAAGGATGGATTCACCCGTATCTGGGGAGGGGTGAGACTGGCATATATTTTTGATAATACCAGGAACCTTGGGATCAATCTTTATAATGGGACCCGGTTCAAAGTATTTGCGGAAGCCTACCAGCAGATAAACGGGGAGTTCTCAGATCTATACAGCATAGGTGCAGATTTCAGGCATTACATCAAAATACACAGGACCCTGATCTGGGCCAACCGGTTTGCCACCGGTGCTTCTTTTGGCAACAGCAGGCTGATATATTACCTGGGCAGTGTTGATAACTGGAATAATTTTTCCGGCAGGGTGGAAACATTCGATAAAAGCATACCCATTGATTATGAGCAGAATTATGCCTGGCAGACCCTGTCAACAAACATGAGGGGATTTACACAGAACATCCGCAACGGGGACAGGTTCTCTGTAGCCAATACAGAATTGCGCTGGCCGGTAGTGCGGTATTTTGCCAATCATCCCCTCAGTTCCAGTTTCCTGAATAACCTGATGCTGGCCGGGTTCTATGATATAGGCACGGCCTGGAGCGGACTGCATCCCTGGAGCGGTGTAAATGCCTATGATACGGAAATAATTGAAAACGGTCCTATTACGGTCACTATTGATTCCAACAGGGAACCCATTGTTATGGGATACGGAGCGGGTGTCCGCGCCATGTTGCTGGGGTACTGGATCCGTCTTGACTGGGCTTGGGGTATAGAAAATAATATAGTCCTTCCCAGGATCTTTTATTTCTCACTCAGCCTTGATTTCTGACCTTAAAATCCATAAAATGAGTATCTACCAGGTTCTTATCTTATTACTTATTGGTTTGCTGGGCGGCTTACTGGCCGGAACCCTTGGAGTAGGTGGCGGACTTATAATTGTACCGGCACTGGTTTTTATAATGGGAATGACCCAGCACCAGGCCCAGGGCACCAGCCTGGCAATGATGCTGGCACCCATCGGTATACTGGCTGCCCTGAATTATTTCAGGGAAGGGTATGTCAATATCAAATATGCGATCATCCTGGCCATTGCTTTCATCATCGGGGCCTGGCTCGGATCCTTCATCTCAATTAATCTTACAGGCCTAACGCTGAAAAGGATCTTCGGGATTTTAATGTTGATTGTCGGAATAAAAATGATTATAGATAAATGACACAAATAACTATCGTTCAGCAAATAAAAGACCTTGCTCTAAAATTTTACCCGGAAGTGGTAAAAATCAGGAGGCATCTTCACATGCATCCCGAATTGTCATTTGAGGAATACAAGACCTCTGAATATATTTGTTCTGTTCTTACCTCTGCAGGCATACCTTACCGCAGCGGCTTTGTAAAAACCGGGATTGTTGGTAAAATAGAAGGACGAAATCCCGGTTCAAGGACCATCGCCCTAAGGGCAGAACTTGATGCACTTCCAATTAAGGAAGAGACTGATAAAGCCTTTAAGTCAGTAAATGAAGGAGTAATGCATGCCTGCGGTCATGATGCCCATGCCTCTTCTTTACTGGGAACAGCTATGATACTTAATGACTTACGTGATTCCTTTGAGGGTACGGTATTACTTATTTTCCAGCCGGGTGAAGAAAAAGCCCCCGGTGGTGCCAGACTCATGCTTGAAGAAGGGGCACTGAGCGATCCGGAACCTGAACTGATCATCGCACAGCATGTCCTTCCTTCCCTGGAGGCCGGCAAGCTTGGATTTAAGGAAGGCATCTATATGGCTTCGAGCGATGAAATATATATTGAAATCGGCGGGAAGGGTGGACATGCCGCCCTTCCACACGAGACCACTGATATTGTGCTGGTTGCCTCGCATATCATAGTGGCCCTGCAGCAGATAGTCAGCAGGCAGGCAGAAGCATCCACTCCAACCGTCCTGTCTTTTGGCAAATTCATTGCCCCCGGGGCCGTAAACGTTATTCCCTCCACCGTTACAATTGAGGGGACTTTCAGGACCATGGATGAAAGCTGGAGAAAGGAAGCTCACAAAAGGATGACCAATATAGCCCGGTCCATTGCAGAAAGTATGGGAGCATCCTGCAGCCTGCGTATCGTACCGGGGTACCCCGTCCTGAATAATGACCCCGGGGCTACCCGCAAGGTAAGGATGGCAGCAGCAACTTACTTGGGAGAGGAAAATATAAGTGATCTCGGTATCAGGATGACTGCAGAAGATTTTGCATTTTATTCACTGAAATATCCTGCCGTATTATACCGTCTTGGTATAAAAAATGAAGATAAATTCAGCAATTCCCAGCTTCACACGCCTGAATTTGATATTGATGAGGATGCCTTGCTGACAGGGATGGGCAGCATGGCATATATAGCCTGCTCATATCTGCAGGCTGATGACGATGATCAGGAATAACCGTAGTCTGAATAACAGGTCCGAAAACTTTCGGATTATAATTATTTTTATATTACTTTGTATCCATTAATCACCAAAAAAACAATTAAGATGGCCCACAAAATAACTGATGAATGTACCGCCTGCGGCGCATGTATAGACGAATGTCCCGAAGAAGCTATAGCTGAGGGAGACATCTATGTGATTGATCCTGAAAAATGCACTGATTGCGGAAGCTGTGTAGATGTTTGTCCGGTTGAAGCAATCATCGAGGAGTAATATCCGGTACAGAAATAATTAGGTAAACCGCCTTGTGCTGATGAGCAGGGCGGTTTTTTATGTTATAATAATTAATCAGGATAAGTAAAATTGTACTATATAACTTCGTGACATCAGGTACAATTTTACTTATCCTGATATTATAACATTTAAACCTGAGCTGACAGCTACTGAGCGGTAGATTAATAAGGGTATAAAGCAGGTGTGTGATTTCATGAAGTTAAATATCAGATCATCTAATTAGGGTATAGTATATGACGCCTGACATCACAGGGTTATGTAGCGTAATATCCTATACCCTAATTAATTATCAGGAATTGCGGCAGGATATTATACCCTTATTAATTATAAGGGGTTGTAGCGGGACAACGTAAGGATCTTCTGGTAATCGTTTTCATCCATGATCTGCTGCATTGACAATCCGGGATTCCTGGCAGCATATTGTTCAACAATCCTCCATCCTATCCATACGGCGGCACGTGCCGGAGAGGCATCGCCGAAGTCTCTGGTGAAAGGGCCGATATCCACAAATTTCCTGATCGTAAACATGTCACTAATAAAGAGGATCCTGTTTTCTATCATATACTCCCACATCATGGCTTCATTGACCCGGCAAAATTGCAATTCCTCATCGGTGAAACCCGCAATTAACTGATCAGGATGACCGGGCAGCAGGGATTTGGTCAGGTACAGTAATTTCCCGTGATAGATCATGTTGGTCAAGACATTGTCAATCGAGTCATTGAACAGGAATTCAGAATGACACCAGCTGCTGATGCAATCGGAAAGGATCTTTTCAGGGTACATATTCTTTATCAGGTACTGATGAAATCCAACCCGCTGGTAATACTCATAGTATGTCCCCAGGTACTTGTCAAGGCCAATGGCCAGTACGCTGTCGGCAATGACCATTGACTGGTTGAAACGGGAAATATACGTGTAAATCGCCGGGATCTGCCTGTCTGGGAAATAATAATTAAAATGGCTGAATGCTTTGCTCAGCTGGTCTTCGAGCCAGGTGAGATCAGGGAAGACTGCCATAGTCTCCTGGTATACCTCGTTATTAACGTAATCAGTCAGGAATACGGTGAGATACTGCGGATAGGTCACCATTTCTGATCCCCCTATATTAATTATCCTGACATTGTAGAGGTCAAAGAAGTCGCCGTATTTATCATTAAACCAGGGGATCTTCTCAGATATGCTATCCAGGTCAAGAGTAAACAGGTCTCTTTCCAGTCTTTTGATCTCCAGATCAAGGTTGCTTTCAGGGAATTTAGCCGGGTAGGGATCCTTCCTGCAGGCGGACAGGATCAACAGCCCGGAAATAATTATTAACATTCCGTTTTTCATAACTCCTGCTTTCGTGCGGAAATGCACTTAATTAATATCTTACTTTTGTTATTTGATATGAACTTATTGGCATGGTTACCTGGACAAATATATGCTAATAATGTAACAATAAATCTATATGATCATGAAGAAGTATATTTTAACCGGACTATTGCTATTGAGCGTAATCTCCGTGAAATCGCAGGGAATCAGCTTCAGTATGTTCTTTGAGCCTCAGGTATCCTGGCTGACGGCAGATACCAAGGTTATAATAAGGGATGAATCAAGGATCGGATTCAATACCGGCCTGGTAATGGATAAGTATTTTACCGAGAACTATGCTTTTTCAACCGGGATATCTATCTGGAATACCGGAGGAGCCTTGTTTTACGAGGATTCAACCCTGTTTGATTTTAACTACGAGGAAGAGGATGCCTGGCTCCCTGCCAGTTCCATCCTTTCCTATAAGCTTCAGTATATTAACATTCCGCTGAGCCTGAAACTGAATTCCAACCAGATAGGATACATCAGTTTCTGGGCTCACCCGGGTATCAATACTCATATAAATATCAAAGCTGCTGCTGACGGATTGTCGGATAACCTGAGTTATGATAATGAAAATATCAGTGATGCCGTTAACATTTTTAACATGTCCTATTTCATCGGCGGAGGTATTGAATATTCACTGGGAGGAAATACGGCTGTTATTTTTGGCGTCTATTATAATTCTGGTTTTTTGGATATAACACAGACAAAAGATTACAAAGCAACACTAAGTTCAGTATCTTTACGCCTGGGAATCCGGTTCTGAAACAAACATGAGAAAAACCCGGAGTTAACAAAACCAGGATGATAATTACCGTAGCTCAGCTGAATTATCATATCGGTAATTTTACGGAAAATATTTCCAGGATATCTGCCGAGATCCGGAAGGCCGGTCAGAATAACTGTGACCTGCTAATATTTTCAGAACTTGCCGTATGTGGTTATCCCCCACTGGATCTTCTGGAACATAAGTCTTTTATTAATTCCTGTAATGAAGCAATACAGCACCTGGCCGCTGAAACAGGCGATACAGGTGTGCTGATCGGAACCCCTACTCTGAATAATAATCCTTCCGGGAAGAACCTGTTCAATTCAGCCTGCTTTCTCCACAGGGGGGAAGTCCGCCGGGTTTTTCACAAAACCCTGTTACCTACCTATGATATTTTTGATGAATACCGGCACTTTGAGCCAAACAGGGAATTCAGTTTGCTTGATTTCATGGGAAAGAAGATAGCCGTGACCATATGTGAAGATCTCTGGTTCGACCAGCCCATGGAAAGCCATTTCACAAACCGGAGAATGTATGCCATCAACCCGGTAACCGAGTTAATGAAACTGGATCCTGATTTACTGATTAACATCGCCGCCTCACCCTTTGCTCACAACAGGATGGAAGTAAAACGGCAGATATTCACTGAAAATGCACGTGCCAGCAGTATCCCCATCATTTATGTAAACCAGGTCGGGGCGCAAACAGAACTGATTTTTGAAGGGGGCTCACTGATCCTTGACAGACAGGGGAATGTATGTTATGAGCTGGATGCCTTCCGTGAATCCATCTTCAGTTTTGACCTGGATGAATTAGAAAAACCGGAGAAGGCAAAGACTCCTGCAGATAGTGACAGGCGCATTGCTCATATCTATGAAGCCCTGGTTCTGGGTGTCAGGGATTATTTCCGGAAAACGGGGTTCCGAAGGGCTATGCTGGGACTCTCAGGAGGTATTGATTCTGCCGTCACACTGGTAATAGCTGCTGAAGCTCTCGGAAGTAAGAACGTTCATACCCTCCTGCTGCCCTCCCAATACTCATCGGATCATTCAATAAAAGATGCCCGGCTGCTGTGCGAAAAACTGGGAACTGGTTTTGATATCATTAGTATTCAGGATGTTTTCAATGAATTCCGGTCAGCCCTCAACCCCCTTTTCAAGGGAAGGGAAGAAGATATTACCGAAGAGAATATGCAGTCAAGGATCAGGGGGTGCATCCTGATGGCCTACTCCAATAAATTCGGGCATATTTTGCTTAATACAAGTAATAAAAGTGAAGCAGCAGTGGGCTATGGCACCCTGTATGGAGATATGACCGGAGGATTATCGGTGCTGGGAGATGTATATAAGACCGATGTGTATAAACTGGCTGCGTATATTAACCGGGATGAGGAGATCATCCCCGGGAACATTATAGGAAAGCCTCCCTCGGCTGAATTAAAACCCGATCAGAAGGATACGGACAGCCTGCCTGAATATGACCTGCTCGACGATATCCTCTATGCCTATATCGAACAGCAAAAAGATGTTGAAACTATCATTGCTGCAGGTTTTGACGCCCCGCTGGTAGAAAAGATCATACGGATGGTAAATCAGAATGAGTACAAGAGATACCAGACTCCCCCCATATTGAGGATATCCACAAAAGCATTCGGTGCGGGACGCCGAATGCCGCTTGTTGCGAAATATCATTGATCATACCAGGCGGCATTGTCAAGAATATTTTATAGATTTGCATGTTCTACAACACAATCATGAATGATCGGCCATGTCTGAAAAGGTAAAAAATTTTAACAATTGCATTGAAGACCAGATGTCAGTGTTCAGTGTACTTACTCCCGAAGAAACTGAACTGCTGAAAAAGAATTTTGCCTGTCAGAGTTACAAAAAGGGAGAAATCATTTTTAAGGAAGGGGATAAACCCATCGGCCTTATTTGTCTGTCGGAGGGAAAAGTAAAGGTTTTCAAGGAAGGTGTGGGAGGAAGAGAACAGATCGTAAGAATGGCTAAACCGATTGGATTCATCGGATACAGGGCACTTTTCGCCGAGGAGAATCACTCGGCAACGGCTGTAGCCATAGAAGACTCCGTCATCTCCATTATCAACAGGGATACTATTTACAGGCTGCTTCGCAGCAACCCGGAGCTGTCTCTGAGTATCATCAAATCATTTGCCAGCGAGCTGGGTTTTTCCAATAACCGGACTGTTACACTGACTCAGAAACACATACGCGGACGACTTGCCGAATCCCTGATCTTCCTCAAAGACACCTATGGATTTGAAGAGGACCAATCCACCATTAAGATCTACCTTTCGAGAGAAGACATCGCCAATCTTTCCAACATGACCACTTCCAATGCCATCCGGACCCTTTCCACCTTTGCGGGTGAAGCCGTTATCGGCATTGACGGCCGAAAAATTAAAATTCTGGATCTTCAGAAACTTGAGAGGATCAGTGAATTGGGTTAAATATCACGCGGACTGAAATGCAATCTGCCACCGGATGGATTTTATCCTGTTTGCCATAGTATATTCCTTAATATGGATACTGTCAAAGCTCCCTGCAAAAGCAGTGTATGTCTTTTCCGACTTTTTATATTTCATAATCTACTACCTGGCAGGGTATAGAAAAGAAACGGTATACCGCAATATCTCAAGGTCTTTCCCTGAAAAAAGTGAAAAGGAAGTAACCATCCTGGTAAAGAAATTCTATCATTTTTTCTGCGATGTATTCCTGGAATCGTTTACCAGCCTGCACTGGCCCTATGAGAAACTGGCAAAAAGGTATACCGTAAAAAACCCGGAACTGATTGAGGAGCTGTACAAGAGCAGAAAGAATGTCATGCTTGTCTTCGGCCACTATGGCAACTGGGAATGGTTCGGAACCGGGTACATAAGAATTTGTCCATACACAGTACTCATCATATACAAACCCTTGCATAACAAATATTTCAACCGGTGGATTGAAAGAGTGAGGGAACATAAGAACTCCGTTCATGTACCTTCCGAGAGATCATTCCGGACCATACTTGAATATGAGAGAAATAAGATCCCCTATCTCAGCCTGATGCTTGCCGACCAGAGACCCCTCCCGAATAACATTCAGCACTGGATCACCTTCCTGAACCAGGACACCCCGGTATTTCTGGGTCCTGAAAAAATTGCCAGGAGAACCGGACAGGTTGCAGTATTCATGAATACTCGGCAACTGAAAAGAGGTCATTACCAAATTGAATTTGTTGAGATCACAGATGATCCGGGGACCACCGGCCGGCATGAGATAATAGAAACTTATTTTAATCTTCTTGAAAAGCTGATCAGTGAACAACCCGAGCTCTATCTATGGTCACATAAGAGATGGAAATTCTCCAGGGAGGAAATTGAAGGCAGGAAGGCTGATCAGGATTCTTCCTGAGTGGGCACCCCACCCTGCTTTTTAATATCCCTGAGCAAAATGTATTTAAGATAGGTCTCCTGTGCACATAGGATGGCTATAACCAGGCCATAGTACCCATCGAGTATGCCCAGATGAAAAACGTATTCTCTTAAAAATCTCCAGATAGGATTTACTATTATCCTGAACAGGTTGGATGACCGGCCTGCCTTAAAATAGGCTTTTGAAGCCAGGTCGGCATATACCCGGACCTTCAGGCGGTGTTCAGCAACGGTTCCATAGGAATAATGGAGCAGGTCCCCATGCAGCCTGGCAAGGCTGGCACCCTCAGAAAGACTGAGATGATCATGGGGATTGATTCCCTCCCATCGCGCTGATGCTCGTTCTACCAGGCGAATTTTCCTTGAAGGGTACCAGGTTGAATGCCTGATCCATTTCCCGCAATACCAGGTCAGCCGGCTGAAACAATAGGCTGAATGTCTCCAGTCATTTTTAACCTCCAGGATGGATTCCCGCAGTTCAGCAGAAAGTGCCTCATCCGCATCCATGCATAAAACATGTTTATAAGATGCCTGGTCAAGGGCATAATTCTTCTGCTCAATATGGCCTTCAAACTTATGTTGAATGAACCTTGCACCATGCTGTGCACAGATATCTGCTGTTTTATCGGTAGAAAATGAATCCACGACCACAATCTCGTCTGCAATTCCTTTCACCGAATCCAGGCAGTTTCCGATGTGAAGCTCTTCGTTGAAAGCAATAATCACTACTGATAATTGTGGCATAATCCCTTTTTAGTGGTAATATATACGTTTCACCCTTTCTGAGATCCTGGCCAGAACCTCATAGGGTATGGTCTCCGATGTTTCAGCCAGTCTCCTCAGGGTGACGGCATCGTGGAAAATGACCACCCCGTCTCCTTCTTCGGCTGTAATACCTGAGAGGTCCAGCATACACATATCCATACACACATTCCCTATAACAGGAGCCCATTTGCCGTTTACCTGCAGGGCTCCCTTTCCCTGTCCCAGTTTCCTGCTTAATCCGTCTGCATAACCAATGGGTACGATACCTATCCTGGTTTCGCGATCTGCGATGAACGATCTGTTATATCCAACCGACTCTCCAGGCTTGACCAGCCTGATCTGTGAAAGTACCGATTTCAGCATATTTACCGGCATCAGCTTATCCGAGAGCCGGCCGCTTATCCCGTACAGGCCTATACCCAGGCGGACCATATCATACTGCCCTTCAGGAAACCTTTCAATGCCGCCGGTATTTAAAATATGACGTAAAATGGGATAGCCAAATTCCCTGACTATTTGCCCGCTCAGCTGTTCAAATGCCTGAAGCTGGGAATGGGTGAATGCATCCAGACCCGGATCATCAGAAGCAGCCAGGTGTGAAAAGACTGAACGGATCTCTATGGCCGGATGGTCCTTCAGGTAAGTTATCAAAGCCTGGATCTGCTCTGCAGTAAAGCCAAGCCTGTTCATGCCTGTTTCCAGTTTTATATGTATCCTTATGTTTTCATGCTCCCTCCGGTTGATCAGTTCCGCGATCCTGTGCAGGGACCTGAAACTGTAAATTTCCGGTTCCAGGCCGTATTCAATAAATTCCTCAAACCCGGATAATTCAGGATTCATAACCATAATGGGAAGCTTAATCCCTGCCCTTCTTAAGACCACAGCCTCATCTGTGTATGCCACACAGAGGTAATCTACTTTCTGATACTGCAGCACATTGGCAATTTCCCAGGATCCGCTTCCGTAGGAGAGGGCCTTTACCATAACCATGATGGCTGTATCCCTGCGTAGCATGGACCGGTACAGGTTAAGGTTGTGTACCATTGCTTCCAGGTCAACTTCCATAACTGTCCGGTGAAGTTTCTCTTCCAGAATCCTTACAATCCGTTCAAACTCATACCGCCTTGATCCCTTTATCAGGATGGCCTCATGATCAAACCTCATTTCTTCACGGCTGGTCAGAAAGTCCTCCGTCGATTGAAAGAAGGCTGATCCGGCCGGGAAGAGTGCACTGTACCTGCTTAATTCATCACCCACTCCGATAAATCTTTTTATGCCCTTTGTCCGCAGCAGGTCAGCTACTTCGGAGTACAGTGCGGCCTCCTCCCTGCCTGATTGCTGTATGTCAGAAAGTATGAGCCTTTTAGCTTCATGCTGATTTTGCTGGTTCAGATAGTCGAGTGCTATGGATAATGAATGCAGATCCGAGTTGTAACTGTCGTTAATAAGGGTACAGCCATTTTTCCCATTTACCAGTTCCAGCCGCATGGCCACAGGACTGAGTGCCGACAATCCCTGCTGGATGTTTGACTGGCTGTGGCCCAGGTAGAGCAATACGCAAATGCATGTGACGGCATTTTCAAGGGAAGCAAGATCTGTAAAAGGGATGTCCAGGTCCATGGGGTGGTCTTCATAAACCAGGCTGACAACGGTATGGTCCCGGCCTGCAGAAATTTTTCTGATCTGAACAGTGGCTGGTCTGTTGCGTGACCAGCTGAACAGCTCCCTGTCAGGGTAGGTCTCCCTGATGACAGTGTCAAGCAGTTCATAATCTGCAGAATATATTATGGTATGGCTGGCAGTGAAGAGTATTATCTTTTCCCTGATCTTTTGTTCAAGGCTGCTGAAATTTTCCTGGTGAGCCTCCCCAATATTTGTCATTATGCCTATATCAGGATCTATTATTTCCTGTAAGTTATCCATTTCACCCGGTTCTGAGATACCCGCTTCAAATAAAGCCATATCATGCTGATTTCCAAGCATAAGAACGGAGAGCGGTACCCCCACCTGGGAGTTATAGCTCTTAGGGCTCCTGACCAGGTTCCTTTCCTGCCTTAACAACTGAAACAACCATTCCTTGACTACTGTTTTACCGTTCGATCCGGTGATACCGATGACCTCACAGTTATGATTGGCCCTGTGGATCTGAGCCAGGTACTGCAGGGCAGCAAGGCTGTCCCCTACCATTATAATG
>CAZILN010000174.1:0-3279 GCA_964540005.1 uncultured Bacteroidaceae bacterium | reverse complement strand
AATAAATAACGCTGATTTGAAGGTGCTGCAACCCGGATCTCCTTGGTTATATCATATTTTGCCCGGTAGTTACCTGACTGTTGCATCAGACTGGCATAGAATTTCTGGAGTAAAGCCAGTCTCCTTTCACCATAATAATCTTTGTTATGATGCTTCCATTTCTTCTCAAAGCTCAGGAAATCATAAAATCCTCCTCTGGGATTGCTGATGAATTTGCTCTCACCGTACATCAGGCAGGTCCTTGATCCTTCTTCCTCCAGCATGGCATCTGGCAAGTTGTTGTACCTGTTTGTAAGCAGAGTAATGGCTCCCTGGTAATTACCATTCGTATTCATTATCTTGGCTTTATCAACCGTAGACCTGATATAGTAGCTGTTTAAAATATCCCCGGGTATTGTAAGGTAAAAGTCATGGTTATAAACACCGTCAATATTTATGTTTAGTTTTCTGTTATACAGGAGTGTATCCGGTTCACTCAATATAAATTTCATCTTATACTCATTAAAAAACAGTGGTTTGGTGAGTGAAAAGAATTTATCTGTTTGCTCGTGGCTGTTAAAATCTTCATAGAAGTATATGACCTGCTCCAGTTCCCTGATCATGTATTCAGGCAGTCTATTGAGATCGATATTTTCAGAGTAATAATAGATGCCAAGGAAGGGAAACTTATTGGTTGGGAATGACCGGAGGAGGAAATAAAGTTGATCCAGGAAATAATTATCTACCTCCGAGACTATTAACAGGATGAAATTGTCTTCCCTTTCAAACTGTTGTGGATTATCGCTGAATAATTCATTCAGCTTCGGCCATCCGATATTTACGTTGAATTTTTCAATAGGCACATGACCAAAATAGGTCGAGATCCTTTCGGTCTCGTTCAATTCATTTTCTATCCAGAAATAGTAATGGAAATTAATTTCCTGGTTTGATTCCCAGATTGCATTCAGTTTGACCTGTGCGTCGATACTATCCTTTTCAATAAGATCCTGAAATATCTGTATTTTAAAATCCTTTGCCTGGTTTGATCTTTCCAGGGAAAGTATCTGGTTTAATCGCCGGTTGCTACTGTATAAACTGCTTCTCGACTTCAGGGAAGATACATCATGGAAGTTCACAGGATCAAAGGCTGAAACCCTGATAATTATTTCAGGATACCCCGAATAATCTGCCTGTATGACATCAAAATAGCTGGCTCCTGGTGTAATACTTTGTGCCTGAATGCAAACAGGAATTAATATGTATAATACTATTGGGACTATTGATTTCATATCTGGTTATTAATTTTGACAGTGATTGTATCACCTGATATCAGTTTTCCGCTCTTCAGCTGAGCATCGATTTTCATCCAGTAGATATTGCTGGGATATGATTTAATTATATGCTCGATTGAGAGTGATTTTATCGATTTGCTGATGTTCTCATTAAATATTGATATACTATCATTCCATACCGCCATTTGATAATGCAGTAACTCATTTATATCAGGGTATGGATCCCAGACAATGGTACTCTGCTTTGTTAATGGAATGGTCGCATCAATATTGCTGAAAGGTTCCCAGTTAAGTTCTGGATGGAATACTGGTCCGGTTACAGGTTCTTTCACCTCAATATCTTCGTGGACCTTGCCGGGTCCGGTTTCTGATGGTTGTACCCGGGATGTGCTCCCGTTTGCATTGTCAGCTGTTATCTCAGTATCTCCGGCATCCTGTAAGTTCTCAGTGGCTGGCCTGCCGGGGTTTTCATCTCGAGAGCCACCTGTTCCCCTAAATAGTAATATTAGGCTGATAACCAGTATGATAAGTACCACAAATATGGCTATCAGGTACCGGTGACTGATCTTCTTAACAGTGTTGATGATGATCGTGCCTTTCTTATCAGGAGGATATATATAGTGTTTCAGCTCCTGGAACTTCTTTCTTTTCATTCTTCCGTTTTCAAGAAGAATGACGGTAATGTTATCGTCCGAACCATTATGATAATGATGTGATATCAGGTCAACCACTGCTTTCTTAATCGATCTTGTACCTCGTACATAATTATGCAGCAGTGAGTAATCTTCAGAGGCTTTATCAAATATCAAACCGTCTGAACAGAGTAATAGAATATCGCCTTCCGCCAGGGTATAACAGTCTGCCGTTTCAGGAAAAAAATCACATTCGTCGCTGCCACCATCAATAACCCGTGTCAGGTAATTGCTGAATTGTTGTGCAACATCATCAGAAATCTCACCGTGCTCATCAAGGTGTTGCTGTATGTATGAATGGTCTTTTGAAAGAAGTTCAACGGTACTTTCGTTCATCCGGTACAGACGGCTATCACCTATATTGCAACAGACAAATTTATTTTTCCATAATAGTATGGCAGTTAGTGTTGTTCCCATACCTGCCAGTGAGGAGTCACCTGCCAGCCTCTCATTGAATTTCTCACGGCTGTATTCCACTGCATCCATCAGGAGGCTTTTCAGATCTGATTGCGTCATTAGTTCTGGCGTATTATTCCCGAAATAATCGGCCAGCCCGGTTATTATGATGTTGCTTGCCACCTCGCCTGCCACAGTACCACCCATACCATCAGCTACAGCAGCCAGGTACAGGTCATCAGTAATGTTCAGGTCAAGGAATGCATCTTCGTTATTTGCTCGTCTGCCTTTAAATGATAAACCGAACGAATTAAGGTTCATAAAAGATTTTTTCTGTGATTTAGATATAATGGACTGGATATGACCGGAAATTGTGCGCCGCACAATTCCGGTCAATCTATTTATAAATGATTGTGCTAAAAGACTAAACTTTATATTTGAATTCGACCTCACCTGTTTTAATAACTGAATCGGGTTTGACTTCTTTTACCTCACCAGCCATAATCTCAATTCCGTTGAGGCAGGTAAAATTGGTTTCACTCAGGTTACGAACATATAGTTTATTGTCACGAGCGATTAATTCTGCCTGCTTGCGGGATACCGTCCTTTCTGTGAGCTGAATATGTGCCTGTGATTTTTCCCCGGAGACTGTTTCTCTTCCTATGGTCACAATATTGCCTTCAGGAGTTGGGTAGCCTGAAATCATAAATTCTTTGTCCTTATCTGCCCCTGCAGTGATGACCAGCTTACCAGGAATGAATTTCAGAGTTTTGCCGCCACTCCCCGAGCTGATCTTAATGGTGGTAAAGTCGGTAGCAGCTGGCCCTGGGGTACCTCCGGCCGGTTGTTGTATCCCTGTAGCGCTATCGGTAACATTAGCTGAATCTGAGGGCCTTTCCAAATGCATGTCAACGACCTGT
>CAZILN010000173.1:0-22403 GCA_964540005.1 uncultured Bacteroidaceae bacterium | reverse complement strand
ATATTGCATGTCAGTAACATTCCCCACGAGTTCAAACTCTGCAGGATCAGCAAGTTTCGCCGGATCGCTCAACACGGCTGAAGTGAAATCCTCCGGAATCACCAGGAGTACATCGGCTTTCTTATCTTTAAGCATGCCAACAGCCTCTTCCCTGTCCGATCCGCTTATGAACCTCAGAAAAATACCCTCGTAATTCCCCGCTTCATCCGCACAAAAAGTAACCAGCGAATCCCCCAGGTTCAGGGGGGTGTTTAACAAATAAATACTTCCCCTGTCCTTATTGACCAGCATGATATCAAAATTCATATTTTCTGCTTCTATCATCAGGTAATAGATGAAAATAAAGAATGGAGCCAGGAGTACAACCAGCAACAGTATCCAGTAATCCCGGATCTGCTCCCTGATGCTTTTTATGAAGACATAATACCACTTCATTGTCTCAGCCTCCTGCCCGTTAGATGAATAAATACGTCTTCCAGTGAATTTTCCCTCATATTCATCTCCCTTATCTGCAGGTCATGTTCTTCAAGGATCTTATATATACTGTGTATATGTTCAATCAGGTTGCGGGCCCTGATGACAAGTTGCTGGTCTGTCCTTATAATGCCCAGTCCTTTTTCTGTCAGGACAGCTATGGCTTTTTCCAGTGATCCATCCTTCAGGCTAACCAGGGATAATTCAAGAATGTCGCCTTCCCCGATAGATTTTTTAAGATTTTCCGGTGTGTCGAGCTTTAAGAGTTTTCCCCTGTCAATGATGGCCACCCTGTCTGAGACACGATCTGCCTCATCCATATTATGAGTAGTAAATAACACGGTTTTATCCCTGGCTGTTGAGATGATGAATTCCCTGACCAGTAACCGGCTCTGTGGATCCAGACCGGCTTCCGGTTCATCAAAAACCACGAATTCAGGATCGTGAATCAGGGCCATGATAACATTCATGCGCCGTTGCATCCCTCCCGAAAGGGTATTGGCCAGTTTGTTACGTTTCTCCTGCAGGCCCATCTCCGTCAGAAGCCTGTCTGCTCTTTCCCTTACTACCGGGGAGGGGATGTCATACATTTTTCCCATAAATACCAGTTGTTCAAAACAGGTCAGCTTAGGCCAGAGTATAATGTTCTGCGGACAGATCCCTACCCGTGAATGGACCTCCTTTTTCTTTGCATGAGACATCCTGTGGCCGTTCACCAGTACTTCTCCATCTGAAGGCTTCAACAGGCCGCAGATCATATTGATCGACGTTGTCTTCCCGGCACCGTTTGGTCCCAGGAAGCCAAGTACTTCTCCCTTTTTTATCTGAATGGACAGCTTATCCACGGCCAGCAGGTCACCATAGTATTTGGTAAGGTTTTTAATTTCTGCGGCATACTCCCCATTATTCGGTTTGCTGGTCATATTAAACATTAATTAAATCTACATGCTTTTCCTGATTCTGAAAAACTCCACTAGTATAAATATAAACAGTATAAGGTTGCAAATCAAGTATCCCTCATTCATCGGGAAGTTATTCCGTGTATTTTGACAGGATGCTATATAACATTGACCAGCAGGGAAGCAATTATACTTAAAAACTGCTACTTTCGAAAAATAGTATTTACTCCTGCATTAATGAAAAAAACTGCTTTTGCCTCAGCTGCCCTTGCTTTTATTATAATGATTTTTGGATTATTATTTATGTTATACCAGCTTCCCTTTCATATTTATATTATTTCACTGGGATTATTATTACTTGCCATTTCTATGATCATTTTTTATACCCTGGATAAAAAGACGATGTATATTGCCGGTGCATTTTTCTGTATATTGCCCATCGCCGGATTGCTTTTCAGACAGTTAAATCTCCCGGGGGGAAATTTACTGCTGGCAACAGGCCTTGTTTCCTTTGCCCTACTTTTCATTCCCTGGTATGCCATTAACTCTTATCATGATTAAGTCCTTTGCCGGATTTTTTTCTTAGAGACCATAAGTCTTGACAAACCATGGCCTGACATTTTTTCACATTGTCTCTGCCAAAACTGGCTGAATGGCAAACTGGCATGAAATATGTCATGTATAGCTATATCTATATGTGTATGTAAAAGGTGAAGGTTTTGTACTTGCACTGATTAAATGAACCGAAAGTGAATTTTAAATAAATTAAAATTAATACCTGTGAATATTCAAGAAATTACATCTCATGAAGAACTGGTGCAAAAACTGAGCAATGAAACCAGGTCATTCCTGTTGATATACAAAAATGGTTCAACGCAGAGTGATGCAGCATATTCAAATATAGCCGGAGCACTGGAAGAAGTAAAGGATATTAAAGTCTATGCAGCCGATGTGACTGTCACCAGGGATATTCATCCAGTCTATCGAATCAGCTCGGCTCCCACCCTGCTGGAATTTGAAAAGACAGCGTTGAAAAATGCTATTAAAGGCGCCCATGACGGGGCTTACTATAAATCATTATTTGAAAATGCCCTCTACGTTGTCAGGGCCGAAAAAGAAGGCAGGCCGGTTAAAAGCGTCACAGTATATTCCACCCCGACATGCAGCTGGTGCACTACACTAAAATCCTACCTCAGGCAGAACATGATCCGATATACTGAGATCGATATTTCACGTAATGAATCAGCTGCCCGGGAAATGCAAAGCAGAAGCGGTCAGCAGGGTGTGCCCCAGACCATGATAAACGGGGAAATGGTGGTGGGATTTGACAAATCCAAAATTAACAGGCTACTGGAAATTTCAGGCTGAATGATAAAAAAGATTATTTTCGCATAATTTTAGTCAAACAATAAATTCAAAATTGATATGAAAGAGTTACAACCAATTAATCAGAATATTTTACTGGATATTACAGAAGAATCCAGGGAGCAGAAGACTGCCGGTGGCATCATTATACCCGATACTGCCCAGGAAAAACCTAAAACTGCTAAAGTGGTAGGCATGAGCAATATAGATAATCCGGAAATTCTTGTTGGTGACACGGTACTGTTCAAGGAATACTCGGGAACGGAAACCGAATTTGAAGGAAAGAAATTTCTTGTCATACCTTATGCCGATATCCTGGCTAAAGTTGTCGAAACAGAAAGTATTTAAATGTTTAAATTTGTTTCAGCATCAATCATGATAAAGCATGAAGAAAATACCCTTCTTCAACGTTGTTGCTGAAAAGCAGACTTACCTGAATCTCGTTTATATACTGTTTGCCTTTCCTCTCAGCATGATCTATTTCAGCCTTATCATTGCCGGGCTGTCTCTTTCACTTGGATTGCTGATCATACTGGTAGGAGTGTTTATTTTTGCTGCCACACTGTTAATGGTACGTGGATTCAGGTATCTTGAAATCCAGATGACAGAGGCCTTTCTGAACACAAGGATCATTGACCGGACTGACCGGTCAACATCAAAGATAAGCAGCAAATCCGGCAGTTTTTTTAACCGGACATTCGGTTCAGGTGCAACCTGGAAGAGCTTTGTATATTTCCTTTTCATTAAATTCCCCCTGGACATAGTTGTTTTTTCTATCAGCATTTCATTTATCGCCATTACCCTGCACCTCTTACTGGCCCCGATAATTATCTATTATGACTGGTTTGAAAGCGACCTGCTTGAAGTTTTACTTGATTTCCTTGAAGATCCTTATGTATTGCCCTTTCTCGGCATTATCTGGATATTCATAAGCTTCCACGTGATCAATGGATTATCCTGGATCTATCGCCTGGCCAATCCTGTTTTCCTGAAAGACTGATGCTTCAGTCATTGATCTGTACAATACTCAATATCCTGTTCCCATACTGCACGGTAGGAATTTCCCCGATCTTTGAATAATTGTAGATTGGAAAGTCTGGTTCATAAACGATAAAATACCTGCCTTCATTATTATCGTAGGTCCGTTTCATCGCCTGCTGCCACTGACGCGAGATATAGTACATGGTTTGCGCCGGCACTTCTGTATCCCCGTATATAAATAACTGATCAGCCCTGTAATTCGATCCCGTCTCTATGGCCCGGTCACGGCATTCCGTCCGGTAAGCAGACTTTTCTCTTGAAGGCAGGATAAACCAGTCAAATCCTATTCTGAAGAGCAGCAATGCAACAACAAAAGCGATTAACTGAAGACTCCGTGATTTCCATACGATTATCATAAATACCAGTATCAGGACCGCTATCGTAATACTTACCAGGAAAGGACCGGGAACAAAATTAGTCTGATCTGAGAAAGGAAATGCCAGAGTGGCAGCAATAAAAAGGATCCCTGTGAGAAGGAAACTGAATATGACGATTCTGTACAGCAGGCTGTTTTCTTCCTCATTCTCCCGGTGCAACAGAAAAAGGACCGGGAACAGAAAACTTGCGTGGATGAACAGGTATCGTCCGTATGTTTCGGCCGACAACCAGAAGATGATGATATTGGCTATCAGCAAAAGAAGGTTGTAAATAAGGAAATCATCTTTTTTTATTACATCCCATGATTTTCTTCTCAGCAGATAGAGAACCATGAGAGTCCAGGGAAGAAAATGATAAATAAACTCCAGAGGAAAGGTCAATAAATGCTTCAGTGTTTTCAGCAGACTGACCCCCAGAGCCGTCTTCTGCGTTGATTCTGTAAACAGGGTACTGATAATATCGGGCAGGGTGCCGGGATTCCTGTTTAGATAAACCAGGTAATAGGATGCCACTATGGCTATAAATAGAAAAATACCTGTGAAATGCTGAACAGACAGCAGTTTTCTGAAGTTCTTCTTATACAGGAACCAGACAAGCAGACTGGCTCCCTGGAAATAAACAGACGGCAGACCCTTCATCAGGAAGGTAATCCCTGTTATGGCGTAGGAGACCAGGAACAGTAACCAATACTTTTTTTGCGTATACAGGTAGAAAATGCTGATGAGACCCAGGTAAACCAGTGCCGAAAAAGCGATATCAATCAAACCATGAAAAGAATCAAAAAACAGTATCCGCCCGCAGGTCAGGAACATCAAAGCCACGAGTAAAGCTGTCTTCCTGCCATACCTGGGCCGTATCATCATATAGATAATCCCCAGGTAAACCAGCAGGGATACTACGGCAGCCATCCTCATTGAAAATTCGCTGTAATCACCCGAAAGCCTGAAAAATAAGGTTATAAACCAGTTGTAGACCGGCGGTTTTTTGAGGTATAGCTCTCCTGCAAGAGTAGGAGTGATGTAATCTCCAGAAAATATCATTTCCATAGCCACTACAGACCGTATGGCTTCGTCATTGATAAAAGATTGTACGTCAAGATTGACAATCAGGGCTGGAATAACAAGGATCCCTGTTATCAAGCAGATCAGCCAGTATTTCCAGGATACTCTTTCAGGAATGCTCATGGATATTCAGAAATCTGCTATACTGACGGAAGTTTCCAGGGTGCACGGTACGTGGCCCTGGTTAATTCATTGGCCTTATCATCATCCCTGAAGCTATTGGTTTCTGAGTCCCAGTATACCTTCCGGCCAGTCTTGAATGCAATATTTCCCAGGTGTGCAAATTTGGCAATATCCGCACCAATCTGTATATCTGCATTGGGCTTTTCCCTTGTCCGGATACACTCAAGGAAATTCTTAACATGATGATCCAGTCCGGATACAGACCTGTCCCGCTGAGTCAGAGGAACCACTTTCATTTTTAATTCTTTCTGCCTGCCGGTCCCTTCATAATCAGGTATTACTTCCCATCCTCCCCTGTCAACCACCAGGGTTCCGAGTTCTCCGATATAAGCAACACCATGGTCCCTCCCATATGGACCTCCGTTGATGCCCACGGTATGATCCCATATTAACCCGAAATCCTTGAATTCATAAATTGTCTGCTGGGTATCAGGTGTTTCCATGGCATCATCAGGATAGGCATATTTACCTCCGGAAGAAATGACGGATTCCGGTGAATACTGGTTCATACCGTACAATCCATAATCAAGCAGATGCACACCCCAGTCGGTCATCAGGCCACCAGCATAATCCCAGTACCATCGGAATGTAAAATGAAACCGGTTCCGGTTGAATGGGCGTTTGGGCGCAGGTCCCAGCCACATGTCATAATCCACACCTTCAGGAGCAGGTTCGTCAGGATGGACGGGTATGCTTTCCATCCAGCCCTGGTAGGCCCAAACCTTTACCGTCCTGATCCTGCCCAGTTTCCCTGAATGGACAAAATCCACAGCCTGTTTCCAGTGTGGATCGCTTCTCTGCCACTGGCCGACCTGAACCACCCTGTCGTATTTCCTTGCTGCCTTTAGCATTAGGTCGCATTCCTGAATGGAATTGGCCAGCGGTTTTTCTACATATACATCCTTACCCTCCTCACAGGCATAGATCATGGGCATGCAATGCCAGTGATCAGGTGTGCCAATTATCACGACATCTATGTCCTTCATCTCTATCAGCTGCCTGAAATCACTGATTAACTGTGGTTTACTACCAGTTATTTCCTCAACCTGTCCGCCCCTCTCGTTCAATACACCGGCGTCGACATCACATAGAGCCGCACATTCTACACCCGGATTCTTAAGGAAAGATGAGAGATCGGCAAATCCCATTCCCTTGCAGCCAATCAGTCCGGCTACCACTTTATCGCTGGCAGCAACAGGTCCGGCACAGGCACCTGCAATTGCTGGTATACCGGAAACCAGTCCGGCCCCGGCTGCAGTTACAGCAGTTTTTTTAATAAAGGATCTTCTGGAAGTTTTCATGACTATCTGGATTTTAGTGATGATTCATTTTATATAAAAGTAATGGTATTTTTGTATAATTTAAAGCTCCTTCTGATTTTGTACTTTCAATTATTTTCGAGGATATCATTAATCTGCTCCCTTAAAGAAAAATTATATAAAACATGCTGAAGAAATTATTGGATTTATTCTTACGGCATAGTATGTTTTCCTTTATTTGCAATGATAATACGAAAGTTTACCAGCTTCATTTACCACAGAGCATAAAAAGACAGAAAAATAATTACCCTCATTATTACACCCAAAACCGTCAACCATGAAAAAATTATTGATTTTAATTCCGTTAATATGCATGATTTTTCAAAACTGTACCCAAAGCAACCAGAAAATGAAGACCAGCGAAAACCCCTTACTTACAACATTTGAAACACCTCACCAGGTCCCGCCTTTTGACCTGATTCTGGAAGAACATTATCTGCCGGCTTTTGAGGCCGGGATAGTCGGGCAAAAGGCTGAAATTGAAGCCATAATTACTAACCCTGATGAACCCACATTTGAAAATACTGTAGAAGCCCTGGCCCGCAGCGGGGAAATCCTGACAACAGTAGCAGCTGTTTTTTTCAACAGGCTGGAAGCCAATACCAATGAGAATGTACAGGCTATTGCCCGTGATGTTGCTCCCATGGCTTCTGCACATGATGATGATATAAAATTGAACCCGGAACTTTTTGCACGCATTAAAGTGGTTAATGATAAAAAAGATGAGCTTGACCTTACTACCGAGCAGGCTAAACTGCTGGATAAATTGTACAAGCAATTTGTCCGGGGCGGTGCCAACCTTTCAGAGGAAGACAAGGTAAAAATGAGGAAAATAAACCAGGAACTGTCTGTACTGACCCTGAAATTCGGAGAGAATGTGCTGGCAGAAACAAATGCCTTTCAGCTGATCATTGAAAACGAGGATGATCTTTCCGGTCTGCCGGAATCAGTTATTGCTGCAGCTGCGGAAACGGCTGCAGAGGCGGACCAGGAAGGCAAATGGTTGTTTACTACCCAGAAGCCAAGTATGATCCCTTTCCTTCAGTACTCCGACAGGAGAGAACTGCGTGAAAAACTCCTGAAAGCGTACATTAACCGGGGGGATAATAATAATGAGAATGATAACAAAGAGACTATACAGAAAATTGTTAATCTGAGGGTACAAAAAGCACATCTGCTTGGATATGATAGTCACGCGGATTTCATCCTGAGTGAAAACATGGCTAAAAACCCTGATAACGTATACAAACTTCTCAACCAGCTTTGGGTAGCAGCTCTGCCAATGGCAAAGAACGAAGCCAAGGCACTCCAGGCAATGATTACAACAGAAGGAAACGATTTTAAGCTGGAAGCCTGGGACTGGTGGTATTATACCGAAAAACTCAGGAAGGAGAAATACGATCTTGATGAGGAGGAGCTTCGTCCTTATTTCAAGCTTGAAAATGTCAGGGATGGGGCATTCGATGTAGCAACAAAGCTTTATGGACTTGAATTTATAGAGCGTACGGATCTGCCAAAACCCCATGAGGATGTCCAGGCTTTTGAAGTAATGGAAGCGGATGGCTCCCATGTAGGCATATTGTATATGGACTTTTTTCCCAGGGCCAGTAAAAATGCCGGGGCATGGATGGGCCCTTACAGGAAACAATACAGGAAAGACGGAAAAATTATCACACCTGTTATAACCACGGTTTTTAACTTCTCCAAACCAACCGGAGTTACTCCTTCCTTGTTGAGCTTTGAAGAGGCATCCACCCTGTACCATGAATTCGGACATGCATTACACGGACTCTTATCCGATTGTGAATACCATCTGCTTTCCGGTACAGATGTTGCACGGGATTTTGTGGAACTTCCTTCTCAGATTATGGAAAACTGGGCTGCAGAACCTGAGGTAATGAAATCCTATGCCCGTCATTACCAGACCGGGGAAGCCATTCCTGATGAGTTGATAGAGAAGATAGTAAAAAGCAGTCATTTCAACCAGGGATTCATAACCGTTGAATACCTGGCCGCTTCGTTTCTTGATATGGATTATCATACGCTCACGAAAAGTTTTACCCAGGATGTGAATAAATTTGAGACAAGTTCACTGAACACCATTGGCCTGATCCCTGAGATTGTGGTCCGATACCGCAGTACTTACTTCAGCCATATCTTCGCCGGTGGTTATTCATCGGGGTATTACAGTTATATATGGGCTGCCGTACTGGATGCAGATGCCTTTGAAGCCTTTAAAGAAACCTCACTCTTTGATAAGGAGACCGCCAGGGCCTTCAGGGAGAATATTCTTGAAAGGGGAGGAACTGCCGATCCCATGTTCCTTTACAAGAAGTTCAGGGGAAAAGAACCGAGTATTGATCCGCTTCTCAAACGAAGGGGGTTGGTCTAGCAGCATATTTATTTTCTTATGAAACGTCAATGCTAATATTTTCTCTTGAAACGATTGAGACTATACCAGGTCGACGCTTTTGCAGATGAACTGTTTACAGGTAATCCGGCAGCTGTATGTCCTCTTGACAGCTGGCTGCCGGATGCACTGATGCAGAAAATTGCCGGTGAGAACAACCTTTCAGAAACGGCTTTCTTTGCAAAGAAAGGCGAGACGTATCATATCCGCTGGTTCACACCTGAAATTGAAGTTGATCTCTGCGGGCATGCAACCCTGGCATCTGCTCATGTGTTGTTCAGGCATTTGAAATTTGCCGGTGATAGAATACAGTTCAATTCCAAAAGTGGTCCCCTCTATGTAACAACCCGGGATGACCTGATCTGTCTGAATTTTCCCTCAGCCATCTATAAGAAGGTCCATCCTCCCGCTGAACTTGTGGACGGGATAGGAATCAAGCCCGTTGTCACCTATCAATCAACAGATTACCTGATGTTACTTAATTCAGAGCAGGAGGTAAGGGAAGCTAATCCGGACTTCAGCCTTCTGGCCGGGCTGAACACACGGGGCATCATCATTACTGCGGAAGGGGAGACCGTTGATTTTGTGTCCCGCTTTTTCGCTCCCGGAGCCGGAATAAATGAAGATCCCGTAACCGGGTCGGCACATACCTTACTGGTGCCCTTCTGGTCAGAAAGACTGGGAAAAACAGATTTTATCGCACAGCAGGTATCTGAGCGGGGCGGAACCCTGTTTTGCAGACTTTCGGGTGACAGGGTAGAGATAAGTGGCAGGGCGATTACTTATATGGAGGGTGAACTGTGCCTTTCTTAGAATGAAACGAATACAAAAAATTTAACCATTTCCTCTGTATATTGAATGATTAAATTTTTCTTGTGAGAGCGAGTGTAACGAGCGGTTGCACAAGTTCTCAATTTTTTAATTAACTTATTATTAGTTAATTAATAAAATTTAGACTTGTGAATATACTACTGGCCATACCAAGAACCATACCGGTTACATTTTACGGTGGCACTCCCCGGATTCTATGGTGGCTCGGGAAGGAATTATCCTTGCTGGGTCATGAGATAACTTACCTGGTAAATCCCGGTTCTTCCTCGCCCTATGGAAAGATTATTCCATACGACAGAAATATTCCTCTGAATAAACAAATACCGGATGATATAGATTTTGTCCATCTGTTTTTTGAACCGGATGAGCTGCCTGAAAAACCATTCCTGATACGTATCCTGGGAAATACCAGCCTTAGCAGGAAATTCAATATGAATACCGTGTTCCTGACCAAAAATCATGCTGCCAGGCATAACAGTGAAGCCTTTGTTTATAATGGCATCGATCCTGATGACTATGGAACTCCCGATTTGCATAATGAAAGGGCTTATTTCCATTTTTTGGGCAAAGCTGCATGGCGCCTTAAAAATGTCAGGGGAGCCATACATATCGCCAGGCGCTCAGGTAACCGGCTGGCCGTAATAGGTGGGAAAAGGCTCAATTTCAAAATGGGCTTTCGCATGACATTTGACTCGGATGTAAAATTTTACGGCATGCTCGGTGGGGAACCAAAAAATAATGTTCTCAACGGCTCAAAAGGCTTGCTCTTCCCTGTTCTCTGGCACGAACCCTTCGGTATAGCCATCATAGAAAGCCTGTATTTTGGATGTCCTGTTTTCGGCACACCATACGGATCATTACCGGAGCTGGTCACAGATGATGTGGGCTTCCTGTCTGACAGCCGGTCGCGGCTCATCGAAGCAGTTCAGCAGGCAGATTCCTTTAACAGGAGGCACTGCCATGAATACGTGATGGAAAATTTTACCGCCAGGCGTATGGCACTGGATTATCTTGCCTTATACGAAAAGATCCTTAACGGTGAGTCTGTCAATACTACTCAGCCTTATATTGACGCGGTAGAACAGAAGAAGTTTCTTCCCTTCTATGATTAACAAATGTTCATTGCTGACTGATCCCCCTGCCAACTATTATATTTATCTTTGCGCCTTCCAATGAACAAAAACAGCAATATACCCTTTGCTCCTTCATCATCTCCTGTATTTTATGGCTGGGTCATACTTATTGCAGGAACTGTTGGCATGTTGATGAGTATTCCCGGACAAACAATGGGGGTTTCAGTCTTTACGGAAAACCTGATACGGGACCTCAGTATTAACAGGAGTAGCCTGAGTCTGGCTTATTTATTCGGAACTGTTTTCAGCGGATTACTGATCGCCTGGGCAGGAAAACTCTATGACAGGCATGGAGCAAGGATCATGGCATTCATTGCCGGATTTTTCCTTGGATTGACCCTGCTGTACCTGACCCGGATCGACCGCCTGGCTGTATTGCTCGAAAGCTGGATCCCTGCAGGATTTTCTACCTTTATCCTTCTCACACTTGGTTTCTGGGGCATACGGTTTTTCGGTCAGGGAATGCTGACCCTGGTGTCACGCAATATGATGATGAAATGGTTCGATAAAAGGCGGGGATTCGTCAACGGGATCGTCGGTGTTTTTGTGTCATTTGGATTTTCATATGCCCCCAAACAGCTGAGCCAGTTTATTGACAGGTTTGAATGGCAGGGTACATGGACCATACTGTCAGTAGTACTTGGTATCGGATTTGTCCTGTTTGTACTGATTTTTTTCAGGGATAATCCTGCTGATTGCAATTGCAAACCTGATGGAAACAGGCCGATCCGCATAAACGCCAAACGTCCACCCAGCCTGCCACCGGTAGATTATACCCTTGTCCAGGCAAGGCGCACCTATGCATTCTGGATTATTACGCTGACCATGTCCCTGAATGCATTATATATCAGCGGGCTTACCTTTCATGTAGTGTCGGTCTTCGATTCTGTTGGAATGGATAAAGATTTGGCCATCGGAATCTTCCTGCCGGCATCGGTCATTGCCATTGCCTGTCAGTTCATAGGTGGCTGGATCAGTGACTACATCCGGCTGAAATATCTTGTCATCCTCTATGTGATGTCACTGCTGTTTACCTCCTGGTCTCTGTTTTTTCTTGATGCAGGCAACTATTCCTACAAACTGATGATTTTTGGAAACGGCTTATCCTGGGGCATGTATGTCCTGCTGGTTGCCGTAACCTGGCCGCGCTTTTTCGGCCTTAAGTATCTGGGTTCCATCTCCGGTTACGCCATGAGCTGGATGGTTATAGGCAGTGCCCTGGGACCTTACCTCTTCAGCCTCTCTTATGTTTATACCTCATCATACCAGATAATTGCCATGGGCTGTTTCATTCTGGCTCTTGTCCTTTTCATACTTTCATTCAGGGTCAAAAATCCCTCACTGGACCCTGCCTGACCCATGAAAAATAAATACCTTTACTAATTATAGCCAATATGCCGGATTATCGATATATAATAACTATTAAAGAGGCGGCGGAGATCGTCTTCAGTGCCATGACCAATCCTGTCACCCTTGAATTATGGACAGGTTACCCGGCTGTGATGGAGGCCGTTGAAAACACAGAGTTTTCGCTCTGGGATGGCGATATCAGCGGCAGGAACCTGAGCATTACAGTAAATGAAAAGCTGGTTCAGGAATGGTATTTTGAGGACCAGGAGAGTCCTTCAATAGTTACCATCATTCTCATTGAAGAAAATAGTAAAACCCGGATTGAGCTTACGCATACCAACATTCCTGATGAAGCCTATGAGAACATCAGTGCAGGATGGAAAGACTACTATTTCAAACCCCTTAAAAAATTCCTGGAATCCTGATAACGGCTTTTTTCAAATATTTTACGAAAATGTTGCAACCCTGGTACGGTTCTTCTGTCTTTGAGTTAAACTTTGATTAATTTTAACCAAATTGAACTGGTATGAAAAAAGCAATTGTATTATTAATAGGGATCTTGTTCAGTGTTTCACTTTTTGCACAGGATGATGAGATCCAGACCCTTTTCGGCAGTGGAACAAAAATAACCGGTTTTGGCGGTCCTTTTATGACTTTTACTTCCATCAATGGTGATTTTGCTCATTTGATGGGTGGCGGCGGCGGTGTCATGCTGGGAGATTTTTTCCTTGGAGGATATGGTGAGGGGCTGACCAATTATATCTATGCCGAGGGAACCCAGATAAACTTCGGTCACGGAGGATTCTGGACCGGTTTTTCATTTTTTGGTAAAAGGGCCATACATCCCTGTATCTCCGCTCAGATCGGATGGGGCGGATTGACCCCTCAGGACGGTACTTATACCTATTATGAGTCAGACAACATGTTTGTAGTTAAACCAACCATTGAGCTTGAGATGAATTTTCTGAAATTTTTCCGATTGAGTGTGGGGGCCAATTATATGCTGGCTACCGGAGTGAACACACCCGGACTCACCGACAGTGATTTTAGCTCTCCCGGAGCTTTTCTGGCCTTTAAGTTCGGCTGGTTCTAGGAAATGCATCGTTTCAGAAATTCTTGGTCATCTGTGAGATCATACGGGACAAATTACCTCCCTTACTGATAGAAAATCCTAAAGGTTTCCTATTTTTATCAAACCATGATAAATCCGGATACCGATGATTCATGATTTCATAATTATAGGATCAGGATTCGGCGGAAGTGTTGCTTCCCTGCGCCTTAAGGAGAAGGGATACTCCGTACTGGTCATTGAAAAAGGGAAACGTTTCACAGGCAACAGTTTTGCGAAAACTAACTGGAGGCTGAGAAAATATCTCTGGCTCCCTGCACTGGCCTGTTTTGGCATACAGAAACTATCCTTTTATAAACAGGCAAGTATACTTAGCGGTGTGGGGGTTGGGGGAGGCAGCCTGGTATATGCCTGTACACTTTTTACCCCCCCTGATAATTATTTTACCGACAGTGAATGGTCCGGGTTCCGCGACTGGAAAAAAACACTGATGCCCTTTTACCAGGTGGCCAGCCGGATGCTTGGAAAAACCAGGTATCATGAGATGAACACCGAAGACAGGCTCCTGCAACAAATCTCACAGCAATACGGGTGCGAGGATACTTTCGATAATGTGGAAGTAGGCGTCTACCTGGGTGATACTGAAAAACTCTGCGACCCCTACTTCAACGGTTACGGTCCCCTCAGGAAGGGATGCCTTGAGTGTGCGGGTTGCATGGTGGGCTGCAGGGAAAACGCCAAGAATTCCCTGGATAAGAATTACCTGTATTTTGCAGAAAAGTTCGGGGCACGAATCCTTCCCGAACACAGGGCCTGCAGGATAGAATACATCGAAGGCATTTACCACATCCATACACAATCGAGCACATCCCTGCTGCGAAGGAACAAACAGGTTTTCAGATCCAGGCAGCTTATCGTTGCAGGGGGAACCCTGGGAACCCTTGAACTCCTGCTCAAGCAAAAACACAGGTACCATACCCTGCCCGGTTTATCAGATATGCTGGGAGAAAAGCTTAGAACCAATTCAGAAACATTGAATGCTGTATCGGGCATGAGGGAAAAAATGAATAACGGGCTGGCCATAACCTCGGTAATTAATCCGGACGCCAGCACACATATTGAGATTGTCAAATACCCCGACAGGTCAAATGCACTGAAATGGTTTTTTACACTTTCAGCGGCCGGGACAAATCATCCAGGACGGAGGATCTTTAAACTGATCTCAAAGATCATCTCCCACCCCCTTGCTTTCCTGCGTATGGTATTTAATTTCAACTGGTCAGGCGGACTGGTCATCTTCCTGGTAATGCAGCATATTGATAACTACATGAAGATGGTCTGGAAAAAAGGCCTGTTCCGTTCCCGCTTACTGATTAAGAATACTGCTGACAAACCCGTACCTGCCTATATTTCAATAGGTCAGCAGGTAATGGAATCCTATGCAGAACTGTCGGGGGGCATTCCCCAGAACATCATCCTGGAAATACTGTTTAACCGTCCGACCACCGCACACATTCTCGGTGGTTGTGCCATGTCATCGGCGCGCGAAACCGGAGTCATCGATGACGGCTTCAGGGTGCACGGCTACCCTGGCATGTATGTGCTTGATGGCTCTTCCATACAGGGTAATCCCGGCGTAAACCCCAGTCTCAGTATCCTTGCCAATGCAGAGTATGCCATGTCCCTGATCCCCCCAAAACCGGGTACGCAAACGCTTGATTTATTCACATACATTCAGGGTGACATTCCATCGGAAGAGAAACAGGATGAACCTGTCATAGAAAATTCCCCTTAACCCGTTAATACTTAATCCCCAATGGACAGAAATGAACTGGAAGAACTGCTCAGCCGGCAACGGAAATTCTTCGAAACCCACCAGACCAAATCCATAAATTTCAGACTGAATACGCTTAAAAAAATCAGAACACTTATTAAAAAGTATGAGCCGGAATTACATGAAGCCCTTAGGAAAGACCTTGGAAGGCCCGTTTTTGAATCGATAGGGGGAGATACCGGCCTGGTGTTGCAGGAACTGGGACTGACCATCAGAAAATTAAAATCCTGGAGCCGCACCCGGAGGACACTGACCCCCCTGGTGATGTTTAATGCCCGCAGTTACTATGGTTATGAGCCCTACGGCAATGTGCTGATAATATCCCCCTGGAATTATCCCTTTCAATTATTGTTTATCCCCTTGATAGGCGCTATAGCAGCCGGCAATTGTGTCCTGGCCAAACCATCTCAGCATGCTGTCAGTACCTCGGAACTTATGATCAGAATGATAGCAGATCATTTTGATCCGGAATATATCTCAATCATTAAAGGATCCCGGGAAATTAACCAGCATATTCTTGAATTGCCTTATGATTACATATTTTTTACCGGCAGCCAGGAAACAGGCAAAAAAGTAATGAGGGCAGCGGCCGAGCATCTGACACCGGTTTCACTTGAACTGGGAGGCAAGAACCCGGCCATAATAGATAAAAACATCCATCTGAAGAACACGGCAAAAAGAATCTTATGGGGAAAATTCCTGAACGCCGGCCAATCCTGCGTAGCCCCGGATTACCTGCTGGTCCATGAAGATGTTAAGAATGATCTGCTCTCGGTAATGAAGGACTACCTTGCTAAATGGCTGGGTCCCCAGCCTGAATCAAACAGTGATTTCTCCCGGATCATTAATAGCCGGGAAACTGAACGGCTGCAGGAATATATCTCTCAGGGCAGGATCCTGTGCGGTGGAACAGCTGATCCTGAAAAGAAATATGTTTCCTTCACCATTCTGGATAATGTAGAAGAAAATGCAGCCGTAATGAAGGAAGAGATCTTTGGTCCTGTCCTCCCGGTCATCACTTACAGTAACACCGAAGAGGCCTTACAATTTGTATCCTCCAGGTCCAAACCTTTGTCATTATATGTGTTCAGTACCAGCAGGAAGTTCCAGAAGGAAATAATGCGCAAGACCTCATCGGGAAATGCCTGTATTAACGAAACCGTTGTTCAGTTCATAAATCCACGCATTCCGTTCGGAGGTGTCGGAAGCAGCGGCATGGGAAAATACCATGGACGGTTCAGCTTTGAAACATTCAGTAACAAGAGGTCATTTATGCATACCTCCAACCTGATTGACCTTCCTGTTCGTTATCCGCCTTATAGTAAGGGAAATGTTAAATTACTGTCTTTTTTGATGCGTTAGGAAATGTCCATTTCTATCTTAACAGGACAGTGATCCGAATGTTGAGCTTCCTTTAAAATGGAAGCATGTTTCAGCTGATCCCTCAGAGGATGGCTGATCATATGATAATCTATCCTCCAGCCAAGGTTTTTCTGCCTGGACATGGCCCGATAGCTCCACCAGCTGTATTGCTCCGGTTCGCGATTGAATTCACGGAAAGAATCTATGAAGCCGGACTGTATAAAATTATCCACCCACTCGCGTTCCTCGGGCAGGAACCCGGAGGATTTCTTATGCCGTTCGGGATGATTGATATCAATTGCTTTGTGACAGATATTAAAATCCCCCGACACTATCAGTTTCTTCCGTGTTTGCATCAGTTCCAGGATATAGTCATGAAAATCCGTAAGGAATTCCATCTTAAAGTCCTGCCTGACACCTCCGGTAGTTCCTGAAGGTATGTATACATTGATAAGGCTGATATCACCGTAATCAACCCTTATTACCCTGCCTTCCCGGTCATACTTATCATTCCCCATGCCCGTAAACAGCTGATCCGGCTGTTCCTTCACCAGTAGGGCAACACCACTATATCCCTTCTTCTCGGCAAAATGGTGATACATTCTGTAACCATAGGGATCAAACAGCCCGGCCGGAAGTTGCCCATCCTGCATTTTTGTTTCCTGGATACACAGTACATCAGGTGCCTCGGAAGCGATCCATTCTATAAATCCCTTACTGATTGCCGCACGTAAACCGTTGACATTGTATGTAAGTATTATCATTCTTAATTAGCTGATTGATTCGAACAGTGTTACATTAGCCGGCATTAAAAATAACATAAATAATCAGCTAATCTTTATCTTTATCAGTTGAAACCCTCATCATTGATACAACAACAGGCCGACTACCAAAGAAATAATGCAATGATAATAGTATTCTCTTAAGATGCCGGGAAAAGGACAGGTTATAAAAACAGTAGGAAGTAATTCTGTTGTCATGACAGATAATGGTGATTGTATTAACTGTACCCTGACCGGGAAATACCGCCTGGAGGAACTCAGGAGCACCAACCCTGTTGTGGTGGGTGATAAGGTCCTGTTTGAGTTTTCAGCAGGACAGGACAAAGGGAGGATCATCGAGGTATTTGAACGTAAAAACTACATCATACGCCGGTCATCCAATCTTTCCAAAACTTACCAGATAATAGCCTCCAATATTGATCAGCTTTTTCTTATGGTAACATTGATCTATCCTGTTACCTATTCAGAATTCATTGACCGCTACCTTGTAACCGCAGAAGCCTATAATATTCCTGCCATACTGCTGTTCAATAAGATTGACCTGTACTCCCCTGAGGAAACCGGGAGGATGAATGAATTGATCAGTATTTATGAAGATATTCCATACAGGTGCATTCCTGTGTCGGCTCTTACCAGAACGAATCTGCTGCCTGTCCGGAAGCTTATGAAGAATAAATTGAATATTATTTCTGGTGTTTCAGGAACAGGAAAATCGACCCTTATAAATAGCCTGGATGAGGACTTGAATATAAAAACAAAGGAACTCTCGGCGTATCATAAAGCCGGTAAGCATACCACAACTTTTGTTGAAATGTATCACCTGAGCTTTGATGCATATGTTATTGATACACCTGGAATCAAGGGTTTCGGAATAATCGATATGGAGCAGGAACCCATATCCCATTATTTCCCGGAGATCTTCCGGAAATCGAAGCATTGCAAGTACCATAACTGCAAGCATCTGAACGAACCCGGCTGTGCCGTGCTGGAATCTCTGCAGGATGGCAGCATCAGCCTTTCGAGATATACATCATACCTTAGCCTTCTTGAAGAACAGGATGAAACATCAAAATACCGGCGCTGAATAAAAAAAATAAGTTATTTTAGCACTGCAATCTTTGTGATAATATCCAATAGTGAATAAAACTTTTCTCATAATTCTTGTTGCCGTTTTAATTTTTATTGGCGTCAATTCTTTTTTTTACATACGCATATTCAGGGAACAAAGGGATTTTCAGGCTGAATTACTGACCCAGCAGATCAGGATTTGTGGTTCCACCATAGAACAGAACGGGATGAATTTTGAAAGTGAGGTCAATTATATCCTGTTTTCCGATAACATCTCCATGCTCTTCAGTGATTCTGAGGTAAAAGAGAGGAGCTCCAAAAATCTCGAACTTTTTTATTCCAAGTATGAAAACCTTATTAATTACATAAACATATTCGATAACAATTATAATGTTTACAGGCTGTTAAAGGATAAGGTCAATAATTACGTAAGTGATTTTTATGAGTCACAAAGGCAGGAAACCCTGGCAAAACGTGACATGCTGAAGGAGGATGAGGGCCGCTTTTTGTATACCGTACCCATTTTCCAGGACAATGAAGTGACTTCAAATATTATCATAAATATCAATTTTGAAAAATACATTAATACGGTTTTTGACCAGTACAGGCTTGAAAATACACTCTGGCAATGGATACTCACTGAGGATGGAGAACTGACCGGCTCACAGGCAAACTCGCTGGGTATAAACGAGCGAGAAATTGAAAGGATCAGTAATGATATCCTTGAAGGAAATGAAGGGACTATTGTGCATACCATCCAGATTGACGGAGAGCCGGTCAGGGTCATTTCAGTCTACTACCCTATCAGCCTCATCAGGAAGGAATTTGGCATAGTGTTTTCAATGAAATCAGATCTGTTCCTGAGATCCATAATTTCCAAGACAATCATAATCACTGCAGCCAGCCTGTTGCTCCTGGCCCTGATCCTTTACCTCATCTTCCGCGTAATAAAGGTAAAATCGGCAGATGCTATTCAATATAAGGTCTCTGAAACGGCACTCAGGAAATTAATAGATGATCTGGCTGTCGGGGTTATCGTTGTTCAGGAGGATAAGAACATCCGGTCAATAAACCAGACAGCAAAAAAATACCTCAATATCAAATCCGATCAACAGGAAATCATTAAAGATACAACTTGGAGTCTCATAGACATAGCCGGGACTGATGAACCCTTATATCAACAGGCATTCGGTCAGGGCTCCCTGGTCAGGTATTCCGGCAAGGATCATGAAAAATTCTTTTTCCGGCAGATACGAGAGACCCTTATTCAGCATGAGAAAATGTTGCTGGTGAGCATACTGGATGTTTCTTCTCTTGAGAGTGACCGCAAACAAAGTAAGCTGGCCCATCATGACAGGAATAAGCTTATTGAGAACATGAAAAGTGAAATTGCTCTCCCGGTTCAGCAGATCAGAAAAGAGCTTGACATTCTTTATAAACAAAAATCATCCGGGTCCTCCGCTGACAGCAAGCTGGTTCTTAACAAATCATTGGATCTTCTCTCCAACCTGATCGATGCTGCTTTTGACTTCTCCCTGAGTGACCCCGACCAGGGTGTTTTTGACCAGATCCCGTTCAGTCTTCGGGACGAACTGAATATCAGTATTGAACCTTTGAAAGCGTCTTCCAGTGGAAAGAACATAAGTATTATAATGAAGATCCGCAAAGATGTTCCGGATCGTGTTATCGGGGATCCGTTCAAATTCAGGCAGGTATTTCAGAACCTGCTGGAAAATTCAATTGCGCTTACTGAAGAGGGCCGGATATTGATAAGCGCTGAAACAGTCATCCACCAGGCGGATCTTTTAATAATCAGGTTCCTTATTGAGGATACCGGCGGCAGCCTTCCGGAAAACATACTGAGTGTGTATAAGAAACCTGAAGAACCTTCCCTGGATATTACCGGGAAGGATAGCTCTGATAAAACAGGAATGAGGATACTTATTGCGAGGCAGCAAATAGAACTGATGAAAGGCGATTTTCAAATTGAAAGCCCCTCATCTATAACAACAAATCCTTCTTATCCCGGCACAAAATATTCATTCACTCTTGATCTGATTCCTGATGAATCATACAAACAACAGCTTGATTATTCTGCAATTACTGAACTGGCAAACATCCATTGCCTGTTGCTAACCCGTGATAAAGACCTGGAAGAAGAGTATTACAAGCCTTTTAATGATGTCGGCATACAGGTAAAACAGCGAATATATAACCAGGGTAACCTGGATTCGCTGGCAGAATTTTTACGCGAAGGAATCCACCAGTACCACCTGCTTCTGGTACCGGAAAAAGTATTGCAAGATGACCTGCATATGCTTTCCTTTCTCCTTGAACAGGACCTTACAGATAAATTCCTGATTATGGTTCTGAATACAGGTGGAGAATCCGATAATTTATTGCCGTATAAGAAACAAGGAGCAGACTATTACCTGAAAATACCCTTTAACAACAAGCGGATAAGGGAAATCATTCGACACCATTTCAGCGGGATCCCTTCGAAATCAATCAAAGATCCCGGCGACCAGGAGATCAGGAGTGACCTCTCCATTTTACTGGCCGATGACAATGAGATCAGCCGTAAAATTGCCCAATCTATTTTTAAAAATCTTGGATTTGAAATAGATCTGGCCAGAAACGGGAACGAAGCAATTGAAAAACTTAAATCTGGTAAGTATGATATCATATTCATGGACCTGCTTATGCCTGAAAAAGACGGATTTGAGGCAGGATCAGAGATAAGAAGTCTTGGGTATGATTTACCCATTGTAGCCCTTACGGCCGTTGAACCCGAAGTTATGTCTGAGAAAGCCAGGAAAGCAGGTATTAATGACTATATTATCAAACCTGCTGCAATTGAAAACCTGAGAAATATATTAGCCAAACATTGTCCGGGTTAAACAGCGCAAAATCAATAGTTGCTATTTGACAACCAGCCATGTATGAGGAGTTGGATATAATTCCTTTCCTTCACAGAGCAGATCATGTTCCTGTTGCTGATGTACGGACACCGGAAGAGTTTCAGAAAGGTCATATCCCGGGAGCGTATAATTTACCTCTTTTCACAAATGAGGAGAGGAAAGCTGTGGGCACCAGTTATAAAATAAATGGCAGAGAAGAAGCTGTACAGCAAGGGCTCCAGTTTGTCCAGCCCCGCCTGCTTGAATACATTAACAGGGCCAAGGATTTCTCTGACAGGAAGGAAATCCTTCTGCATTGCTGGCGCGGCGGACTCAGAAGTTCCAGTCTGGCATGGCTTTTCGACCTGGCCGGATTCTCTGCCGGTGTTTTAAAGGGTGGATATAAAACTTATCGCAGGTTTGTCAGCCAGGTTTTTGAAAAACCCCTCAAAATGATAGTGCTCGGGGGACTTACAGGCAGTGGTAAGACTGACATATTAAGAAGACTGGAAGCCGAAGGGCAACAGATCATTGACCTTGAAGAACTTGCCAATCATAAGGGATCAGCCTTTGGCAGCTTTGGACAGGAACAGCAGAGTACTAACGAACAGTTTGAGAACAATCTTGCTTCAAAGATCCTTGCGTTAAACAGTTCTTTACCGGTCTGGGTGGAAGATGAGAGCCGCAAGATAGGGTCCAATCAGATTCCCGATGGTTTTTACAGGCAGATAAAAGGTGCCAGGCTGATATTCATTCAGGCAGGAAAAGATATCCGGACTAACAGGCTGATTAAGGATTATTCCGTTTTTGATTCTTCTGCTCTGGAAGAATCAATTCTCAGGATCAGTAAGAGGCTTGGCGGACTAAACACAAAAAAAGCTATTGAAAGTCTTCATGCTAAAGACTTTGCACAGGTTATCGAAATCGTTCTGACTTATTATGAT
>CAZILN010000172.1:0-8606 GCA_964540005.1 uncultured Bacteroidaceae bacterium | reverse complement strand
AAGAAAGCAGTAGCAAAAGGGAAACATATTTACTGTGAAAAACCTACGGCTGCCGACGCAGGCTCTGCCCTTGAACTGTACCGTGTATGCCGTGATGCAGATGTCAAACACGGGGTGGTCCAGGACAAGCTCTGGCTACCCGGGATCCTCAAACTGAAAGAACTGATTGAAGACGGTTTTTTCGGGAAGATACTTTCAGTACGTGGTGACTTCGGCTACTGGGTGTTCGAAGGGCATACTGTCCCCGCCCAGCGCCCTTCATGGAACTACCGCAAGGAATCGGACGGAGGGATCATCCTCGACATGTTCCCGCACTGGAGGTATGTGCTTGACAATCTTTTCGGAAAAGTACAATCGGTCATGTGCATAGGATCGACAGACATTGCCGAAAGGGTGGATGAAGAGGGAAACCCCTATAAGTGCACGGCAGATGATGCCGCATATGGAATGTTTATGCTGGAAGGCGGGGTTATTGCACAGTTCAATTCTTCCTGGACCACCAGGGTGAGGCGTGATGACCTGCTGGTGCTGAAGGTTGACGGCACCCTGGGATCGGCTGCAGCCGGATTGAGAGAATGCTATACACAGGATTATGGGGCTACACCCCGGCCGGTATGGAACCCTGACATACCACAAGCCATAGATTTCTATGATGGCTGGAAGAAGGTCCCGGGACAGGAAACATACATGAATGCATTCAGGGCACAGTGGGAACTGTTCCTCAAGCATGTGGAATTTAATGAACCCTTTCCGTGGGACCTGCTGGAAGGAGCAAGGGGCGTTCAACTGGCAGAGAAGGGGTACCAAAGCTGGAAGGAACGAAAATGGGTGGACCTTGAAAAATTAGAAAATTAAAATCCTCAGCAATGAAACAGGTAGCATTAATAACAGGAGGCACCCGAGGGATAGGCCTGGGGATCGCCCGCGAACTGGCATCAAAGGAATTTAATCTGGCATTAAACGGATTACGCCCGGCCGGCCAGGTGGAGGATGTGCTGGTGGCTCTCCGTAAAAGCGGTTCGGAGGTGATCTATTGCCAGGGAAATGTGGCAGAAGCGGCTGACCGGGATCGTGTATGGAAGCAGATCATGGAGCATTACGGAAGTCTCAACCTCCTGGTAAATAATGCGGGTATGGGTCCCAGGGAACGCATGGATATCCTGGAAGCTACAGAGGAAAGCTTCCATGAGGTTATGAATGTAAATTTGACCGGTCCCTGTTTCCTTACCCAGCTTGCTGCAAACCATATGATTGAACAAAAGAATAAGGATCCCGGGTTCAAAGCTGCCATCATTAACATTTCTTCTGTTTCGGCGACGCTGGCATCGGTAAACAGGGGTGAATATTGCATCTCCAAGGCAGGGATGAGCATGATGTCACAATTGTTCGCTGTCAGGCTGGGTGAGTATGATATCCCGGTTTATGAAGTGCGGCCGGGGATCATTGAGACTGATATGACAGAAGGAGTAAAGGATAAATATGACAGAATGATCGCTGACGGGCTCACCATCCAGAAACGCTGGGGATTGCCTGAAGATGTAGGCCGTGCAGTTGCCTCCCTGGCAAGCGGGGACCTGTCCTATTCAACAGGACAGGTCATCATGATCGACGGGGGACTTACAACAGGACGCTTATAATTGATTTCTATTCCAGGATAACTTCTACTCCAGGATTATAGTTTCCTGGTAAATTATCTTACCTGTATTCATCCTCAGATAATATAATCCGCCTGGGAAATTCTCCAGGCTGATCTCCTCCGAGACAGATCCGTTTACAGGTATAATCTTCTTATTGAAGATCTTCTGTCCAAGCACGCTGTAAATCTCTATTTCTGCCTCCCTGAATTCTGCCCGGGACATTTCCAGGATGAAGGTGCCGGAGTTCGGATTTGGATAGATACGGATATTATCCTCCTTAATAACTTCAACAGCAACCGGCCAGAGAGTACCATTCGAAATATAAGTAAGATTGAAACCGGTTCCTGTTTCGCTTGCATCAGAGCTGAAATGTAAAAACAAGTTCCTTACGGCTCTGTATAATGAATCAGGAGGTAAATTATTATTATCGTAAGTATTTATCAGAATACCTCCTGCATCATTTCCTTCATATATTTTCAGCCAGTCTCCGGGTTTAATATCAAAGACAGCTGTATCGAATTTCAGCGCTATCCAGGCAGCCTGATCGGGACTTATTGCCCACTGGCAATTGGCACTGTTCCGGTAATTCCTGTCTGTGCATCCCGTGTTTATTGTACCACAGGCAAAGATTAAATCAGTGTTAGCTTCACATTCCTCACAGAATACATAGATAGCTATAACTGTATCACCAACGCAACCGGCAGCAGTAGTACCTGTAACTGTGTATTGAGTATTAACATTAGGAGATGTATTATACACTTCCCCTGCAATATGTAAAGGATCATTCGGGGACCATGTATATTCGGCTGCCCCTGAAATAGTAATGCTAGTAGTATATCCCTGATATATCGGGTTATTAGTTACAGTATATGTAAATTCCGGCAATGGATTCACCGTAACCCTGAATGTATCAATTCCAACGCTGTGTGTTGCGGTTGTGCTGTCCTTGTAAACGTAGTCAGTTGTAACTGTGGGTGATAGCATTGCACCGGCCTCTGTTGAGACCGCTTCCCCTGTGCTCAGATCTATCCAGGAATATACATGGCCTGCTTCTTCGGTCTGCTGGTATATTGCAGTATCACCGTTGCAGATTGACGTATCGGGGATCTCAACCGGAATAACCGGATCCTTAATGGTAAGTGATACCTGGGTATACGGGCTTTCACATATGTTTATGATTTGAGTGACTAAATATGAATAGGTTCCAGATGCTGTCTCACCCGTTGGATAACTGGCCCCCTCGCCCAGGTAGCTTGAATCTGCCTGTGCATACCACCGTATGTTATCACCCGTTGCAGTAAGATCAGGTACAACAGCTCCATAATCGGTAGTTTTATCTTCAGCCTCCGGGGCCGGGGGTATGTCATGCTCAATGACAATTACAGTATCCGGTTCATTTTCGCAGTTATAGGCGGCAGTAACCATCAACACTATAATTCCTGTCTCATCGACTGTAACCCGGTTTGTATCGGATATACCGTTTGACCATTCATAGGAAGAATAGCCTTCCGGGGCAATGATGGTACTATCTTCCCCGTTACAGAACTCTATACTGTCTACAAGGCTTACCTGAAGATAGCCCTGGATTCCGATATTCACTGTATCATTTCCAAGGCACATGTTACCGTCAAGCACGATAACAGAGTATTCACCAGGCTCTAATCCTGAAATGTCCTGGCCGGTAGAATCATTCGACCACAGGTAACCAAAGGGTGCAGTACCGCTGTTGACAACCAGGTCTATGCTGCCTCCGGTTCCTGTTTCGCAATCATAATCCGTTACCGTGGTCTGAAGAGTCATTTCAGGATATACAATCAGCATAGCAGTATCAATGCCGGTACAGGAAAGGGAATCTGATACTTCCAGCCAGTATGCTCCCTGGGAATCAATTGTGATCTGGTTTGTATCAAGAACCCCGGTTGACCATTCATAATGTTCATATCCTGCCGGTCCGGCCAGCTGGCTGCTGTCACCCGGACATATTTCTATGGTATCAGTAAGTAAAACAGGCAAGGTCCCGGCTGTCAGTACCTCAATGCTGTCAATTGCCATACAGGTGTTTTCATCGGATACGGTTACCGTATACATTCCCGGCAGGAGTCCGGATATATCCCCGGCAGTTGAATCGTTGGACCAGAGAAAGGTCATGACTCCGGTTCCCCCGCTGACTGTCAGATCTATACTTCCCCTAATTCCTGAATCACAGTCCACATCAGTAACAGCGAAACCAATACTAAGGGAATCCGGCTGATTTATGGTCAACTGATCCTGGTATACAATCCCTCCGGTATCCCTTACGGCCACATCGTAACTGCCTGTGGGAAGACCGGAAAACAGGCTGTCTGCCTGCCAGCTGGCACCTCCGTCCACTGAATATTCAAACTCCCTTATCAATCCAAGCATGTCAACCCGGATACTTCCGTTGCTTTCACCATAACACAGGACGGAACTGACAACCGGATTGATAACCAGGAATTCTTCATTAAAGTTCAATTGATACTGCTTAATCGTCGTCAGGTCCGATGAAGTTATTTCCAGTATGTCATCCCAGGCCACTATGCCCTGTGTCCGTTCCATACCGGATTTATCAAGCAGGATGGCAGTGGCACCCGTGACCACCTCTATGCTTGACCAGAAGGCCGGGACACTGAAATCTGAAGGGATACCGGAAATGGTCAGCAACTCATTATTGACATTAAATATCACTGATATCAGGTAGGCATCACCGGTGGAGACATCAGGCTGCAGGTGATAGGTAATGATGGTGGCGTTGTCTTCCGCGATCACCTCGAAGAAGATAAAATCCCCTACCAGGGTTTCAGTATATCCGGTATCCTGCTGGGTTTGCAGGGGAACGTAGGTCCCGTCAGCATCTATGATGGTCATACGCGCACCGGCCGGCAGGCTTACGCTGTCATACACTTCCCGTACCGTCGCTCCGTAACTGAAGCCGCTTATGGTTCCGGTCGAACCGCTCACAGAAATGGTGTATACCGATGAAGTCAGCACCGCATCATCACTAAGGCCATCAGCATTGACCTCCAGGATATAAGCCGAAGTATTATTCCCGTCGGCAGAGACAACGATCAGTGAATCCCCGTTATTAACGGCATCATCACCAGCCAGTGGAATACCGGTGGTACTGCTTACCACGATCCTGGCCTGGCCCGGGTCGGCCTTTATGGTATTAACGAACACCTCACTGGCAGTGGTCCCGGTTACCACCCCCCTGATCATTTCTGACATGGAATACCCTTCACTGACAATATAGACCAGGGATGATACTGTTGACCGGTAGATGGTAACATCATTCATAAAATGAGTTCCCAGATCTTGCGTGACCGACAATAAATTTAAAGGCCAGATTAATCCAAGTCCCGTGAAATAGTTCCAGTCGTAAAGCTCCCACTCACTGTCCTCCGGGGTGGTGCCAAACGATTCGGCATATTCGTACCGGGGCTCATAGTATTCAGGCTTCCGTACACAACTGGTGGTCATCTGGACCTCTACCCCGCCCACGGTCCAGGGAGTGCTACCCTCATGTCCGAAGATCTCAATTAACTGAAAATCATCCGGATCGGTGGCCGGCTTCAGGCCGTTTTTAACGGACTCATTCAGGATCTTATACAGGTATATGTCGGCGCCTGTCCACTGACGGACAAAAGTCCCATTAACATCTACATTTTCACCCCAGTTATTCCCTTTGGTGGGGTGGTTGAAGATTACATCGCACTGCTGCTCGGCGGGCCAGCTGTTTTCGTCATAATAACTGTATGCCTGAGCGGTACTATTTATCCCTCCCATCACAAAAACATCACCGGGCTGGATCACCGCATCAACACCCGGATCGGGTTCAGCAATAGCAGGTTGGACAAGCCAGGAGAGGGAGTCCTGCCACTTATACCCTGGAATGTATTTTCTATAACGGTTCAGCCATGTATCCCCGTCAGCAGTTCCATATGAGGTGATTGCTCCGATCGTATCATAACCGAATGCCCCGAATATCATGTAATCACTCAGATCAAGGGGTTCCGTCCCCGGGTTGGCGATCTCGATAAACCCGTTGTTCCATTGATCCCAGAAAACAAATTCCGAGATAAAAGGTTCGCCCTGCCAGGGCTGTATGTTAGCCGGGTTCTTGTCTTTGTCCATCTGGACCCGGTAAACCAGCGTTGAAGTATCGTCCTCGGCAGTAACGGTGAAAGTAACCGTCCTGTCGGCAACTGACCCGTATAGGTTGGTGGCCCGGTCAACTGCAACGGTCGCATTGATATCTACTGTTTTTGCCACCAGGGCAGGGATCCCTTCGTAATCCCATGGCACCCTTATTTTATAATCATATGATCCGCTTGAGAAATTGGCAACGGTATCGCCTATCCATCCGAAGAGGTCGCGGTACGCATCCGGTATATCAGGCCAGGTTATGGAACTCAGGTGGGCGTTCCCGTTTTTAAAGTATGCCTGGACCTTTATATAATAATCCTTAATCGATATTTCGTCTTCAGCAGTGATCCTGAGTATATCACCATCTTTCAGGTCCGTCCTTTCTGTTCCGTCCACCCATACAAATTCCCAGCTGGCATTGGGGGCTTTTTCAAGGTATTTCAGGAGCGTGTCCCGGCGTGTGGCAAAGGGTACATTGCTTATGGTGTCCATTCCAGGAACTCTATCAGAAACTTTGAAGGGGGGGGGAATTGCATAATCTCCATTGTCAGTTCTTTCCCTTTTCGGGATAACAATATTAGCATCAATGGCTGGTTCCGAGACAATGATATCAAATACAATCACATTCAGTTCGTTACCGCAGGCATAAACGGTCAACACATCGCCTGTCCGGACCGAAACATAGGCAGAATCTTCATGTGAGGGGGCATAGTCGTAATGCCATGCCAGTCCGGGCATCCTTTTAAACTGATACATGATTGAATCATCGTTCCTGACTCCCCAGGGAACAGTCAGGATGGAATTATCCCAGTCGATATCGACTGTATCAGAGACAAGAGTTGTATCGTTAAGCAGGTAATTTCCGTGGTTTCCTACGGTCCAGAATACTGCACGGAAGGGCTCAAATGAACCTTGCAGGAATGGGACTGGCATCCAGGATGAGGAAGCAGGGTCTGTCCCCCTGGTGGCATCAAAATTGAGTTCACCTTCCTTTACACTGAATTTCCGGATCAGGGTAGTATTGCCTGTAGCCCCCGGCACACCGGCCACATCATAAAAACCGTCTGGTGAGTTACGCCCGGCCACGTCAAACACTCCGCCTACCTGGTCAGTAACCGTTGAATAACTCCCGCTGATATGATGTCTCAGGTACCAGCATTCCCTGCCAGCCCAGACATCCATGGTCAGGTAATTATCCGATACGCTGTCTGTCGCATCTGAATTAATTTCCTGAAAATGTACCTGGAGATCTGCCAGTTCCCACATTTCTTTCTTTGTCTGCCTTTCCCAATAATTCCTGGAATATCCGAATTCAGCCACATCAAGGGCATATTGTTCCTCCATGAAATCGAAAGCTGAAGCAATGACATAGGATTCTCCGGCAGTAAGTTCCACGTCTGGCAACATCATAGCATAACCTGCCTCCGGGTTCCAGGGATCGGCCCAGGGCCTTATATTTCCCAATTCAAACGCAGCAAGATTAATATTTTCAGTTCCCATATTGGTAATTTCCAGGTAAGCCATTTTCGCATCGTCCATCCTTGCTTCGGTTATCAGTAATGAATTATTTGGTGTATCGGATATATTGACCTGGTAAGTCCTAACAAGTCCATCCTGGGCCGTTACCTCAATATATGCTGTGTCCGGGAACATTGTAAAAGTACCATCACCCGTGACCGAGGCACCTGCATCATTGGCTGTCGCAGTAAGTGTTACTGATGTTGTGGGACCGGTAAGATTGAGATCGTAGACAAATATATCAGGGTTGAAGGCAGGTGTGAGGGAACCTGTTGAATTCGTCAGGGATGCCAGGCTGGCATCAGAGACGGCATGGTATGTAATCAGTGAGTCGGGCAGGGCCACACCTTCCCAGGGAGCATAAGCCCCGGTTGTATCCCATGCTATCCAGTCAACCAAACCGCCCAGGGTGGAACTTCCGTTACCATCCCCGAAACGGAAGTAGTTCTCTGCTGTAGTTGTAGGGCTTGTCACTTCGGCCAGGGAAACTGCCTGTTCGTCTACATATACGGCTACCTGGTCTGCTTCTTTTGATATCCTCACAATGTGCCAGTCCGCCAATCCAATCGGCAGGTCTCCCAGAACATATGACTCGTTTAACCGGTAGGTATTATCGCTCATCAGGTACAATCTTTCCCTGTAGCCGGCCTGCTGCAGGTCAATTTCCATTACCCTGTCATAGGTGCCGGCAGCAGCTTTTAACCTAAAGACCAGGGTTAGGGAATCATTCATATCATTCGGAAAGTTGTATTTCCACATAAACTTGCCCGGATCAGCACCAGGAGAGATCAGTTCCAGGATGAGATTTCCCGGGCTGTCCGGGTCTGCTATGATTGTATTGCTGGCAGGATCACCGGCTACATTGCTCTGAACGAAAGTGTCAATATTTACATCAGGCAGAACTTTGCAGTCATATACTATCCATTCCTGGCTGAACAGTGAAAGCTGTAAAATTATGAGAAGAGATACAGTCAAGCTTAATTTAAACATGGCGGGGAGTTTTTGTTTTGGTTTTAGCTTTTACTGAGATATTATACTATTGACCGGAGTTGAAAACCAGTGTTCCTGATATTCCGGTATCCAGATGTATATTAGTAATTTGTTTTTGAGTGAGACAATTAAACCTGATAAAAAATACAATATTATTTAATACTAAACAAATTATTTTTGCAGCGGTACAGGCCTGTGGCTGCATTTAAATACCTATAAAACAATACGATAATAGTACCCAGGTTTGCAATACTTTCTTAAATTTGCTCCTGATCAGCAGCTACTGATGAGAAGAAA
>CAZILN010000171.1:0-6965 GCA_964540005.1 uncultured Bacteroidaceae bacterium | reverse complement strand
AAATTGAATATGACTATAAGGACCGTTACCAGAAGGATCTGGAAAATGATTGTCAGCAATAACCGGCGGGCCGGATATTTCAGCCAGGGTATACTTTTTTCAAGCTTCCATTCAATAAATTCAACCATCTTCCAGAAAGGGACACCCATCAGGAAGATGTAAACAGATACCTTGGCCATAATCCTGGCAGAAAGAAATGCCCGCGGCTCAATAAGCAGGGTGATAATAATGCCTATAGATACTGCTACTATGATCTGCCAGGACTTTATCCTGAAAAGTTTAAATCCCTTCTGTGCTGCCATGAATTCGTTTTTCGTACAGATTACGCAATTTAGTTAAAGATTGTCATTTTTCTGCAGCCAGGCACTGCCGGTATACCTCCAGGGCAGATGATTCACCCCAGTCCGGGTGGAGGCTTGTTGCCGGTACAAACTCCCTGAACAGGAGGATTGCATTTTCCAGGACCGGCAGAGCTGCCTCCCTGCCGCCACCTAAAAATTCCGGAGTATAGAAAATACTCCTGCCACTGAGCAGGTAGATTCTCGGATTGCCGGGATCGAGTGTTTCTGCCGTTTTCAGTGCCTCCATAGCTTTAGGTAAATATATGGGCCCGCGAATCATCTGGTTGACCTCCATCATGGCGAAAAACAACATGGCTTTCAATACCTGGAGTTCCGATTGATCCGGGACAATCTGCATGGCAGTGTCAATATAGACAAGGGCCCGCTCGCAGTAAAGATCCTTTTCCCGGTCATCATCCGAGAGAAAACTCATCTGAATCAATGCATATGCCCCATAATAGTATGGCAACCATTCTCCGGGCAAAACATTAATAACCCTCTCGCAGGTATTTGACATTTTCCGGAAATTGACAAGTTCATAGGCGGAATCAGTAAGCAGTATCATTTCCCTTATTACAGGATAATAAGAAGTATCCTGGCACCAGGATAGTATGCCATTCATACAGAGGAACAGAAGGAATAATTTTTTCATGCTGAGGGTGTTGATATGATTTGTAATTCTAAAATTCAGGCTTTCCCTTAAAAGAAACATAGATACCGAACAGTATGAATCTCTTGCTGACAGGCAGTACAGGGTAGGCCTGGTACAGTCCTGATTCATCAACAGAACCGGCAAACCTGTACCCGAATACGTGATCGGCTCCAAGCAGATTGGTCACCTGCAGGTGAAACATTGTAAACTTTCCCAGGATCTTGGTAAAATGGAACAGGTTCAGGCTGAGGTTATGATAAGATTTGGTGTACTCCTGTCTCTGCAACCCCAGGTTAGGATTGACATAAGGCCTTCCGGAGTTGAAGTTATAGTTGATAGCCGCATAAGATTCTATACTGCTGAAATATTGACGATACTGCAGGGATAGGTTATGCCGGGAAATAAATCCGGGTGTCAGTTCGACGGGAAAATCACGGTATTTCCTCCTGCTGTCCATCAGGGAATAAGAGATCCATAAATTCCCGTTCGGGATTGTTTTAGTGTCCTTATAAAAGATATCTATACCGCGTGCATATCCTGATCCTTTATTATCGTATGATCCAGGATCCATGGCATATAATGAATCATACCTGACCAGTCCGTTATAATCCTTGTAATAACCTTCAATCCGGAAAATCCTGCTGTTCCTTATCAACTGGTAGTTTAATATTAGATGTTCGGCCCTTTCTGAGGTAAGTCCGGGATCATACAGCAGATAACCGTCTTCAGGCATCTGTGAAAAGGACCCGTATGAGAAAGAAAGCTGGCCGGCCCTGTTGAGGCTGTAAGCCACAGACATCCTGGGCGACAGGTATGTTTCATCTGTCAGGTTCAGGTGTTCCGTCCTGGCACCGGCACGCATCGCTGTACGTTTGCCGATTAAGATATCTGCTTCGGCAAAGCCTGCACTCAGGGTATTTCCGAAGTTCCAGTTGAAGGAAGTATCATATTTCTCGGAATCATATACCCTGTCGACGGATTTATTATACACATTCCCGCCGAACCTGATCTTTGTACTTTCCGATAGTTGTTTTGAAAGTACCAGTTTGAATTCATTACCTGCCAGGTTTTCATCCATGTCATCAAGATTTATTCCTGTGATCTTCTTTTCGCAGGTAATAGAGGTACCTGCATGGATGAGCCAGTCCGAGCCGATAATATCCTTATAACTGGCCATTATGAAACCGTTTCTGTTCTTCATGGAGATCAACTCATCTTCGAGGGAGGACATATTCAGATAATAAAGGCTGCTCTGTTCGGCACTGAAAGTCCCCATGGCTTTCAGCATGCCGTTCTCCCTTATCTTTTGCCTGAATACAAAAGTCTGGGTGAAGTTTTGCGGCTCCTCTTCCCATTTGATATTCGAATTAACAAGCTTGTAGAAAGGAGCCATGTTGGAGTAATCGGATATGGACGAGATGGAATTTTTGTCCCATTTTTTTATGAGGGTAAGGTCAAGGGCTGCCGAATAAAGGGCCAGGTTGATCTCATCTTTCTTAGGAAGGGCAATTGAGTTTAATATCAGGGCTGAAGACAGAGCCTGTCCGTATTCTGCAGAGTAGCCTCCGGTACTGAAAACAGTACCCCTGAATAGCATGGGTGAGAATTTTCCCCTGACAGGGATGTTTGGCAGCTTGGCCGTATATGGACTCTCAACAAGCATTCCGTCAATAAATGTCTTTGTCTCATATATCTCTCCTCCCCGGACCAGCAGGCCTCCCTCATCATCGGCTTTGCTTATGCCCGGGAGTGCAGTAATGGAAGCATATACATCCCCGAAGCCATTTGCATTGGTTGACATGTCAAGGGTGTTCAGAACTACTGACTGTTTTTCATCACTGGCCTCAAAAACCCCGGCAGCAATCACTACTTCTTTCAGTTGGGTTTCTTCTTCGAAGATGATTATATCCATACCTATATCATTACCGTCCAGGAGTATGGCTTCTTCATGTGCCTGGTAACCGATATAGCTGATTACCAGGGTATGGGGACCGGTCAGTGTAGTTTTCAGGACGAACCTTCCGGCAGTATCGGAAGTGGCACCCTCAAATGTATTCCTTATATAAATATTGGCTCCCACAGCCGGCTGGTCCCGGCCAGTAGTAAGGGTACCATGAATAGTGGTCTGGCAGTATGTAGTTATGTTAAAGGATAACAGGGTGGTGAAGACAATCAGGTTTTTCATTTTTTTGCATATATTTTCTATGCAAATTTTAAACCTGACGGGCAGGATTTCAAAAATAAGGTCCCGGCCTGTACATTCCGGCCGACGAAGGGTCAGATCGTTGGGATAAGCTGGAAATTCCTGCACCGGGTTGCTCTCTTTGCTGCTTTTTAGCGGGAATTGCCGGCTGCAGTCAGAAATTTGATCCCTGATATACAGTATTTTTTTTATTTTTATCTACAGTTGCAGCAGGACAGAAACCCGTCCTGCTGAGACAAGTTCATTAGTACAATTAAATCAACGCACAGCCTTGAACTTAGGCCCAGAAAGTAAGATTCCCTATAATCTGCATAAACCTGTTGAAAAATATACTTTGCCCGGATCCCTTGAGGAAATATCCGGAGTATCATATATGGAAGATGGCAGGATTGCCTGTGTGGAGGATGAAAGAGGGATCATTTATGTTTTTAATCCACAAACCGGCAAAATAGACCATAAAAATGTATTTGGCAAGGATGGGGATTATGAGGATATTGCCTTAGTTGGCAAGATGGCTTATGTGCTGCGGTACGACGGGGTGTTATTCGGGGTGCAGGATTTTGAAACCGGGGAAAACAGGGTTGAAATCTGGGAAACTGCATTATCCAAAAAGAATGATACTGAAGGGCTGGCATATGATAAACAAACCCATTCCCTGCTGATTACGTGCAAGGAATCTCCTTCGCTCGTGAACGGGGATAATTATGAGGATCAGGAGGCAGTCTATCGTTTTGACCTTCAATCGAAAAAATTAATCACAACACCACATTTCCTGTTTGATCTGAACAGTGCCGGGAGTTATAAGGACAAGGATGCATTCATGCGCTTGTCCAGAGAGACTGGCAAAGTAATGGCTGCTGCTGAAACTGACATTCCATTCCATGCTTCCGGAATTTCCATCCATCCTCTGACAGGAGAGGTATATATTATCTCCACAAAAGGGAAATTGCTGATTATCCTGGATCGTGACAGCAAGGTGCTGGCTATACAGGAGCTTAATAAAAAGATCTTCAAACAGCCGGAAGGCATCTGCTTTTCGCCTTCGGGTGATCTGTATATATCCAATGAGGGCAGGGGCAAAAAAGGAAACATTTTGAAATTTTCAATGCATTGAGATAATTGCCATCTTTATCCCTGGAAAATGTATCAGATCAATTATACAATTTCTGAATAATTAATAAATCTAGACGAATGAAACATCGATTTTCTGCTCCCGGAACATGGATTATCCTGTTATGCACAATAAACATGGGTCCTGTGCTGGCCCAGGAAGGCCTTATCCTAAATGATAAAGCTTATTTTGAGATGCCCGGACTCAATGTGATGGTGTTTTCTGATACCTATCCTGAAGGGCATCAGAGCGGTGTTTCCATAATACAACACGGCGTACGGGTGGCGTCAAATGGTGATCTCAGGCTGGAGGTTTCACCCGGACAATGGTCGCCTGTCCCTAAAACGGGAAAAAGAGCAGTGGATATTGAAAATCAAACCGTCAGCCAGCAGCTCTGGTACCCCGATACCTCAAAGAACAGCACCGGTTTTAATCCGGTCATTTACCCGGATCTTGTGCTAAAATACAGCCTCAGTGTAAGTGCACTTGAAGGAAGTTCCTTCCGGATCAGGATTGATCTGGAAGAACCGCTTCCCCAGGAATGGGTTGGCAGTGTCGGATTCAATCTTGAATTATTTCCTGGTGATCTTTTCGGTGCCTCATATATGATGGATGAACAGGTGGGTATCTTTCCTGCACAGCCCAATGGACCGGTGCGCGATTACCATGGGGAGATACTTGCTGATGCAATGGCAAGCGGAAAGCGGCTGGTAGTGGCCCCGGAAAATGATAAACAGCGCCTGCTGATAGAAAGCAGGACAGGCGGGCTGGAGCTGTGGGATGGCCGTACCAATCATAATAATGGATGGTTCATTGTCCGGACTCCCATACCTGCAGGTGCTACCCGGGGAGCGGTGGAATGGACGGTCACACCCTCTGTGGTGGACGGATGGATGTATGAACCGGTCATTCAGGTTTCCCAACTGGGGTATCATCCTGCGGAATCCAAGAAGGTGGTTATTGAACAGGATGGCAGTGATACGGATGCCGGTGAGTTGCGTCTTTACCGCATGACTGCTGAAGGCAGGGAACTGGTTTCTGCAGGACAACCCGATTACTGGGGTGAGTTCCTGCGTTATAATTATTTTATTTATGATTTTACTGAAGTGTCTCAGACAGGATTATATCAGTTTGAGTACCGGTCGGGAATGTCACATGTTTTCCAGGTAAGTCCGGATGTATATAACCGCCACGCCTGGCAGCCTGTACTGGAATACTACCTGCCTGTCATGATGTGTCATATGCGCATCAACGAGAAATACAGGGCGTGGCATGATGCCTGCCACCTGGATGATGCCCTCATGGCACCCCTGGATACCGATCATTTTGACGGGTACAGGCAGGGATCCTCTACGCTGACTGATTTTGATCCGCTGGAACCGGTACCCGGACTGAACAGGGGGGGGTGGCATGATGCAGGGGATTATGATCTCAGGGTGGAGTCACAGATAGGTACCGTATGGAAGCTGGCCCTGATGATTGAAGAATTCGGCCTGGATTATGATGCCACAATGATAGACCAGGAGAACCGTCTGGTAGAGATACATGTACCGGACGGAAAATCTGACGCCCTGCAGCAGATTGAGCATGGTCTCCTGGCTGTACTGGGTGGATACAGGTCACTGGGACGCTTATACAGGGGGATCATCTGTTCGGATCTCAGGCAGTATGTGATGCTGGGTGATGCAGCCTCCATGACTGATAACCGGGTATATGAGGGAGGAGAGGACATAATGGATGATCGCTGGGTGTTTACAGAAGAAAATCCTGGCCGGTCCCTGCAGGTGGCTGCCGGACTAGCAGCAGCTTCGCGGGTGCTTAAGGAGAGTAATCCCGGACTGTCAAAAGAAGCACTGGAAACTGCACTTACATTATGGGAAGCAGAAAACGGCAAGGTACGGGGAGCGAGTTCAAAAATTATTACACTTTCCGAGTTAATACTGGCTACGGGTGATGAGGAGCTGGTTAAGACATTCATAGGAATGAAGGATGATATCATCAGGGGGCTCGGCCGTCATGGCTGGGCAGTGGCACATGTTATAGATAAGATAGATGACAAGGAATTCAGGGCAGAAATCGATCAGGCTGTAGAGAACCATTTGATTTCAGTAAAGGAGGCGGCAAAGACAGACTCTCCTTACGGTGTACCGTACAGGCCGAGGATCTGGGGTGCAGGCTGGAACATACAGCAATATGGCGTTGAACAATACTTCTTCCATAAAGCCTGGCCGGAAAGCGGATTCGACGAGATCTTCCTGAGTGCGTTGCATTTTGTCCTGGGAGTACATCCCGGAGAAAACAATGCTTCCTTTGCCTCTGGAATTGGTTCGGAGTCTGTTCTGGTAGCCTACGGTGTAAACAGGGCTGACTGGTCCTTTATACCGGGGGGTGTTGCCTCGGGAACAGCCCTGATTCGTCCCGACTTTCCAGAATTAAAAGTATGGCCTTTTTTCTGGCAGCAGACGGAATATGTGATGGGAGGGGGATCGACCAATTATATGTTCCTGGTTATGGCTGCTCAGAAAATTAATGAGGAATAGACCCATCGGATCGATCGATCCGATGAACCGATCCGATGAACCGATCCGATGAACCGATCCGATGAACCGATCCGATGAACCGATCCGATGGGGTTACTTAATGATTATCTGCCTGACA
>CAZILN010000170.1:0-3913 GCA_964540005.1 uncultured Bacteroidaceae bacterium | reverse complement strand
TGGACCAGGATCCTAAGAAATACCGAGTCCAGGACAGGCCGTTTAAATATTGAGGAAAACTCCGGGCTCTCAATTCGGTGCCTGAAAGATTTCAACTACTTGAACTTCCTTGGCATCCCGGTTGATACCCTTGACTTTGGTGTTATCGAAAGCCAGGTTGCCGATTCCACCCTCTCAATTTACTTTGAAAACATACTCAGCGATACCATAGCTATCGATAGTATCACAGGGTATACTAGCTCCTTTAATCCTGAATTTGAGGGCGTTGCAGGACTAGTAAACATTAAGATCCCTCCAAAGGATTCGATACAGTTTAATGTTACACTTTATCCCGGTATCCGATCAGGCACATTAACCGATAGCATGCTGATCCACATCAACGGTTATGAGACGCTGATAATACTGAAAGCTATCACCTACTCTTTCCCTGATTGCCTATTTGCTGTGCCAGGAAACAGAAAGATACAGTTAACATGGGATCCTGCGAGTATGGATTACCTGGACTGGATACATGTTTTCAGAAATAATGTGTTGTTTGACAGCATAGAAGTTAACACTGATGGAGATACCCTTTTTACGGATACGAAACTGGATAACAACGAGAAGTACTTCTATTTCATAGCCCTGTTAGATAATGAACGAAACATACTCATAACAAGCGATACCGTTCCGGTAATGGCTTCATTGGTGCCGGAAGGCCTTGTAGCCCGTTACCCATTTGAATCAAACACTCTTGATTTCAGTGGGAACGAGTTCCATGCTGATTCATTTAATATACGGTTCGCAAAGGACAGGTTTGATTTTCAGGATACCTGTGCCAGGTTCAACGGGATCGATAGCCGGGTGGAAGCTGAACCAGGTTTCTTTATCAATCCCGATGATAATTTTACGTATACCCTGTGGTTGAAGAGTGATTCCCTGCATCCCACAAACATTAAGGAAGTGCCATTTGGCAGGGAATATCCTCCACAGCATTACTTCTGTTTTGACACAACCGGCATCCTGAGCTTTGTCATGCAGGATTCAGCCAATGAAATCGATTCAAGAATTGAGGTCAGTTCAGGTGAGGATCTTTATGATACAAACTGGCATTTTGTTGTGGCCAAATACACAGCTGAAGAGAAGAAACTGGTATTAAGCATAGATGGAATGGAAGTTGATTCAGCGGAAAACCCTGCTTATGCGGCTCATCAACTGAATAACAGGTACTTGATAGGCTACCTGGACACTATTCCTTCAATGAACTTTAATGGTTATATTGATGATGTACGTATTTATAACCGCCCTCTTAGCAGTACGGAAGATTTTCTCCTGTATTGGGAGAATGATTGGCCCGACACCCTTGTACAAACACTTATAGTTTATTATCCACTCGATGGTAACGCCAATGATTCAGGGAAATATGAGATTCATGGAACCATATATGGAAGCATTAACGGTTCAGACAACAGGTATGGAGATCCTGTAAAAGCTCTTGAATTTGACGGCACAGATGATTACATAGTGGCAGATACCAGTTTTGATTTTAAAAACAGGTCACTGAGCTGCTGGATCAAACCCTTGGATCTGACAGCCACATTTTTACAGGAGCAAATTATCATTTCACTGGAAGACAGCGCCCTTTCCTATGGCAATATGAGCATCCGGCTGATTGATTCCTCCCTGGTAATGATGGCAGGGGGTACAGGAGCCGAAGCTGAATATACTACTTCACTAACGGAGCAATGGGCCCATGTTGTCATGGTCAGGAAGGCCGATACTGCAACCTACTATATTAACGGACTTTTTGCCGGGACCAGTTCTGTAAGTTACAATGACAGTACTAATGGTTGTGGGGGGAGGTTTATTATGGGATCGGACACATCAGGAACCACCGCTTTCTACAGAGGAATACTGGATGAGGTGAAAGTATTCAATTTTCCACTGGATACTTCCCATGTCAACCAGTTGTATCAGAATTACTATCCGCCACAGGACAACAATATCAGGATAAGTAATCAATCAGCACATCTTACATGGTATGCTCCAAACTGGATGTACCTCAATAAGATATATATAAGCCGTGACTCAGTTATTGTCGATAGTCTCGATATCATAAATGAATCAGACACCCTGTTCACTGACATGGGGCTTACCAATGGACAGAGCTATACTTACAGCATACACTCTGTTGATGACTGGGGTAATTACAGCATTACAGGAGATGAGCTTTCAGTCTCTCCCCTGGTTAACAGCGATGGATTGATCGCCTGGTACCCGTTTAACGGGGATGCAAATGATGGAAGTGGGAACAATTATCATGGGACTGTAAACGAAGCTATAATCACCGGGGGTATTAAGGGGGGAGCATCCGCTTATGCATTCGATGGTATCAACGATTTCATCGGGCTGCCTGTACCAATTGGTACCACTTACTCTGTTAGTCTGTTCTTTATGAGCAGTGGTCAGGACACCGGTTACATTGCCGGTGGGGAATACAATCCGGATTGCGGCCTGATCAGTATTTCTGATAGTACTGTGGGTGCTTCTGTATACCAGGGTGGATCCTTTGATCATTATGGCTATCGTTTAGACAGCAGCTGGAACCATTTTACAGTTACTGTTTCTGATACCATAAAAAAGCTCTATCTCAACGGTATCCTGTTTGCGGAAGAAACAATCAGCCTGGTTGACACTGACACAGCCTATCTCTTAGGCAGAAAGTCAGACGGCCAGTACTTTGAAGGTATTATTGACGATGTCAGCATTTATAACCGGGCACTGGATAGTAATGAAATCAAACAATTATACGGCAACCTCCTGCCTCCTGACAGCCTGGATGTTATAGCCGGGCATAATACAGCCAGGATTTCCTGGCATTGCCCGAACTGGACTGACCTGGAAAAAGTATTTATCTATCGTGATCACTACCTGTATGACAGCATTAGTATTGATGCCATTACTGATAATTATTATGATGATGTATATGCCAGGAATGGATATACGTATCAGTACTGTGTCAGGTCATTAGACAAATTTGGCAATTACAGCAGGAACAGTGATACTATTACCATAACCCTTCTCGATGAGTTTGGGTATGCCCTGTATATGGATGGGTCTGATGACTATGTTGCCACCCTTGCAGGATATTCTGGCTTCACACAACTTACTGTTGAGTTCTGGGCAAGGATAGATTCCTTCCCCGGTACATTTGTCCTTCCATTTAATTCAGAACCTGAAGCCTTTTGGAGAATGGGTGTCAGGGATTCTGACAGCACCCTGTACTTTGATCCTGGAAATAACTTTGACATCAGTACTGATCTGAAGATAGTACCTGGTGAATGGTATCATTATACTTTCTCAGCAGAAGACAGCCTGTCATTCAGTACCTATCATGCATACTTGAATGGTATTGAATCAGGACAGTACCAGATTGAAACCGGAACTGCTTCGAATATTGCAGATGTTACAAATCTTTACTTCGGCCGAAATCCTGTTACATCGCCAACCAGCTACCTCCATGGTTACCTTGATGAGGTCAGGGTCTGGGATACAGTTCGAACCAGGGAGGATATCCTTCGTTCAGTTGCCCATCCGCTAACAGGAACTGAAAATAAATTACAGGGATACTGGAACTTTGATGAAATAAATATGGATACAGTCTATGACCTTACAGCAAATGCAAATCATGGCCTGTTGAATGGGACAGTAGTGACAGAAGCCTCAGATCTTTCAAAGCGGATAAAATATATACTTGGTCCAGCAGCACCTCAGGAACCTTCAGTATTATCGTGTAACCTGGAAGTAATTATCAGCTGGACACCAGCCACTGATTCCACTGTAAGTAAATACCTGGTTTACAGAGGAGAATCAATAAAAACCATGAGGCTTTATGACAGCCTGGTACTGTCCATTGCCCCTTACGATACGATCT
>CAZILN010000169.1:0-2396 GCA_964540005.1 uncultured Bacteroidaceae bacterium | reverse complement strand
GACACGTACCGGAAGTATAACCTTTCTGAAGAGAAATGGATCAAGTACGTTGAGTTGATTGAAGATCTCGATCTCGATGAAAATGGTATCCGGATTGTCTACGATGAATTTTTCAGCGGCAAGAAGGGATGATTCCTTTTTTGCTTTGCCATACCCTGCCGAATACCCTGATCACCGATCGGGGTTTTTTATTACACAAGCTTTGAATGCCGTTTAGAGCCTGCATACTGCTTTTTTTTTATAAATTCACTTCTGAAACGAATATGAAATAATTCATATCAAAATTCATACCTGCAAATTCTAACCCAACAGCCATGAAAAACACAATCAATTCTATTACACAAGTTCTTATTTATTCATATCTCATTATGACATTATCAAGCTGTAACAAACAAACACCCCTTCCTCCCCCGCCCGAAACCCTGCGTGGTGATGTGGTTGAGGAAGTCCATGGAGTCAGTATTGCCGACCCCTATCGCTGGCTTGAGGACCAGGAGAGTCCGGAAACCCGTGCCTGGATAGATAAACAGAACGAGTATACCGAGAGCTTCCTGGCCGGCCTGCCATCTAAGGAATACATCACAAACCGCTATACGGAATTGCTCAGGGTGGACCGCGTGGGGATCCCCTCAGAAGCCGGGAAACGGTATTTCTTTACCAAACGGGCTGCTGACCAGGACCTTTCGGTAATATGCATGAGGGAAGGACTCGAAGGGGAAGACAAGGTTCTCATCGATCCTCATCCCATGAGTGAAGACAATACGACCAGCGTCTCCTTCGAGGGCACTTCCAAGAACGGGGAATTACTGGTATACGGGATACGCAAGGGGGGTGAAGATGAAATTGCTGTCAGGATCCATGATGTTGACACCGGGACCGACCTTCCGGATTCCCTGCCCCGGGCAAGGTATTTAGGCATATCCATGATGCCGGATCTGTCAGGCTTCTTTTATACTCATTTTGGTGATGAGGGAAGCCGTGTCTACTACCACAAAATGGGATCGGATATAAGCTCAGACCAGCTGATTTTCGGTGAGGGGTATGATCCCGGACAGATAATTTTTGCAGGGATCTCTGAAGACGGTAAATACCTGGTGGTACATGTCATGTATGGTGCCTCGGCGGATAAGACGGATGTGTTTATCCGGAAACTTGACGGAAGTAAGAAATTTACTACTGTTGTCAAGGACATTGATGGAGCCTTTTTTGCTGATGTGTACCAGGACAGGCTCTATCTTCAGACAACCTGGATGGCACCCAATAACAGGATCTTATCGGTTCCCTTCAGCGATCTGCCAAGCCATCCTGAGACATGGAAAGAAATAATCCCTGAAGGGGATCACGTTCTTGAAGGATGGGGAATAGCCGGCGGTAAAATGTTTGTGCGGACTCTTGAGAACGTAGTTTCAAAAGCGAGATTGTATGATATAGAAGGAGAATTGATAAATGAGATGGAATTACCCTCTCTCGGCAGTATGGGATCAATGTCGTTTCAGCAGGACAGCAAAAACCTGTTCTACAGTTTTTCATCCTTCCACATACCCACCACTATCTATCATTATGACATGGAAAGTAATGAGAAAAGCATCTGGACCGAGCTCGACATCCCTGTTGACCAGGACAAGATCGAAGTGAAACAGGTATGGTACACCTCGAATGACGGTACCGAAATACCTATGTTCCTTGTCCATAAAAAGGGCCTCTCCCTTAATGGGAAGAATCCTGTCTACCTGACCGGATATGGTGGATTCAACAACAGCGAAACAGCAGGATTCACAGCAACTGCCGTGATCTGGGCTGAGCAGGGTGGTGTTTTTGCCCTGCCAAACCTACGGGGAGGCGGAGAATTTGGTGAGAAATGGCATGAAGCCGGTATGCTGGAAAACAAACAGAATGTCTTCGATGATTTTCACTCGGCAGCTCAATGGCTGATTGACAATAAGTACACCAGTTCGGAAAAAATTGCGGTCCGTGGAGGCAGTAACGGGGGACTCCTTGTCGGGGCCACACTAACCCAGCGGCCAGACCTGGTTAAAGCAATAGTATGTACGTATCCCCTTCTCGACATGGTCCGTTACCACCAGTTCATGGTGGCAAGGTTCTGGGTGCCGGAGTATGGTTCTTCGGAAGATCCGGAACAGTTCGAATACCTGTATGAGTATTCACCCTATCATAATGTGGTTGCCGGCGGAGAATATCCTGCCACCCTGTTCATCTCCGGTGACGGCGATACCCGGGTAGCTCCCCTTCATGCAAGGAAAATGGCGGCACTCATGCAGTACTCCAACGGTGCAAATACTCCTATGCTGCTGATGTATGATACCAAGGCCGGGCACAGCGGCAGCGGATCCATAACCAAAACCATAGAGGATGCCACCGCAGCACTCAGTTTCATG
>CAZILN010000168.1:0-6027 GCA_964540005.1 uncultured Bacteroidaceae bacterium | reverse complement strand
GCAATTCTGCTGATATTTAAATATACTGACCGGATCAGGGTTCATACATTTAATATAATAGTCGTTAATTATGTCATTGCCGCAAGCCTGGGATTCATATTCAGCCGAAGAGATACCATTCAACAGGTATATGACAGTTCTTTCTACTTTCTTGCAATACTGATCGGGATCATGTTCATCATCATGTTCTTCATTATTGCCAGGTCTACCCAGACTGCAGGTATGGCTATCACATCCGTGGCAACCAGGATGTCACTTATCTTTCCTGTCCTGTTATCGCTACTGCTCGATCCGGAAGATGGATTTTCAATGTTGAAAGCAGTGGGGATTGCAGCTGCACTGGCTGGAGTATACCTGACCATAAGGAAAGACCGGATGAAAGTTCAGAAAGAAATAATATACTACCCCCTCATCCTTTTTATAGGAATGGGGATAGTCGACAGCTGCGTAAAATACGCACAATTCAAATATATAACAGGTTCAAACCTGCCCTGGTTCACTGCCATACTGTTTTCAGTAGCTGCCTTGGCAGGACTTCTTGTTATGATATCAAAGCGTACTTTATTAAGGTCATTCCTTAACAGGAAAACCTTGATCTGGGGCAGCCTGCTGGGAATTGTGAACTTTAGTTCCCTTATATTCTTTGTCTCAGCCCTGAATTATCGTACCCTGGACAATTCATCTATAGACAGTTCTGCTGTTTTCGGTATCAACCACATAGGTATCGTATTATTATCAGTCTTGGCCGGGATCATACTATTCAGGGAACAGTTAAGCATATATAATTACTCCGGGATCATGGTTTCCATACTGGCAATCATCATCCTGGCATATTCGATAAGATAAAAGTGGGGAAAGGGATTTATCAGACCATTGAATCAGCATCTAAGGGCCTTTATAAGGAAAAAGGAAGCAAATTCCTGTCGTTTGCCTATCCTGTAAATTCAGAGGATGAGGTTCAGAAGATTATCAGTGATCTGAAAAAGCAGTACCATGATGCCCGGCATCATTGTTACGCCTACCTGCTGGATGATACCCCATGCAGGTCAAGAGCCTTTGACGACGGTGAGCCTAAAAACAGTGCCGGCCAGCCAATACTTGGACAGATCCGGTCAAAGAGACTCATAAATACCCTGGTGGTTGTGGTCAGATATTTCGGGGGCACCCTGCTGGGAGTAGGCGGACTTATGCACGCATATAAAACTGCCGCCGGGGATGCACTCACCAATGCAAGTATTATTACACAACATAATTACACCGTTCATGAACTTAGATTTATGTATGAGAAAATTAATGATATAATGAAGGTAATAAAGGAAGAAAAACTGCTGATCCGGAACCAGGAACTGGATAACCAGTGCAGAATTGAAGTAGCCATTCCTGATTATAAACTGGATAAAGTAGTCCGGAGCCTTGGTCCCTCAGGATGCCGGATAGATGAAAGAACAGAATCATAAATAATTTCAATGCTATACTTAATCATAAACAATTAACAATTAATACTTTAACAATCTGAAACAAATGAAAGGTAAAAGTCTCGTTTCAATCAATGATTACACCAAGGAAAATTATCTCAGGATCCTTGACCTGGCAGCTGAATTTGAAGAAAACCCAAGGCAGAAGCTGCTGGAAGGGTATGTGGTGGCAACCCTGTTCTTTGAACCATCCACCCGTACCAGACTGAGTTTTGAAAGCGCTGTAAACCTGCTGGGAGGCCAGATAATCGGCTTTACCGGCATAGATTCAACATCTGTTACCAAGGGTGAGACCCTCAGGGATACTACAAAGATAGTTAGCAATTATTGCGACCTGATCGTCATGAGGCATCCACTTGAAGGAAGTGCCCGCTTTGCCAGCGAGGTTTCCAAGGTACCAGTGGTTAATGCCGGTGATGGGGCCAACCAGCACCCTACGCAGACACTGCTTGATATGTATTCCATCCTGAAAACTCAGAAAAAGCTGGATGATCTGAACATATTCATGGTAGGTGACCTTAAATACGGCCGTACCGTTCATTCACTGCTGATGGCCATGTCGAAATTCCGTACCACGTTCACATTCATTTCACCACCCGAATTAAAAATGCCTGAAGAGTATAAAATGCACCTCGATTCTATGGGCCTGAAATATGTAGAGCATACTGACTTTACCAGATATATTGACCGTGCAGATATTGTATATATGACGAGGGTGCAAAAGGAACGTTTTTCTGATCCCATTGAATATGAACGGGTTAAGAATGTCTACATATTGAAAAATGAAATGCTGTCCGGCACCAAGGATACCATGAAGATCCTTCATCCCTTCCCCCGGGTCAACGAAATCGCCGAGGATGTCGATGATAACTCGAAGGCTTACTATTTTACACAGGCCGGTAATGGTGTATATACACGCCAGGCAATTATTACATCAATTTTAGGATTTAAATAGATCTTGCCATGAAAGAAAAAACTCAATTAGTTGTCAGTGCCATTAAAGATGGCACCGTAATAGATCATATCCCCGCCAAACTTCTTTTTAAAGTTATAAGTATACTGGGACTTGATCATATACAGAACCAGATTACCTTCGGGACCAACCTTGAAAGTAAAAAACTTGGCAGCAAAGCTATTATCAAATTGTCAGGTATCTTTTTCCGAAAGGAAGATATTGACCGTATTGCACTCATTGCCCCACAGGCTAAAATCAATGTGATAAAGGATTATGAAGTAGTGGAGAAGAAAACGGTTGATGTTCCGGAAAACGTAGAAGGGATTGTAAAATGTGTAAACCCGATGTGCATTACAAATAACGAAGAGGTCAGGACCAGGTTCGAAGTAATCAATAAATCCCCGGTCGAACTGAAATGTCACTTTTGCGAAAAGATAACAAACGAGAATAACCTGATGATCATCAGTTCTTCCTGATACAGGAAAAGAACATCATTTTTCACGGAAATTCTCAGCGAATGCGGTCTATAGATCGGATAAGGATTTCATCCCGCCTGATAGCCCTGAAAGCCAGGTAAGTGATGATTATTGCGATTAAGGGGATAACGAACGGTAGTTTGTAAGAATACTCTTCTGCTACTGTTTCTTTGAAAGTGAATGAGAGATAGTAATACATAAGGCCTGTCATTCCGGCCAGCAATAAAATATTATAAATACACAGGCGCATCTGGAGTCTTCTTCTCTTGAACAGAAAAATGGCGGCCAGGTATATAAACAGAATTATCAACATAAGGATAAGCAGTGGCCAGGACAGCATGTACAATGCTGATCCTGTGCCACTTTGCTCATATATTCCGCTAATTCTGAACTGAAATAACTGATTGTCCTCCCCCATTAATTCCGCAATCGGAAATACCAGCAGGAGAACCATCATTACCAGGGCAAGAAACAGATATAAGGTCTGAATTCTTTGTATCATAAATGAATTAATATCTACTGCCGCCCAATCAGGATACTAGTTATTGCCGCCTAGAATCATGGGTAATCCGTCTTCACCGCTTCCTATAACAATAACCTTGGTATTGGGAGATTCAGCCAGTTTCAGGGTGGCGTCAATGCCCGCAAGTTTAAGTATCTTATCTGTAATACTGGCATTGATCTCCCTGTTATAATTGGCTATCCCCTTGGCCTCTATCAATTTCCTTTCTGCATCCTGCCTTTCCTTCTCCAGGACAAAGATCATGGCAAGGGATTCCTGTTCCCTGGTCAGCTTGGTCTCGATGGCGGCTTTGATCTCCGGAGGAAGATTAATTGCCCGGATCAAAAGAGCCCGCATATCAATATTGTTATTGCTCAATATTAAGCCAGTTTCGGCGATTATTGCTTCTTCCACTTCATTCCTTTTTGTAGAATAAATCTCTTCAGCCGTATACCTTCCCGTAACCTTCCTGACGGACGATCTTACTTCAGGCACCACCAGGTTGTTGGGATACTCCTGTCCGAATTGCTCGTGCAGGTACCCTATCCTGGTATACATAGGGTTAAATCTGACCGTCACGTCAACATTAATGGATAATCCGCTTTTATCCAGTACATCCATTGTCTCTTCTCTTTGCTGTTCCCTGACAATATACTTGAATATATTGTTCCAGGGAGCGATGATACTTAAGCCAGTCTGACGGATCTGTTCCGGTTCTTTTTGCAGTTCACCACCAATTGTTTTAAAAACCACTCCTCTTTCACCCGGCCTGATAATATAGAACATCCTGCTGCCGAAAATCAGCAAGAAAATAATGACTACAACGGCTGCTATAATAGCTGTTTGTTTGCTTTTCATGTTTGGTTTATTTATAGTTACACATAATAGGCTGTAAAATTAGGCTTTTTATACTGGAATCCTTCCTTATCCATATATTAATTGTTGAAAACTCATTGCTGAGCGCTTCAAAAATGTGTTAATTTTATCGCGTATCCGGTTTGGTTCTCCTGCTATGCAAACTAATAATGACTGTTAGCTCTCTATGACAAAGAACGAAATAAATGCCCTGATTAACCTGCTTGATGACCCTAACCGAGATGTCTTTGAGGCAGTTACAGAAAATCTCATCAATAAAGGGACAGGTATCATACCCGAGCTTGAGAAGGCTTGGGAGAACAGCGACGACCAGTTCCACCAGGACAGGCTTGAAGAGATAATACAGAAAATACAGTACAACCACAGCATCAACGCATTCCGGCTCTGGATACAATCCGGGTACACCGACCTCCTCGAGGGGATTTATCTGCTGACCAGGTTTCAGTACCCGGATCTTCAATTCAGTGAGATCATCAAACAAATTGAAAAAATCCAGAAGGATGTCTGGATAGAATTAAACAACAACCTTACGGCGCTTGAAAAGGTCAGGATACTCAATCATATCATTTTTGACGTTCACGGATTTTCAAAGAACCCGGGGGATTTTTACAACCCTGCAAATTCCTATATAAACAAGGTACTGGAATTGAAACAGGGAAACCCCATTTCACTTGCAATTTTGTATTCGGTAATTGCCCAACGCCTGGGACTTCCTATCTACGGGGTCAACCTGCCCCGGAATTTTATCCTGGCCTACAGGGATGATTACGGACCAGAGAGTGTATATGATGAACAGGCCGAAGACATCCTTTTTTATATCAATCCATACAACAAGGGGGCCGTCCACAGTAAAAAGGAAATCGATCACTTCCTGAAAGAACAGAAAATCCAGGTAAGGAAATCCTATTTCATACCCTGCTCCAACCTGGAGATCATAGAACGGGTTACAAACAACCTTGTTAACTCGTATGAAAAACTGAATAACTCCGAAAAAGTTATACTGTACAAGGAGATACGTAAGGAGCTGAATGAGGAGAAATAATGATAATGCAGTATCCTCATGTATGAACCCTGAACCTTGTGAACCTGCGAATCCGGAATCTGTGAATCTGCGAACTTCCTAGCTTTTTATTTTATAATAGGCTTTGAACCAGTCAACAAATTTTCTGACTCCATCTTCGAGTGGAGTGGAAGGAGAATAAGCAAAATCCCGCTTAAGATCGCCTACGTCAGCCCAGGTTTTTACCACATCCCCCGCTTGTATATCACATAAATTCAGGGTAGCTTTTCTGCCTGTGCAGACCTCGATGGCCTTAATAAAATCGAACAGTTTTACGGGATTATTGTTCCCGATATTATATAATTTATAAGGTGCAGGCGAACTGGAGGGATCAGGATCATCCCCACTCCAGTTTTCATTACCCACCGGTGGTTTTTCCATTATCTTACAGATCCCACTGATTATATCATCAATGTAAGTAAAATCCCTTTCCATCATCCCCTGATTATACACATCCAGTGGCTTACCCTCGAAGATGGCCCTGGTGAAAATATACAGTGCCATATCGGGCCGGCCCCAGGGTCCGTATACCGTAAAGAACCTGAGACCTGTCACGGGGATCCCGTACAGATGAGCATAGGTATGAGCCATGAGCTCGTTACTCTTTTTGCTGGCAGCATAAAGGCTGACAGGATGATCGACATTATCATGTACGCTGAAGGGCATGCTGGTATTGAGTCCGT
>CAZILN010000167.1:0-20980 GCA_964540005.1 uncultured Bacteroidaceae bacterium | reverse complement strand
GAAGCTCTGCTTCGGGGTTAGCGAGCACAAATAAAAATAGACAATTAATCGATGATTCCTCGCAGCTCTGCTGCGAGGAGAGTCAATCCTGGGAGCGCATTGACTCTGTCGAGCTCCACTGCGTTCCGGTTCCCCGCTGCTTGCGGCGAGGTAAGCGAGCGCAATAATAATAATAATAAAGGATCGAAGATTGACTTCGTCGAGCTCCGCTGAGCTCCGGTTAGCTCCGCTGAGCTACACTTCGTTTAGATTTACAAATTATAAGATATTAACTTTTGATAATGCTAATGATGATGAAAACGAAACAACTACACATTATACCTGTTCTGTTTCTACTCACATTATGTCTGAATAGTTGTGATAGAGATGAACCTGTTCCGGATAACAACAGTGGAGATAAGATTTATACTTGTTATATTACGGGAATTGTTATAGAAAATAGTAATCTATGGATTGGCACATTGAATTCAGGTCTATATAAATTTAACGGAAATTCATGGTCAAGCTACACAACTACAGATGGTTTAGTGAATGATACAATACGGGCCTTAACTGTAGATAACGACGGAAACATATGGATTGGGACCATAGGAGGTATTTCAAAATTTGATGGGACAGAATTTACAAATTATACTGAATCGGAAGGTCTGTTTAGTAACGATGTAAGAAGCTTAGCCACTGATCAACAAAATAACATTTTAATTGGAACGATAAAGAACAGAATATCAATATTTGATGGTTCTGCTTTTACACATTATCACGTTTGCCCTCTTGTTTCTCAAGGTCTTGGCCATATTCATGCACTTAGCAGCGATTTGAATGGAAATATATGGATTGGGAGTTGTATAAGTGGTCTATCAAAATTTGACGGGACAAATTGGACACATAATATAAATGATCTGAATTCTTTTGTGGAACCCATTTTATGTACTTCTACAGGTGATGTTTGGATTGGACATTATACCGGAGCTTATATTTTTTCCAACAACACCTGGACAAACTATACAGAATCAGATGGTTTGATCAGCAACAATGTTATGAGTTTTACTATTGATCATTCTAATAATGTCTGGACTGGTACTGATTCAGGGCTCTGTAAGTATGATGGCACTTCGTGGACTTGTTATACAACAAAAGAAGGCTTACCAGGCAATGATATTTCTGCATTAGTATGTGACCAGAATGGGGATATTTGGGTAGGCAGCTCAGAAGGTCTTACAAAATTAAGCGATTAATAGTTCATATAATAAATTTGATACTCCTCACAGCAAGCTGCGGGGAACCGGAAGTGGAACTCAGCGTACCTAACCGGAGCTCAGCGGAGCTCGACGAAGTCAATCTTCTATCCTTTGATATAGTTTTATATTGTATTCGCAGGATTCAAAAATGAATCAGGACCAGAATATTTAATATTATAATGGAATTTGAAGACTTATACGAGATGGTTAATAATAAATCATTCCATAAGGCTTTGACCTTATGGGCTGCTGACTGTGCGGAACGTGTACTTGGTCATTTTGAAGAATACGCTGAACATGATGCAAGGCCCCGAAATGCTATTGAAGCAGCCCGGGCATGGGTAAAGGCTGAAATAAAAGTGACCGAAGCTCGCAAAGCTGCTTTTGCAGCCCATGCAGCAGCACGTGAGGCTGTTAATATATCTGCCATAGCCGCAGCCAGATCAGCAGCCCATGCAGCAGCAACTGCACATGTTGCCAGTCATTCGATACAGGCAGTAAATTATGCACATAAAGCCATTGGATTATTAAAGGATACTGAAGACTTAAAATCGATAGAAAGGGATTGGCAATTATGGCACTTACAAAAGATTAAAGCTTCCTGCCCCTAGCGGCGACCCTCAGGTATCAAGAAAAGCAACAATGAAAAACAATAGTAGTTTATACAGGTTTTCCAGAATATATGGGATGATAATTTCCGCATTAATCGTTTTAATGTTTGGCACAAAACTTATAGGATCACTTCTCGAAAATGGCATTGGCAAAATCACTGACTCATTATTTCACTGGTATGATGATCCAACAGCATTCATACTGTCATACCTAATCGGCTATGCTATTATCTGGTGGAAACCTTTTTTGGGCGGTATAATTATCATTATTGCAAGCCTGCTGGTATTTATTATCAATATTAATAATATTGGATTTCTATTTTTTGCCCTTCTAACGGTTTCAGTTGGTCTGTTATATATGTTCTCCTGGTACGATAATAAAAAAAGATAGCTTTCACCAGTACCAGGTCATGGAATTTCGATATATGGATTATGGATGTGAATATAGAAGAGGTGAAGAAAAACCTGCGGGGGATGGTAGATTAAAAATAAACCTGAGTAATATATTAATAAAGGACAAAACACACTGTAAAATCAATTATGACAACACTGAGAACAATATTTGGAATCACACTGACTGTGGTCCTTGCCTTTCCCGGAATAGCACAAACCGATCACCAGAAAGCCGCTTCCTCAATTAATTTTAGCAAACTGGGGACTTACGTCCCAGGTATGTTTATTTACAAGAATGGAACAGTGGAGAAATGGGATGGCATAGAGTACCAAAGTCCCGAATACATAAAAAAGCTTGAAAATATTTTGTATTATAATAAACCAAATCAAATGGCCAGAGCCAGTGTGAGCCAAACACAGCTGGAGGCATTTGAAATTGGCAATAATAAATGGGCAAGGATTACTCATGACGGGATTGAACAGTTTGGGATACTCCATATGGAAGGAGCTATTACAGACTATAGTATTTTCAAAATACCAGCTGTCAGGGCTACAGGAGATTATATTGAAGAACGTTTTATTAAGAAGCTTGATCAGGAACCTATTTCCTATGCAAGCTTTATGCTAAAATTCAAGAAACATATTCTAAAGCTGGTGGAAGATGACATAGAGCTGGCTAATAAGATAAAAGCCAAAGAAAAGGGTTATAAGCGTTTTCTTAACAGCGAAAAAATTATTACGGAATACAACCTATGGCATGAAACACAATATCCGGAGATGTACAAATAAGGAAACAAGAATTAATGAAGAAATTATTTGCATCCATCCTACTCTTAAGTATTATTTTGGTTACTAAAACCTTTGCTTGTTCTGTGGTTTATTACGTTGACGAAAGCAATGGTAAAATATATGTAGCTAACAATGAAGACTATTGGTATGATACAAAAGCATATATCAGGATTATTCCAAGAACTAAAAATCAAATTGCCAGATTATGGTATGGCTGGGATAATTTTGCACAAGGCGGAATAAACGAAGCTGGATTATTTTTTGACGGAGCTGTGACACCTGATCAGGAGATACCGCCTGGATACGGAAAACCAAAAGGCAATTTGGGAGATGAGATCCTCGCCAATTGCAAAACAGTACACCAGGCTCTGGATTATTTAGAAAAAGAGAAAATTGCATTGACCAATGCACATATTATATTTGGAGACAATACAGGAAATGCCGCCGTTGTAGAATGGATGGATGGAGAAAGAAAAATCATCACCATTAGTAACAACAGGTTAATTATGACAAATTTCCTTTTATCTGATCCATTAAAAGGTAACTATCCTTGTTACCGATATAATTCTATAGAAAAAAACATTGAAGTTCTTATGGGTAATAATGAAAAAGTTAATCTGCAGAAAGTTGGAAATGTAATGAGCCCGGCTGTTCAGCTTCCGAACGAAAATGAAAGCGGCAAAACAGGTGGAACATTATATTCATCATTCATCAACATAACTGATATGGAATTTGTATTTGTTTATAAGATTGATAATTCTAAGATCACCAAACTCGACTTAAAGAAAGAATTTGAAAACAAGAAGAAGCAGAAAATAAAACTAAAATAGAAGAATATGAAATCAAGAATATTTTTTATTATTTGCCTCATGGTATGTCTTGCTGAATTAATTACGGCACAAACCATCAAAACACCTAACGGCTTTCAGATCCGCACAGGTGTGAACCTCGCCTTATGGCTTTCACAAACGGAGAATAGAGGTATTGAACGCGAACAATATATCGTGGAATCAGATGTTGAGAATATTGCGTCTATGGGATTTGACCATGTTCGGTTACCTATTGATGAAATTCACTTCTGGGATGAGCAGGAAGCTCAGTTAGCTGATGCTTTCAAACTTATGCATAAGGCTATCAAATGGTCCTTAGACAGTGACCTCCGGATTATTATTGATTTGCATATCATCCGGTCACACTATTTTAATGCTGAATCGAATCCTTTATGGACTGATCCTGCTGAACAGGAAAAACTGGTCAGGCTTTGGGAACAGCTATCTGAAGAACTGCATAATTATCCCATCAGTTTTGTTGCCTATGAGTTGATGAACGAAGCGGTTGCAGATGACAATAACGACTGGAATAAACTGATTGCAAAGCTTGTGAGATCCTTACGTGAAAATGAACCTGAAAGGACAATTGTAATCGGCTCAAACCGGTGGCAGGGTACCGAAACTTTTCCAGCCCTGAAAGTTCCGAAAAAAGATAAAAACCTAATCCTCAGTTTTCATCACTATCGCCCGTTTGGCTTTACACATTACAAAGCACCCTGGACCCAGATGAATGGCTACAACGGGCCTGTTCATTATCCGGGAGAGGTTGTTACTAAGGAAGATCAGAAAAATCATTCTGAAGAATTTTTTAAAGATCTGGACTGGGCATTAGGGTACTGGGATAAAAACAGAATGTTCGAAGATATAAATTCTGCAATTGTGGTCGCGAAAGAATTGAACCTTCCTCTGTATTGTGGGGAATTCAGCGTATTCCACACTGCACCGAAGGATGACGCCATCAGGTGGTACCGCGATGTAACCGATATCTTCAGGGAGAACAATATTGCATTCTGCCACTGGGAATACAAGGATGGTTTCCCGATAGTGGACGAAAACTTAAAACCACTGCAACCACTGGTAGATATACTAACAAAATAAGGCACACTGAAATCTGCATGTAAGGAACTGAAATGGAATGCAATTGCCATTTTTCAGGTAAATGACGGTAAGATTGAAGGTAGCAAGCTGCGAAGAGCTTCAATGATTTTTAGGGTTTGATCCATTATTCAAAACAGGAATCAATTGAAGCTTTCCAACAGCCGTAAACACGATTTATTTAAATAAATACTTACTAGGAATGAGCAAAAATCAGTTGAATTCGAAAGTAACAATACGTGGGTCAATTATAATACTATTATTATGTCTGATTGGGCTGAGCTATAGAACAGCCTGTGTTAAAGATTCTAAAGACAACCGTAATACCCTGATTGTTAGTGATGCCAAAGATGTATCATTGAATAGTATCAATCCTATCCTATTCAAAAAAGGTAATATATCTATCGAATTACGCGTGAACAATGGAATTTTGGAAGAGAGGTACCTTACAAGGAAGGATAATGATTGGATTGAAATCGTAACAAGCAATGGGGAATCTATCGGCACTGTGTCCATGAGAGATAGTTCTAATCAAATCTTGCCCGGGAGTGTTATTGAGATTCGGCAGGATGAGACATCAATAACTGAGGAACTGGCGATCGGCAATTATCGGGTCACACGTGAACTGAGGGTAATTGATGACGGACCCTGGTTACGAGTGACAACTAAACATACTGGTGGGGGCCCTGCATCCATTCACGCTTTTTTCGATCAGTTTTGTTTTTCGGAGGAGCCAGATTGGTCGTACGCACCATCAATTGGTGGTTTTATACCTGATGCCTATTATAAAGCCCCAGTTGTGATGTGCCAATCAAGCTCTAATGCGTTTGCTATTGTTCCAGATTTAAACCAGTTGAATGCAGATATTCTAAAACGCTGCAACCATTTTCTAGGTCTCAACCTGCCCGCCGGCCGGTTATTGTCAGTTGGATTTACACCTCCAACATTGGTGGCACATTCCGTTTACGCTGCCGATCAGATGGGATCTTGGCAGCCCGATGGGTCTGTTGAGAATACATACTTCTTACTCCTCACTGGCGATGCGGTACACCAACAGGCATACCGTGAGGTTGTAAGGTTCCATTGGGAGCATTTTGGGCGCGTCGAACAGGCTCATGCAGCCGACCAGCAGGAAGGAAGTACAGAAACGCATGAACAGCAACTCACTCTTTGGGATAACTGGCGTCCGGTGGTATGGGAACAAGAAACACGTAAACTTTGGCTTGATATTCCACTGCCGGATAGTTCGATGGGTGGAGGGGTGTACACCTTTCGATGGGGACCAGGACCTTCCGTATACATGACCTCTTGGTTCAACTCGATGCGCACAGCGTATGGAATGGCTCTTTATGCACGCAGGATTGACAATCCAGAATTGCTGGATATGGCCAGTAGCACTATGAATCTGGCACTAAAATCACCAGGGTATGATGGTGCATTTAAATGTATAGCTGTACCGGTACCGGGTACTCAAGATTCAGTGGTTTGGGGTGCCGGAGACGGGAATGGCGGTAGCACAGGCGGTGGGTTTCTCGGATATGATATGAGTTGGACAGCATATTGGTTACTCAGGTGGCAGGAAGCTGGGTTACCAGGTGCTGAGAGGGTACTTACAAGGTGCCGTGAACTGGCGAATTTTTTCATATCTCACCAACAACATGACGGATTCATCCCTACCCGTTTTGAAGAGAGTGGAGCCGTTCAGTTAGACTTATCACGCATTGTAAAAGCTGAAGTAGGTCCTGTGGCACTCTTTCTGCTTCAGTTGTATAAATTGGATGCCCAGCAGCAATATCTTGATGCAGCAAGGAATGCTCTCTCATTTCTTGAAAGTTCGGTGATCCCATCAAGAGAGTGGTACGATTATGAAACTTTCTGGAGTTGTTGCCCACGAACCATCCCATACGATGAGATCACTGGCCAGAAACATGCAAATAATCTTGCTCTAAGCCAAACAGTGGCAGCATATTTACTTGCCTGGCATGTCACTCGAGATTCGCACTATCTTAATACCGGCGAGGCATTGCTCGATTATCTGTTGCTTTATCAGCAGTGTTGGACACATCCGCTTATAGGTGGTTTTGAAAGCAAAACGGCTCTCCTGGGAGGATTTACTACTCAGAATTCGGATGCAGAGTGGTCGGACGCCCGGCAAAGCCAAATCGGCAATATCCTTATGGACTACTATCGCGCTACCGGGAAAACAGAATACCTTGAAAGAGGGATAGCAGCATTGCGTGCACAGTTTCCTATTTCACCTTACGAGAATGTCGCTCACACAGGCTATGGCAGCAAGAACGTAACCAGAGAGCGAGTAGGACATTTACGCGCAGTTCCACCATGGTACACTTACAATAGATACCCTGAAAAAATAAGGGGAATCAGTAGCTTTCACTGGGGTACTGGAAGCGGAATGGCAGGTATAGAAATGGAAGAGGAATTTCTACGTGATGTTGCTGTGGATGTGGCAGCATGTCAGGGGATCGGTGTCAATGGTATAAATGTTACCAACTGTCAAATCCATGACGGAGAAATTCACATAGATTTAAACAGCCCATTCCAATGGAATAGAAAACCTGTTATAGTGTTCCATTATATTCCGGAGGAGGGTAATTACCGCCTGATTATTAATAGCCAGGATTTTGGTGTTTATTCCTCCAGAGATATCGAGAATGGGATAGCTATCGATGTCAAATTTCAATAATCTATCTGTGTTGTCAAACCAGGCGTTCTAAGATCAAAAATACTTCCTTTAATTATGTTTAAGAATCTTATTACTGATTTTCCATAATATCCAAAATAATTTTCAATCTGATATTTATTAAATCCTTTCAAAAAGGGGATATTCATGATTTTAAATCATTAGCTTAAACTTATGCTTTACAAACATAGGGGCTAATGGATTTTGGTGATAAAATCAACATGAAGGATTCAATGCAAGATGCGTGACAAACCAATTGTCGTATGTACATTTCTATTTATCACAGATTTTCACGTCATTAATTGACCGTACTCCATGTTCATCAGACTGATTCTACCTGCTCTATTATACCCTGTAAATCAGACACATATACTGTTCATTGATTGCCTGGAAATATATACACATACTGTATATATAAATCGCATTGAAGTAAATCAATGATTTATCTATACAATTCCAGTACTATATAATATTTTATAAACAATTAATATATAGTTTGTTAATAAGTTTTTTATATTTTGACACTAATGTTTTAATGATATTGTATATTTATATCACGGTATTAATATACAGTATTATGGAGCCTAAATCCTTCTTTCTTTCCCCTACATTAGTGACCCACAAACAATATGAAGCTTTAAGGATGTACTTTGTAGAAAACAGACCGGCTCATGAAGTAGCCACTCATTTTGGGTATACATATCGTGCATTTACCTCGCTGGTGGCTACCTTCAGGGATAAATTAAGTGACGATTCAACTGGATCTTTCTTTTTTGTAGAATATAGACCAGGAAGAAAGGTTGCTTCCAATACAAATCAGGTCAGAAGTCTTATCATTGAGATGCGAAAAAAATACTACTCAGTACCTGACATTAAAGTTGTTCTTGACGGACTGGGGTACTCCATCTCAGAGAAAAATATTTTCAATATAGTATCCTCAGAAGGGTTTTCGCGTTTACCAAGACGCTCCAGACTTGTCAGGCAACAATTGGAGAATGTCCAGATAGCTGCTGATAAATCATATCCACTGACTTTTACCCCGGAGGTTTTAAAAAGCTCAAATGCCGGTATACTTATGTTCCTTGGATTGATCAAACGCTACAAAATAGACACTGTCATTGGCAGATCAGCATATCCTGAAACATCGATTATTAGCAAGACAGCTTCTATTCTTAGTTTTCTGGCTTTGAAACTGGCGAACCGTCGCCGGTACTCATCCGATGATACCTGGTGCATGGACCGGGGCATGGGACTGTTTGCAGGGCTAAATGTGTTACCTAAAACAGCATGGTACACTTCGTATTCTGACCGGGTCACCGGTCAGATGAATCGCAAGTTTTTAAAACAACTGCACAGGGTATGGATGAAAGCCGGATTGCTGGAAGATACCTCCAACCTGGATTTTACTACCATTCCTTACTGGGGCGATGACGCTCACCTGGAAAACAACTGGTCAGGGAAACGGGGCAAAGCGCTCAGCAGCATGCTGGCCGTGCTTGCCCATGATCCTGACACCGGGTTGATTGATTATGGTAATGCCAATATTCTGCAAAAAGACGAAAGTGCCGTTGTCCTTGAGTTCCTGGATTTTTATCATAGCAGCAATACAAAGCAAGATGATAAACTCAGATACATTGTTTTTGATAGCAGGTTCACCAATTATGAAAACCTGAAAAATCTGGATCAGGCAGGGATTAAATTTATCACCATCCGCCGAAGAGGGAAACGGATGCTCGATAGAATATCGGATCTGCCCGCACAGGGATGGAAAAAAATAAGGGTCGAATGTGCCGGAACGAAACAAAGAATCCTGCGTGTTTATGATGAACAGGTCTTTTTGAAAGGTTATGACCAACAAATCAGGCAGATCACAATAACCGGTAACGGGAAGATAAAACCGGCTGTTATCATTACAAATGACTTTGATCTGACTACAGAAAAAATAATCAGAAAATATGCGCGCCGCTGGCTTGTTGAGAAATCTATCTCTGAACAAATTGATTTTTTTCACCTGAACATGGTCTCTTCTTCCATGGTTATTAAGGTCGATTTTGATCTCACAATGTCCATACTGGCCAATAACCTTTACCGGTTGTTGGCGTTGGAACTGGAACGATACTCAAACCTCTCGATTCAAAGTCTATATGATAAATTTGTGCTTAATGGGGCTGATATTATAATACAGGAAAATGCAATCACCGTACAGCTGAAAAAGAAAAGAAACCTTCCCCTTATACTTGAAGTAATGCAAAAATATTCTCGTCAGAAATATCCCTGGCTTAACAATATGAGTGTTATCTTTGAAGGAGCAGCTTATTCGTAATTTACGGGTAGTTGTATACCGTGAAAATCTATGCTGAACGAAGAACCATTGCTTCCGAGCTGTTGAATATCTTATTCACTATATCAAACTTCTCATTAATTTTTGTTTGATAATCGATTTTTTTAGCTAGTTCAGCCTTTTCATTTTCAATAGCCTGCATACTGGATTTATTTTCAGCAGTGCGCTTGCTTATCTCAGTTTTAAACTCATTATTAAGCGCAGTTCTTTCTTTTTTCAGAACTTCGATATTAGCCTCCAATTGCCCAATTAAATAATCCTGTCGGGTGTTTTCCATAATTAGCCTGCCGTTTTTCACTTGTAAATCATATACATAGTTTCTTATTTCATTCGCGGGCTTGTCAAATCCTTCATCAAATTGTGCGACAAAACCAACTGCTTCAGCAATATTTATTAACGGATTTTCTAAATTCAGTATCACATCTTCCATTTCTGTATTTTCATCATCTATTTTTTTAATCATATTATTAAGGAAAATGGAATGCTTTGCTTCATATTTAGCTTGTTTTGCCGTTATACGGGGGTAATCCATATCATAACGGTTTGTTTCAAGCTCCTTTTCGGTTTCCGATAACAGAGATTTTGCTTTATTGAGCGTTTTTGGCGCTTTTTTATCAACCTTCATTTCATCGGCTTTTTCTATTAATTTACGGGTTTCATCAAGCAAATTTGTTTTTATGGCAGATAGTTCAGCTTTTCTGTAAATTTCTATTGCTTTAACAGATTCTTTATATGAGTCATCCCTATCTCCTTTTTCTAATTGTTCAGCTGCCTTAATAAATTGTTCTTCTGCTTCTAACCATAGTTCTTTTGCAAATATATCAGCTCCCGCTGATAAAGCATCTTCACGCGCATTTAATGAATTGGCAAAAACAATTTTAGCTGAATAACAAAAGTCTATTGATCTATTAAAGTAATTAACCGCTTTAATAAGCGTTTCTTCAACTTTTTCAATTCCTTTTTTATTTTTGAAATCCTTTTCAGCATCCTGATAATAATTTAATGCTTTAGAATATTCTGATGGAGAAAGAATATCTGCTTTCATTGCTTTTGCATTTTGCATAGCTTCATCGGCTTGTTTAAATACGGCACTTTTTGTTTGTTGTGCATAACCGCAAGTGCCAGCTATAAGAATAGCCAGAAAAAATACTACGGCAATTTTAGTTTTTGTTCTTAATACATTTTTCATTTTGTTTAATCTTATTTTTGTAACTGAAGTTTCATAATACGATAAAGGTAGATTCCTTAATTGATTTACATAATTCACACATCATCTTCACATGATCAGTTGAAAAATAATGTACCGGATTTAAGCCTCTTTGGGTTGGCCGCACGATTCTTATTCCCACGAGGAATATCAATACAACAGGAATTAGTACATACAGATAGTTCATTTTAGCACTACCTTTAAATACAGGTCATTTTTTAGGTGTTAATCGCTTATCAAAAACAATCCTGAATAGTATTATTAATCCGGCCATAACCAGCAGCAAATGAACAGCCGAAGTTGGTTTAATAAGAATTATCCAGATTACGATCAGTAATCCTGCAATGACATAAAGTAAATTTTTCATGTTTTTCATGACTTTAAGTTTATTTTGAATTATTTTATTAGAGTAGAATAAATACTTCCCTGGAAGGATTCTTTTTTAAACCTTTACGTCCTGCACTTTCTCTCTGGTATTTTCCGCTTTTTCGGTCGACCACCGGCAACCGGATAACATTGCTCCTGCCATAAATACTGTTACAGCCAGGAATCTTTATATAATCCTGGGAATAAGTTACATCATTCACGGATTTGAGTTCAACAGGTCTGGAATATCCATGCCATTGCCATTTATTCGTATCCGCTTTTTATGATGGTGGAGATCATTTTGAAACGTTCATTGGCTTTAACAATACTTGATGTATGTGCAGGTAAAATGATTGACTGGCCTGTATTAAGTATATTCGATATCCCATCAATTACAATCTCAGCCTTGCCGTCAATGATTTGGACAAAAGTGTCAAATGGGATTATTTTTTCAGTCAAAGCCTCGCCACCATCAACTGAAACCACACTGATGTTACCTGTTGTCTTTTTTATAATTGATTTAATGACAACTGAATTAGGGACATATTCGATGATCTCGATCATAATATGCGCCTTTGCTTTCCCGATCTCAATATTTTCCATCTTTTCCAATCTTTTTGTCCATGTAATCTCTGAAATGAAGCTCAAAGCTTGATTTTTCAAACAGCCTTTGATAAAGTTGGCTTCATGGGAATATGAAATTAAATAACAAAGGTGCACTCATTAATTACGGAATGTATTATACAATTTTGTGAATAAGTTACATCATTCACACATTTCCCAAATCGCCGCGCCTTTTGTGCTTAAGATTTTTAAAGTGAGACGGGGTAAGCCCTGTCATTTTTTTAAATTGGTTTGACAGATGGGCCACACTGTTGTAATGCAGTTTCCATGCAATTTCGGTAAGATTGAGCTCATTATACACCAGTAGTTCTTTTACCTTTTCTATCTTATGGGCCAGGTAAAACTGCTCAATGGTAGTCCCTTTTACTTCAGAAAAAAGATTAGCCAGGTATGTGTAATCGTAATTAAGCTTTTCGCTCAGGTAATCGGAAAGGTTTATTTTGATCTGTTCTTCATTATAATGGACCAGTTCAACGATAACTGCTTTTATTTTCTCAACCAGAATGCTTTTTTTGTCATCCATTAATTCCAGGCCGGACCTTTTAAGGGCAATTCTCAGACGGTCAATTTGCTCTGTTGAAATTTCCTCCAAGATTTCAACCTCGCCCAATTCAACCGCGATGTAATGCAATCCAATTTTTTTCAGCTCGGATTTCACTACCATTTTGCACCGGATGCAAACCATATTTTTAATGTAGATTTTCAATCAATCTAACATTCAGGTTTATTTAGTTCTTCTAAACAAATTTATTAAAATTACTGAAAAATTGTTAGATGGAAATTAATAATCATCCTGCCTGACGCATCTTTCACAAAACTAATCGATGCGGAAAACAAACGCATGTTCACAGGGTTTCTCATCAGGAAATTCAAGTGTCAGGCCATTCTCATCCTGCGACCATGTGATCATGTCTTCTGAACCAAGCATGCTGATATTATTAATGCCAATGTCGCTTCCACTGGCAAGGTTCTTAACTTCGACCTTCCCTGTTTCAGGCCAGTCCAGGACGATCACGTAAAACACCTCTCCTTTGGTGGTAAACCGGATATCCATGCCGGTATAATTATCATCCACCGTTTCAGAAAAGTAGCCCCCTGCCTGTTTGGTGGGCCCCTCTCCGTATGTTACCCATGAGCGGGTACCATAAATGGCTTCCCCGTTGATTTTCAGCCAGTCACCGATCCCGAATAACAACTCCTGTTGCTCCTGCGGAATGGAGCCATCAGGATGAGGTCCGATATTAAGTAACAGGTTCCCGTTTTTACTTACCCGGTCGATGAGGTTATCAACCAGCTGGTTGACAGATTTGTATATTGGCTTATCAATATAACTCCATGATTTGAATTCCACAGAGGTATCAGTGATCCAGGGAAAACTGCTGAGGGTATCCAGCTTTCCCCGTTCCAGGTCAAGGACCGCCACACCGGGGGGCAGGTTATCATGCTTGTAGGTGACAACCACTTCTTTTCCCCATTTCTGTGCCTGATTGTAATAGTAAGCAAGAAATTCTTTTTTGTACGGTTCAAATTCCGGTTCCTGCCATCCGAAATCAAACCACAGGTAGTCAGGCTCATATTTATCCACAACTTCCTTGATTTTGGCCAGCCACATTTCGAGAAATTCTTGCGAAGCAGGGGCACCGGGCTCATGCAGGGGAGGATAAATATTGTCGATACCGCAATTGGCCGGGTCTTTGGTATCAGGATTCTCCAGGGCATAGGATGGCTCGAAATACTTCCAGTGAAATGCATGGTGGAAAGAGGTTACAAATCTCATACCCCTTGCCCTGACGGCTTCTGCCAGTTCACCCATAACATCGTGGTGCGGACCCATATTCTTTGCGTTCCAGGGTGTCAGTTCGCTGTCCCACATTGCCAGTCCGTCATGGTGCTCCCCAACTGGTCCGGCAAATTGCGCTCCGGCCCTCTGGAAGATATCGGCCCATTCATCGGCATTGAACTTCTCTGCAGTAAATAAGGGGATGAGGTCTTTATAGCCGAACTCTGACTGATCCCCGAAGGTCTCCTTATGGAAATTGTAAAATTCAGCTCCCCGGTTTTCATCATCACGCATGTACATCAGCCTGGGATACCATTCATTCTCATATTTAGGCACTGAATAGGCGCCCCAGTGCGTATAGATACCGAATTTGGCATCAAGGAACCACTGCGGAACCTCGTAATGTGCCAGGGATTCCCAATCGGCTTCATAGGTATAGGCCGGTTGTTGACTGTCCTGCTGAGGGGTTTGTTTACAGGACATGGCAGTAACAATGATCAGGGCAATAAGGAGAGCAAGAATCTTTTTCATAATGTTGACAGTAATGATCCTGATATAAATAATGGTACTTATAAAAATAATGATAATTCAAATGAGATCTGCTTAACAGGATGTACAATTTTAAATTACTTGTTTTTCTGGTCTTTTCTCTACCTTGACAGCAGGGCTGATCAGTTGCTGCAATCCGTAGTAAAATATGCGTTCGGGCTGCCATCTGTATACAGGAAAAAATCATCGGGAGGGAAGGGTATAATCCACATACAGACTTCCTGCAGGGTCGGCATATCATTTATTTTCAAGTGATAATCGTTGGTATAGCTGTACTTGATGGCACCCAGTGAGGTATTGTTAGACACATCGAGGCTGGTTAACAGGTTGCCACCGCAATTCAGTATGACGAGTTCTGTATTAACGGAGAGATCCAGGCTGGTCAGCAGGTTGCTGTTACATTCCAGGTTCCATAAAACAGAATTCTCAGAAGCATCCAGACTGCATAGCAGGTTAAATGCAAGTTACACTGGAATTTGTATAAAGTCAAACAAATTCCCCTAATGAGTTGATGTTCATAGCAGATATCCGGTTATTCATCCAGGAACACGATGCAGGTAGGCTGGCTGACCGGCAGGGTTTTCCCGGTTGGTACCAGCATGCCTGTGGAGGGGTTGATGCTGAAGACAACAATGCTGTTCCCGTGCTGGTTCTCAGCCAGCAGGTATTTCCCCGAAGGATCAATGTTGAAGTCCCTGGGGAAGTTGATGTCCTGGTCCTGGACCTGCACCGGCTGCAAGCCTACGGTTTCTTCAATCCGGAAGACTGATATGCTGTTTCGGTCCCCGCGGTTGGATGCGTAAACGAACTTCCCACCTGGGTGGAACCTGACTGCTGCGGATTTATTATAGCCATTGAAATTTGCGCCGAGGGTGGGCAGGGTAAACATCCAGGTGACCATCCCTTTTTCCCCGTCATATTTACAGGCGGTCAATGTGCCGTTGAGTTCATTAAGCAGGTAAAGCCTGCTGCCGTCAGGATGGAAGACAAGGTGCCTGGGACCTGCTCCGGGTGCAGTGCTGAAGTATTCCTGGTTGGGATTAGGACTGAGTTTCCCTGATTGATTGTCAAATGAGTAAATCATGACTTTGTCAATACCAAGGTCAACAGCTAAAACGAACCGGCCATGGGGATCGGTGCAGATGAAATGAGCGTGGGCCGATTGCTGGCGGCTTGAATCCGGACCGCTGCCCTCATGCTGCCTTACATAGGTGGCCGGGGCAATGCTACCGTCTTCATTTAAGGGGTGGACTGCAATGGTACCTGAATTGTAGTTGGCCGTGAAGATGAATTTCCCACCCGGGTGAATGGAAATGTGACAGGGTCCTGTTCCTTCAGAGGGCTGGCTGTTGAGAAATCTTAATGAACCGGTTTTATTGTTTAACTCAAAAGCCGATACCTGCTGGCTTTCCCATCCCTGATCGGTATATTCCTCGTCTACGGCATACAGAAATTGCCTGTCCGGTGAAAGTGCCAGGTAGGAAGGACTCCTGGCCCCGCTGAAAGAATCGACCAGGCTAAGATGTCCGTCTGTCAGGTTTAACTCACATAGGGTAATGGAGTTTTCAATACTTCCGTCAGTGGTCCCTGTATAAAACCTGATTTTTTCACTGTTCTGTGATTGCTTTGACTGGCATGAAATCAGTATTACCGGTATAAATAGTAACAGTCTCATTTGTTTGGATTTTTGGTTGTTTTTCTTTTTCGGTGTTAGCAAAAGTAGGCAATAAACTTATAGCAAATCGGAGTGTATCGCTAATCCTCTTTAAATACCTCCGGGTCCCAACCAAACTGCCCCATGTGTATGTCCTCGATCTCAGTTTCATCCTGGAACCTTTCAGCTATGGCCAGGATACTTGCCTCATCGAAGAGGTTTCCCAGTATACTTATGCTGGTGGGATCGTCCTCCTCTGTTAAGCCGGTAGGGATCACAACGCAGGGATGCCCGGTCAGGTTCGTGGCCAGGAGCTGGGTTCCCCCGTATGTAGGGGTAATAATTGCATCGAAATCCTTGAAAAGATAATTCATTTGCATGATCAGTTCAGTACGAACCCTGTTCGCCTGTATGTATTCTACTGCAGGAATAAACCTGGATTTTCTGAAATTGTTGGGCCAGGCATTTTTATCCTGTCTGACCAGCAGGCTATCCCGGCTGCTCCTTGTCAGCTCATCAGAAGCTGCGGCTGCTTCTGCTGAAAGAATAATGCTCAGAGCCTGTACCGGAATTGAGTCAGGCATGGCGCAGGGTACCAGGGTAGCGCCTGCTTCTATGAATACCGACAGGGTGATGCTGTCCCTTTTACGCTGTGAATAATCCCGCTCGAACAGGTCCTTGAAATATCCTATCTTCATGTTTTCCAGCCTGACAGGTGCACTGTAATTAAAGGCAGCGACGATCACACTGGGATCACGGCCATCCGGACCATAAATGGCATTGAAGACAATGGCACAATCATGTGCCCTTCTGCATATGGGTCCTATCTTATCCATACTCCATGAAAGGGCCATGGCTCCATGCCTGCTCACACGGCCGAAAGTGGGCCTGAGTCCGGTTGCCCCACACCTGTTGGAGGGAGATACGATTGATCCCCGGGTTTCAGTTCCGATGGCAAAAGGCACCAGTCCGGCTACAGTTGCAGCTGCTGATCCTGCTGATGAACCACTGGAGCCCTGTGATGTGTTCCATGGATTACGCGTTTTTCCGCCATACCATACGTCTCCCATTGCCAGCGCACCCATCGAAAGTTTTGCAATCAGGATGGCTCCTGCATCTTCGAGCTTTTTGATAACTGTGGCAGTGTCAGGAAGGTATTGATCTTTATATGGTTCTGCTCCCCAGCTTGTAGGATAACCCGGAAAGGAAAACAGGTCTTTGATTCCATATGGTATGCCATGAAGTATGCCCCTGTAGTGCCCTGCCTGAAGTTCCTGATCCATCAGCTTTGCCTGCTTCAGGGCATATGCTTCTGTCAGGTTGATAACACACTCCAGGGTATCACCATACTGTTTCAACCTACCGATAAAGAACTCGGTGAGTTCAAGGCAGGAGATTTTTCCAGATTTTACCAGTGATGCCAGCTCAGGTATACTGTAAAATCCCATAGCAGGTCTCATATCTGGGGGGAGCATGAAGACGTGATCAGGAATATCCCATGTTACAGGGTATTGTTTCACAGGAATATCAAACCCCGGTGGGATTGGATTAAAAACCAGGCTGGGAGGGATGTCGTTTCTGAGAGCATAATCATGCAGTTGCTGGTATGCTTGCCTGTTACGATCCAGACCGTCCAGCATGGAATCACGTTCGGCTTCTGTGAATTGCAGTCCGATGATTTGCTCTGCCTGTGCGATTGTGGTGGTAGTAAGCTGATCATCACTCTTGTTCTGTACACAGGAACCAAGAGGGATGCTCAGCATGATAAACATGATAAATGTTGACCTCATAATCCGGGTTTAATTATATCTGATTATCTCAGTTATTATTAATGTGTGATGCCCTGACCAGCATGTCGGCCGATTGCAATATTTTGAGCTTCAGGTAGTCAGGATAATCGGGATGTGTATCAATAAAGCTGTCTGCAATATCAGCTGCCTCACTGCTCGAATATCCGCCAAGGCTCGCATCGAGCCAGTTCTTTGGGAAAAATATATCACCGCTTAACTGGATCTCCTGGAGCATTTCCAGCGAAGGCTTCAGGTACCGGATGTTGGATTCGTTCCGCATTGGATGGTTCAGGTACCCAAGTGCGGAAATGACCCATGGTTCTTTTTCCCGGTTAGCAGGATCCTTAATCTGTTCGAAGAAATTGTCACAGATGCCGTCTGTAGAAGAGCAGGCCGGATAAACGAATACCAGCCTTTCCCTGCGTTCCTTATCCTTTGTTCCGGATAGCTGTTTTTGATAGATTTCCTCCGCCTGGTGATGATCCCTTATGGCCAGGGCAAGGCAAAGATCTATTTTGTCTCTCTCTGAGAGGGATAGGCCATCTATGCTGATTTCATCGGCCCAAAGTTTCCTGATCTTCTCATTTCCTTGGTCAGTCATTACTAAATCCGTATAAGCACTGAAGAAGTAATATTTCATGTGACCGGGCCTGCTTTGAAGCTGGTTCCAGAGCAGGGATTCAAGTTCGCCGGCAGACTCGAGCCTTTCCTGCTGAGACAGGATTCTCCAGAAGAGGGTCCGCAACATTGCCAGGTTTTCATTTACTATAAGCTCTTCAGTTTCTTCCTTTATTGAGACAGAAAGCGCAGGAAGGAATTCTGTCGGTGATATCCTTTTATTCAGAAAATTTTCATACAGGTCCAGCCAGGCGGCACCCCTTAACAGGCTGTTGGGGATCGAATGGATGTTTCCAAGAAGATAGTTGAGGCTGGCCGTATCAAGCTTAAAATATCCATAGGCCAGGCCCGAACCATTGGGGATTATATATAGGGGTGCAGCATATTGTTGATCATAATTGTGCCTGTAATACTTGCCTTCCAGACGAATAGGATGGGTAAGTGTTCCCTCGGAAGTTTTAATACGGATATCGAATGATTGCATCCACCTGCGTTTTTTATCAAAGGGATCGGATTGTTCAATCCTGAGGGAACTGAGATGATCTGTGGCATCCAGTTGAAATTCTGATGTGATGACCGGCATACCTTCCTCATAGATCCAGGTATTATTCCAGGACTGTAATTTCAGCCCGCTGGTTTCCTCCAGGATCTCGATCAGCTCATCCCAGGAAGCATTTGAGTATGCATACTGATCAAGGTATTTCCTGATCCCTTCCTGCAACTTCTCTTCACCTGCAAGCATTTCAAGATGCTTCATGACAATCGGGGCTTTGTGATAAATGATATCACCGTAAACTGTTCCTGCATTTTTTAGGTTTTCAAGCTCCTGTATGATGGGATTGGCGCCTTTTGTCCTGTCAACCGAATACGCACTGGGGTAATGTGCGAAAAGGAATTTCAGACGGTGATTTATTTCCGGGAACTCAGGATTTACGATCTTATCGGCCATGAAATTGGCAAAGACCTCTTTCAACCAGACCTCATCAAACCATTTCATGGTTACAAGGTCGCCGAACCACATATGGGCGGTTTCATGAGCAATAAGATTGGCACGGTTGAGTTTCTGGTTCACAGTGGCGGATTCATCCAGGAAGATACGGCTCGACCGGTACAGAACTGCACCGGCATGTTCCATACCGCCATACTGGAAAGAAGGTATGGCGATCAGATCATATTTTGAGAAGGGATAGGGGATACCGGTGTAGTCTTCAAGCCATGAGAGGGAATTGAATACCTGGTTAAAGATCACTTCCACATTTGCTCTGATCTTATCCGGATCCCTTTCACGATGGTACAGGGTGATGCTACGCTCTCCCCTGGTCCGGCTGATGCTGTCAAATATTCCACAGGCAAATGCGAAGAGGTAGGTGGGAAGAGGTTCAGTAGGAGCGAAAGACAGGTGAACCAGGGAGTGATCCTGGTGAGATGCTACAAGTTTTCCATTGGCTATGGCAGTCCAACCGGAGGGTATGGTCAGGTTCAGTTCAAACCGCGCTTTCATATCAGGCTGGTCAAAGCAGGGAAAGGCCGTTGATGCCCTGTCAGGGACAAAAAGCGTGTACAGGTATTCTTCATTCCGGTTCAGTGAAGTTTCTCCTGTGATAAAATCAATTTGTATCTTATTATTGCCCTCAGCCAGGTAAGCTGAAGGGATGATGATATGATCATCCTGGAACCGGTATTCAATTTCTCCCGATTCACTGCCCACATATTTTATTTTTTCGGCAGATTCATTAAAATCCAGGACCAGCTCATCCTTATTATTTTCAAGCGAAAAACTGATGCTTGCTTTGCCTGGAATGGGGGCATTAATTTCGGACGGAATGAGAAATTCCAGTTCGTAAAGTAAGCCGGAGATATTCTCCTGCCTGGATGCTGCGAGCGGGCGACTTACTCCTTTCTCAATTTGCAGTGGCTGCCGGCAGTTGTTGAGCAGAATAGCAAGCAGGCAAAGGCTTATTTTTATACGCAGGTTTATCATACTCATCACATCGTAATAATTCTGATTCAATATAATAAAATATGAGCTTATTATATTCTTAACCTGCGCATTATCACATGATATCTGTAAATATTAATCATGAATTCAGGCTTGGTGAGCTTATTTTATTTAAATTGTGCGTTGAAATTAACAGAGTATGTTTATGAACCAGAATAACCAGGAAAAGAAAGACAGTCCATCACCTGCCAGGAAACCTGCTACCGGAAACAAAACGACTGGAACCCCTTCAGGCAAACCTGCATCCCGGTCAACAACAGGGAAACCTGCGACAGGGAAACCTGCGACAGGGAAAACTGCGACAGGGAAACCAGCGACAGGGAAACCCGCGACAGGGAAACCTGCGACAGGGACCACAGCAGGCAAACCGGCAACCCGGACTTCAACCGGCAAAC
>CAZILN010000166.1:0-8406 GCA_964540005.1 uncultured Bacteroidaceae bacterium | reverse complement strand
CATGGTACATGGCAACGACTACGTCATATTTCCCTTTAACTGCCTCAATGAATACTGTGTCAGGAGGAAAGGGGCCTTCAACATTTATTCCCTTGTCTTTCATTTTCTCAATAGCAGGGATAATTTCCTTTATTTCTTCATTGCCAAAAAGGCCATTTTCCCCGGCATGAGGATTGATCCCTGCAACAGCAATCCGGGGCTCATCACTGCAAAGAAATTTCATTGAGTTATGTGCCAGTTCTATCACTTTTTCAATTCTTTCCCTTCTTAAGCCGGTGATCGCATCCAGCAAAGAGACATGGGTGGAAACATGGATGACGCTCAGTTTTTTATCATGCAGCAGCATGGCATAATCTTTTGTCCCCGTCATTGAGGCAAATATTTCAGTATGACCCGGATATTTATGTCCTGCTGAATGCAAAGCTTCTTTATTTAAAGGGGCCGTTACAATGGCATCAATATCTTTATTTTCAGCCAGTTCAACAGCTTTCCTGATGCATTCAAAAGCAGCCTTACCCGAGACGGCCTGTACTTTCCCTGGAAAAAGATCATTCATGTTTAACAGGTCAAGATCCAGGATGTTCAATACCTCATTCTTAAACAGACTTTCACTAATATTATGGATCCTGTTCAGGGTGAAAGATGTGATCTTTAACATATCATGTGCTGCCTGCATGACCTCATAATCACCAATTACGATTATCCGGTTGTTTCTGATCTTACTGTTCTGAAAGCTTTTTAGAATTATTTCCGGTCCTATGCCCGAAGGATCTCCCATTGTAATCCCAGTGGTTACAAGCTTTTTATTGATCATCTTTTTCAGCTGTTGCATCATTTCTTCATAAAGTTTAAGACTTGAAGAATTGCATCTTCGTTCCCAAATCCTCCGGCCTTTGTAACTATCTTAATGTCTTTGAATTCTTCCCCGGCAAAATAACCATACGGGACTCCCGGTATGATTTCATCCTGAATAATGGTACCGGATATATTCAATCCCTGTGCAGCTTTAATAGCAGTATCTCCACCGGTGAGCAGTATGCCTTTGATATCGGTTTCCTGAACTATATACCGTGCTATCTCTCCCAGGAAAGAGGCTATTGTTTCACTGACCTTAAACTTACTCAATCCGTATTTCTGTCCTTGTTCAAAGCTCCTGTCAACAGTGTCTTTGGATGCTGCTGTCCTTAAAATAATATTTTCCCCTTTCCGTGCGGATTCTTTAATAATATTAATGATTCTCTTCCCTTCCTGGTCCCGCTTTTTGGAAAATAATTTCTCAATGTCAACATCAATCAATGTAAGGCTTAAATTCTCACTGGCATAAGCTATCTGCCTGCGGGTTACTTCACTCACACTGCCTGCAATTACGATATTGCTTTCCCCCTGTTTTTTCAGATCGAAGTATTTAGGAAGGTACTCAGCAAAGCCGGTAGAGCCTGCAAATATAACCTGTTCCTTTACTGCAGTTACAGCAGAAGCTATCAGATCAAGGTCTTCCTTCTCCTGTGCATCAATAACGATCATATGGGTGCCGTTATCTATGTGCTGCTGCACTTTCCGGATCAAATGTTCTTTCCCTGCCAGTACATCCTTATACTCTATTACTGCTACCTTTTTGTCTGTTTGTTGAGCTATGATTTTGGGGATATATGATTCCCTTACCGGAGTTTTAGGATCTTCACTGAATTCTGTCTCTGCCAGTAAAATACCATTTACATATACTTTCCCGTTTTTTGTGACCCTGCCATAGGATGGAAAGGCAGGGACTATAATTGCATGCTGAATCTGTAAGGAATCCATCAATCCTGATATTTCTGCTCCTATATTCCCACGGAATGTCGAATCCAGTTTTTTATATATGTATTTTATGTTTCTTCCTCTGGCTATTTTCCCTGTTTCATATGTTTTTTTGTAGGCGGTTTCCCGGTCATCAGATCTGCTTTCAGTATCAACCACCAGCACATCACAATCTTTCAATGATCTGTTGATATGATCTTTGTTTGTTATAACAATACTTCTCAGGTGCTTCTTGCTGAACTGAACCCCTGTATCATTAGCACCGGTAAAATCATCTGCAACGATCAACAGTTTTTCCTGAATAATGCCGGCACCTGGTTTTTTGAGAATGCCCCTTTCCGGTTTTTTTCGTTTCGCTATAAAAGCCGTAAGAACAGGAGTTAAAAGGGCTGTTGTTATAGTTGATGCCGCGATCTGCGGGGTAGCTATTGCAGACAGAGCAGCAAAACCGGGATCTGCAAGGGCCACTGCTGCCGGAGTCGCAACCGCGTTACCTGCAGTACTTGAGGCCGCAGCACCTGCAATCCCGCTTCCACCGGTCATCCTGTCTGCAAATATGTTGAAGAATCCCCCGATAAATGTAGTCATCAGTCCTAATAACACACCTGATAATCCCGCCATTATTAATATCTTAAAATCAATACCAACACCCAGGGCAAATGCGAAAAAAGGTATCAATAAGGGTCCTCCTGATACTAAGAACTTCCTCATTTCACCATCCAGGTTACCCAGGATCATACCGGCAATAATGGGTATCAGTACCCCTATCAGGCTGTTAATTGGTATTGTGGCTATTCCGGCAGTTCCCAGTGCAATCATGGTAAGGAAAGGCCCGTCATTTATTGATATGACAGCTATAGAGCCTACATCCGTTTCATCTCCGAATTCTCCGACCAGTGCTGCAAACAGGCCTCCGTTTGTGTTTGTCATTGCTGCTATTACAGCAAGCGAGGAAAGACCCAGTAGTCCTTTATCACCGAAAAGTTTTGCAATCAAAAGCCCGATTCCTACACCAACAAGGAATTTTGTAAGAAGAATAACAGAACCCTTTTTTAAAGTTTTGGGAGCGGCTTTGAACCTGATGCCCGCTCCCATACAAACCAGGAATACCCCGATTAAAGCAGAGGAACCAAAGGCAATACCGGTTGTAAATCCACCGATCTGAAGTGCCTTTGGTGAAATTGTATTTATCAGGGCTCCTGCTATTAACGGGATTACCATCATCCCGCCCGGGATCTTTTCTATACTTTTTTTTATGTTCATCTGCCTATGTTTTATATTATCAGGCTTAATAATAATACGGCCAGGCAACAACAGATCCCCATAGTCAGCGTCCCCAAAGTCTGTAATTTATAACCCTGTTTTACAGTCATATTCGACATTTGTGTTACCACCCAGAAATAGCTGTCATTAGCATGACTGGCGATCAAGCTTCCTGCACCAAGAGCTACAACCACCAGTGCTTTGGCAAAGGCTGAGTCCATACCTAAGGGCCCCAGCAGGGGGGCCATAAGACTGGCGCCTGTAATAATTGCAACGGTACCTGAACCCTGTGCTATTTTCAGGGAAGCTGCAATAATGATTGGCAGCATAATACTTAAGCCTTCAGCGCCTGATAAATTATTTTTTATTACCTCACCAATCCCGGAATTCTGCAAGACCTGTCCAAAAGCGCCACCACAGCCTGTAATCAGGATTATTGTTGCCGCTGCGATGACTGCTTCACCCATCCAGCCGGAAGGCGAGATCATATCCCTGGTAAGTTTTTTTGGCAGGAGAAATGAAAGGAAAACACCTATAAGCAACGCTACCACCGGTTGTCCGATGAAATTAATGACAGATGAGATATCTCCCGAGCCAAAGGGAGCTGAGGGCAAAGCACCTATTGACCGGAATACAATCAGAATAATGGGAATGAATATTGGCAACAGTGATTTAAGTGCAGAGGGTCCCCCGGCAGGTATTGTTTCTGTATCTTGTGAATCAGGGAACGGGTCAATCCGGGTTTTTGAAGCGATCCTGGTTGCAAAAAACCAGCCTGAGACAAGGCCAATGATGCTAACCGGTATTCCGAGAATAAGCACCAGTCCAAGGTCGGCGTTCAGTATCCCTGCAGCGGCAACAGGACCTGGGGTGGGTGGAACAATTGAGTGAGTAAGGATAAGTCCCAGGCTCAGGGCCATAGCTCCGGCGGCAAAAGAAATTTTTGCCTGTTTTGTCAGGGCTTTTGCCAGGGGAGCCAGGATTATGAATCCTGAATCACAAAATACAGGAATGCTGACTATGGACCCTATAATACTTAATGCAAGAGGTACATTCTTCTTGCCGACAAGCTTCAGGGTTCCTCCTGCAAGGGTATATGCACCACCCGACTTTTCAAGAAATTTCCCGATCACTGAACCTGCAAAGATTACAATCCCGATGAATCCTATCGTATTTCCAAAACCTGAATTGACTGATTTAACAACTTCCTCCAGCGACATGGTACCTGAAAACCCGCCAAACCCGAAAGCAGCCAGTAGCAGAGAAAGGATGGGATGCCATTTAAGTTTCGATGTTGTTACAATGATGAAGGCGATGGAAATGAATAACAAAATGATTAACCACATATTGGAAAGAAAATTAGAATTACTTATAAAATTGATGAAAGTTACTATAAGTTACAAATTTCATGATCTTGAAATCAATCCTATTTACTATTATGATGTAAATCAACTGAATAACAAATATGAAATCCTCCCGACTCCAACAAAATCACCTCTTGACAACTGCTTTTAGATGTCGTACCTTTATTAGACGTAACAAACAGCCTGATAATGAAAAGATATTGTATTATCGCATTGTTGCTTATATTATCCTGTTTTCACGCCTGGAACCAATCAGGATTTGATCCCAATGCATATTCACAATACCTTAAAGCGAACCAGGATTTAAGCTATGACCAGCTGAGTTCAAAATTCACAACAGGGTATTATTATAATGACCGCCTGTTTCCTGCAGATCCCTATGCCTATAAGTATTTTGATTCCATTGTGGATGTTTTCGGTATTACAGATGATGAACTCGCCCTGTTAAGGAATAATAAGTTTGTTGTTACGGAGCGCTTATCCTACAACAACATGGTCAATCCCCTTGATTTAATCTTCCATATGGACCTTCCGGTATTCATTAGTACGGATTTTATTCTGAAGACCCTGCATTTATCTTATGACAACATCCTCATGGACATTGAAAAACGGGTGCTGAAACCAAATCTGGATGAGATCCTGTCTCTGATGAGGGATGCTTATCCCGGACTTCAGTCCAAATACGGGGAAATTGAAGGCCTGGAAACTGCCCTGAAAGATGTGGACCTGTACCTGACCGTTGCCCTTTCGCTTGCCGACAGCAACAAGGTTGATCCAATTGTAGCAAGTGATGCGGATGTTGATACAATACTCGGGGCAATATACTCGGAAGTCCTTATTAGATATCCACTATTCTGTGACCGGAGCAGGCTTCTTGATTTCAGCCAGTTCAGGCCCAGGGGGCATTATACGGTCATAGAAGATCCATGGTCCGGGGAAGAAGCACTGAGCAAATATTTCAGGACCATGATGTGGCTGGGAAGGATGGAGTTTTACCTGACACCACCGCCTCCTGATCCGGGAATGCCACCCTGGTCAAAAGAGGAAATCAGGAGAATGCACCTGGCAGCATTTCTATTACAGGAATTACTGGAAACTTCAGGTGCTGTTGATATGTTGCTGGAAAATGACCGGATGATTGAGTTCATGGTAGGCGAAAGTGATAACCTGACTCCGTGGGAATACAGCAGGATCATTGACAATGCTTCAAATCTGGCTTCTGCAGACCAGTTATTATCCGATGAAATCTATGACCCGTATTATGAGATCGTATCAACATCGCTTGAAGCCGAACAGAAAATCCTCTCATGCATTCTTTTTTCGGACCCATATGATCCCGAATCTGAAGTACTTCCGGTTTCATACCGCCTGTTCGGACAAAGATTTACAGTTGATTCCTATGTTTTTGCAAATGTTGTATTCGACAGGATAGTATACCAGGGAGAAAAAATGCTGAGACTCATGCCGGATCCCCTGGATATCATGTTTGTGCTGGGAAACAATAATGCGGGAGAATTGCTTCAGCCGGAACTGGAACTGTACCATTATTCCAGCCAGCTTGATGCCCTGAGATACCTGGCAGATTCATACGATGATGAATTCTGGAAAAAATCACTGTATAATACATGGCTTCAATCTATCAGGGAATTAAATTCTGAGGCTGTTCATGCCGGAACACCCTATTTTATGAAAACTGTGGCATGGCAACATCAGAAATTAAATACACAGCTGGCCTCCTGGTCCCAGATAAGGCACGACAACCTGCTGTATGCCAAACAGTCATATACATGGGCAGTAGTCTGTTCCTTCCCACACAGTTATGTTGAACCCTATCCTGAATTTTACAGGAGCATAGAAGCTTTCTGTGATGCGGCTTATACCTACTTCTCAGATAACCAGCAAATAGGCTATAGTATCACCAGCTATTTTAACAACCTGAGGAACATAATGCAGCGGCTTGCCCGGATTGCAGAGAAGGAACTTCAGCTTGAAAAACTGAACGAGGAAGAAATCGATTTCCTGAAGGGAATGATGCGCGAACCATATTATGGCTGCGGTGACCCGGAATGGACCGGGTGGTTTACTGATCTGTATTATAACGTGGACAAAGCTCTGGATAAAGATGATTTCATCATTGCCGATGTGCATACACAGCCTACAGATTCATTTGGAAATTTGACAGGCAGGATATTACATGCCGGAACAGGAAAAGTCAACCTGGGCATCTTCCTGGCCGGCAGCCCTTCAGATAATTATAAACCTGTCGCATTCATCGGTCCATGTATGTCATATTATGAACATACCACGCTGGATTTTGACAGAAAAACGGATGAATGGTGGTCAGCAAAGATACACAACGAGTTCCCTGACAGACCGGATTGGACAAATGTCTACCTGGTCAACCATGAAGGTAATACCAATCATGGAGGATCAAGTCTCAAGGGGTATGTTTATGAGGGTAAGGATGATACCGGTATAGAAGCTTTCGGGCAGGGTGTATTGCAGGTCTATCCTAACCCTGTCTCTACCACGGCGGTACTCCATTTCAAGCTGAAAGAAAATTCCTTTGTCAGGATTGACATATATGATTTATTGGGGAGGAAAACAGAGGAAGTATGCATGGATTATTTAATAGCTGGAGATCACTGGATCGAGTGGTCGACAAATAATCTGAAACCAGGGATGTATTATGCCGTGCTGAGATCAGGCCGGGCAGAATGTACCCTGAAGATCATTAAGCGATAATTTCCTTGAATCCTGTAAAGTCTAATCTCTTTCTATCCTCAAGCCAGAGTATCACCCATCCAGCCAGTTTTTAAACTCATTCACCTTGCCGCGGCTGACGATCAGGTCATCATCATCAAGCTTTTCGAGAACAACTTTCAGCCTGCTGCCTGAATAGGCGATGATATCTTTAATTGCCTCTGAATGCACGATGTATTTCCGGTTAATCCTGAAAAAATGCACGGGATCAAGCAGGGTTTCCAGCTGCTCGAGCGAATAGCTGATATCGTAACTTCTGCCCTGGACTTCCAGCAGATAACTTGCTTTCCCCAGGCTGTAAAAACACTGAATCTCACTGGTATTTACCGGCCTGATATGCTCCCCTGCCCTGACCAGGAACCTGGATTTATACTGGTTCCCCAGCATCTGCATTACCCTGTCTATTGAAACCGGATCGGTAGGAGGAGCTGTGGGGGCCGGGACCATATAATTCCTGTACTTATCCAGAGCAAAGGAAATATCCGCTGCTTTTACCGGTTTTAACACATAATCAAGGCTGTTCACCTTAAAGGCCCGAATCGCATATTCTTCAAAGGCAGTTGTAAATACCACCGGGCATGGAACATGCGTCAGGTTGAAGATCTCAAAACTCAGTCCGTCGGCAAGCTGTATATCAAGGAATATCAGGTCCGGTGCAGGGTGTTTATTCAGCCAGTCAACAGTTCGCCTTACCGTATCTATGGTCTCCAGGATGGTAACATCAGGTTCCACCTTCAATAATTCAGATACCAGGTTTTCAGCTATCAAGGGCTCGTCTTCAACTATTAGCACATTCATTTTCTCAGGTCTCAAATGGTTGATTCTTGCTTACAGCAGGCAACAATGGTAAGCCTACTTCATACTTATCCGGTCCGTCTATAATTATGACTTCCTTATTGGACAGTATTTTATATCGCTCTGAGATATTCTCCAAGCCAAGATTGTTGCCTTTCAGGACTGATGTGCGGAGCTGCAGGTTATTCCTTACCCATATATAGCCGTCACCTGTTTGTTCAATTTCAATCAGCAGCGGGCGGTCTGATGAGATCTCATTGTGTTTGATGGCATTCTCCACCAGCATCTGAAGAGAAAATGTAATCACCGATTCCTGATGTTTTTTTACATTCACATAATCCACATTCAGGTTATCTCCATGCCTGATCTTATACATGTATATATAGGAATCAAGAAATTCCAGCTCAGTTTCCAGGCTGACAAT
>CAZILN010000165.1:0-19897 GCA_964540005.1 uncultured Bacteroidaceae bacterium | reverse complement strand
TCATCTGCATATCGGATCCTTTCCTGACGCGTAACTCCACAATCCTTACATTCCAAACGCTGGATCCGGGCATGTAGATAAACGGGTTTTAATCCGATGGGGGCAGTACGAAACATCCTCATAACATATCCTTTCTTTATCACATTCATACTGCCACAACTACTACATTGAAGCTTATCTTCTTTGGTCTGAATATGAAAGATAACCGTCCCTTTCTTATATTCAGTCTTAAGATATTCTTGATCGGTTAGCCCAAAGGCATGGTGCAATAAACTCGTTGACATTTTTCCTTAAAAGATACTGATTTTTGTAACTTAGGTACGCATCTTTATGATGAACCATATTTATTAATCAAAACAATTAATTATGGCTACACAAAATTATGCAGGAGTCAATGTTGATGTCAGTGAGGAAGGATATCTTACCGATACATCCCAGTGGACTAAAGACATTGCTGCTGAAATCGCAAAAGAAGAAGGCATTGAGCTAACCGATAAGCACTATGCAGTACTGGATTTTTTACGTACCGAGTATGAAAAGGGTACAAACCTGACAATCAGGATGGTTGGGAAATCAGGCATCACCGATGTTAAAGGCCTGTATCAACTGTTCCCGGGCGGACCACTGAAAAAATCTTCCAGGATAGCAGGGATACCCAAACCGACCAGTTGTGTCTAAAACAGCAGAAAGCATGACAATCAATCCAATCGAACATCCTGTTAAAAAAGTTGCAATAATAGTTGCGAAAGGCTCCATTGAGGATGTCTATGCCGGCCTGGTTATGGCCAACGGAGCTGTAATGGAAGGTATTGAATGTAAATTGTTCTTTACCTTTTTCGGACTGGATGCCATCACTAAGAAAAGGCAGAAAAGGTTAAAAACCGGAACCGTTGGAAATCCGGCCATGCGCATGCCGGGCGGACTTCCTTTTCCCACCTTGCTGGGAATGCTGCCAGGTGTAGAGGCAGGTGTTTCAGCGATGATGAAAAGCCAGATGCTGGCCCTCGATATTCCTCCGGTCGATGAATTCCTTGATATGATTGATGCAGGAGGTGGTGAAATATATGCCTGTAAACTGGCATTTGATATGTTTAAACTCAAGCGTGAAGATCTCAGTGATCTGGTGAAAGATGTGATCACAATTGGAAAGTTCTATGAACTGGCAGCCGGGGAAGGGAGCCAGATCATTTTCACTTAGGGGGATTATATGGAATGATAAAGCGCCGCTACATAGCTTACGCCATGTCAGGCGGCTTATTTATCATTCTATATAATTTAAGGAGTAGAGAAGAAAGAATAAAGAGGTATCAAAAATAGAAAGTATCTCTTAACTTTATCAATTCATCTGTCAGGTAAGATTCGATTTTCAACACTGAGACGAACATGATATTCATTTATACAAAACTTTAAACAAATGAAGAAAATCCTGTTTCCGTTTACGGTTAACCATAAAAACCAGGAAGCATTCATTTATGCAGCAAAACTTGCCAGAAGAACAGGAGCTGAATTAATTATGCTCAATGTATATCAGTTAGAAGTTAATAAAATTAGCACAAAGGAAGCATATAATATACTGGTACGTAAAAACTGGTTACATGCCTATAAGGAAATAGTCAGGTTCAATAATTACTTCATAAACAATCATGCACGAATTCAGGAAGATTTACAAATAAAGTCCGATTTCAGGTTTATACATGGAGATTTTAAGAAGGAATTACATAAGATTTTTGATAATGAGATAATTGATATTGCGGTAATCTCTCTCAGTGATGACAGAGAAGAAAATGCTTCCACAATAAGATTTATAAAAAAGGAGATTCTTTTCAGAACAGGTAATACCGTTTTGCTGGTACCCGGTAAGATGCAATATCAGCGCATTAACAATATGGCCTGTATCATTAACGAGGCAGAAACGGATGATGCAGCAAATAATTTTATTAAAGTATTAAAACTGGCAAAAATCGTTGATTCAAAACTTCATTTTATATTTACAAGCCATCATAAGGAGGCTGAGCACCTCAGGCAAATCCCTTTGTTCACAAAAGCAGAAGCACTGGTTGAGAAAGAAAATGATTGGACGCTAAAGATATGTGATAAGAAGGAGATAAATGAAGCAGTTAACCAGATGATTAAAAATTTAAACATAGATATGCTGGCAGTAGATGAGCAGGAACCTGGAATATACGAAAGACTTTTTCACATCAGCTCCGTTCAGGAGATCCTGGATCAGTCAATAATACCCGTCCTTGTTCATCCCCTGAGGTAATAACTACTATTAAATTAATCTTTACCTATTATTTGTTTCTCTGCCAGGTATTTTCAAAACAATAGTTATCGGTAAATCCAATATTTACCCAAACACCAAGATCATGCATAAAATTAAAATAGCATCCATTATTTTGCTCGGATTGTTGTTTTCAGTACGTCTGGGGGCTCAGGATCTGGAATTATTCTGGTCAAATCCAAAACTTGATTTTGAGCAATATTTAAACGGAGTTAAATATGCCCAGATCGTTCTCCCTGCAGATTTGCAGACTCAGGTTGATAATAATACAGGTTATGCAACATTTTTCAAATGGTCGGGCCAGTTTCTGGCACGGATGGGATTTAACAGAGTTTTCCTGACTACCAGCGAAAAATATGAACTTATAAATAACCTGCAATCATACTGTGACCTGGTGTCAGTATTTTTCTCAGCAGATATCTCTGGTAATTCGCTTTCAAACCTGAATATTACTTTTCTGAGCTGTAAAAATGATATTTTCCAGTTTAAATCCCGTAGATCCATCACTTATAAGGCTTTTGCAAAATCTGAAGTTAAAATAATGGAAGAATGGACCAGAATGTGCCCCTTTCAGGTAAGTTATAATGGTAAAAACAGGCTCTCCCTGCCAAAAATTACGACAGGCTGGACCGAAGAAAAACTGCGACAGCAGTTCAATCAAAATGGGACAGATCATTTGGAAGGTATATATGAAAGGATCAGGATTACTGCGGAGGACCAACTGGAAGGTAAATATAAAATTGCTGTTGTCAAGGATGACCAATCCGGAAATTATCAAGTGATTTATCTGGGTGGGGCAAAAAACTCACTTGATTGGCAAGAAGGCGAACTAAAGGGCATTTTCAGCAACACCGGCTCTCCTAATTTTTACCGTACTACCTGGTATACAGTCAATAAAGAAGAAGATGATGATGGATTTTGTTATATAGATGAGATGAACTTTCTGAATATCACAATGACAGGCTTGAACCTGGCCATGCATAAATTCTTCAAAGTATATCCTATTGATAAAGGTGCCGGGGGGCAGTACCTTTCATCAGGTACAGGATTTGCAATCTCACAGGACGGTTTGGTGGTCACAAACTATCATGTAATCGAGGAAGCACGCAACATATTACTCAGTATCAATATTAACGGAGATGTGAAGGAATACAGTTCCCGTCTTCTGGTCGAGGACAGAAAAAATGATCTTGCTATACTGAAAATCGATGATGAAAGATTTAATGGCTTGCCTGAAATACCCTATAATCTCAATAACAGGCTGGTGGAAAAAGGAGAAAATATCTATGTTCTTGGCTATCCTCTTATTACCAGCATGGGTGATGAAATTAAACTTACCAATGGTATAGTAAGTGCCCAGACAGGATTCAAGGGTGATATTGCTTCATACCAGATAAGTGCTCCTGTTCAACCAGGGAATAGCGGAGGGCCATTGTTTGATAAGGATGGAAATATTGTGGGTATTATTAACTCCAGGCATTCCGGAGCAGAAAACGCATCTTATGCTATAAAAACCAGCTATATTTTCCGTCTCATTGAACAATTACCTGAAAAACCTGATATGGGAACAATGGGAAGCCTGGACGGGATCCCGTTAACAGAACAGGTCAAACAAATTCAAAATTTCATCTTTATTATTAAAGCAAGTCGTTGAGAGGTGATGGTTTATTTCTTACAGGAAGTGACTTCCTCAACTTTTATGCCCGAAATTTCCAGAATAAATTTATCACTGAACAGATCCTCATTTGAAAACTTAGACCTGTCAAATGCAAGGTCTCTGTATTTCCCTTTCATCTTTTTATTAGCTTTCACACAAATACTCTTTGGTTCACTCGAAGCATCCCTTATCCCCTGCCAGTAATAATCTACAGTAAAGGTGGCCATTACAGGCTTCTGCTTAGAGTTGCTGACCATCAGGACTAACATCAGCGGGCTGTCCTTCTTGAGACACTTTGTGCGCTTCCATTTGTAAAAGAAAGTTATCCCTTCCTGCTCAGAAAACTTAGTGAATTTTTTTTGTGCCACAATCGACTGAGTAGACAGAAAAAATCCAAGAAGAAGTAACAAAACCGTTGTAGTTTTCATTCTAAATAATAATAGTAAAACATTTAATTATCAATTACATATTAAATCAGTTAAGAGTAGACCAAATTATACTTTTAAAACAATACCTGTATAATGAATAAATCATCCGTGCAATGTAATTTTTAATAGTGATCAGGTATATAAATCTACAAAAGAAATTGCAATTTAATAAAGAATGAGAAAATGGGAGTTCCGGACGGGTTTCACCTTACCGGATGTTAAGATATAAAGTTAAAACCTGGGAAAGAGAACTCATTATTATTCTAATACAATATCGTATCTTTATCAGAAGATCAGATAGTTATTGATTAATAAGTGATATCACATGAAAATACAGATTGTTATAGTCCTGTTCTTTCTGACCTCCGCTGCCCATGCACAGGAAGTTATACAAAAGGTCGATAAATACTACGGTAATGGTTCTGCTGATTATCCCAAATTAATAATGGATGTAAGCTGGGAAAATCTTGAAAATGTGCCAAACAAAGCAAATGACGGACGAATAAAAATCCTCATTCTTGATAATAACAAAATTAATAGGCTCCCTAATTTCATATCAGTTCTGACGGATTTAAGAGAGTTATCTGTAAGAGATAATAATTAAACAGCAGTAAATGAGTTTATTGGTGACTGTGAGAACCTCGAGGAATTGTATCTATCCGGAAACGTCAATCTGAAAAGCCTTCCATCAAGCCTTTCCAGGTGTAAGAACCTCAGGATCATTGACGTTACGAATACCGGCATACATGATATCCCGAATTTTATAAGGAGTATGGATAGTCTAATAATTTTTAAATACACCCAGAATTAGAGTAGGGTGCCAAAATCCATTTTTTAGTCATGGTTTTTTTCAGCTTCCAGCTCACTGAGTCTTTTTCCCAGATTACTCTTTTCCGCTTCCAGGTCAACAATTTGTTTCTTCAATTCATCGATTCCAGATTCGATAACTTCAATTCTCTTTAAATAAACTGATCTAAAGTATCTCCATGCTGTTATATATCCAACAACTACAGCAACCAATAATAATAAGATTATTTCAATTATTGCTGCACCTTTCGTTTGTGCTATAAGGATTGTTAATGTTTCCATGATATTATTTTTTTATAGTTATTACTGCTCTTCTGTTATTTGCTCTTCCGGCCTTGTTATTATTATCATCTGCCGGTTCATTCTCACCCTTTGACTCAATAATGATTTTATTTGTGAGCATGCCCAAACTTTCAAAATACTGCTGCATACGTTGAGCCCTGCGATAACCCAAAGCCTGATTATATTCATTCGTTCCAATGGCATCGGTGTGTCCTACAATGCTTAACCGGGCATCTGAATGTTGATTGAGGTAAGCATTTGATTCTTCAAAGTACTTATCTGATTCCGAATTAGAAATGAACTCAGATTTATCAAATTCAAAGTAGATTACCAGGTCTTTCGGTATAACTGTTTCTTCCAAAACCTGAGGCTTTTGTACAGTATCACTTATAATGGTCCCAGCCTGTTTGACCTCATCAACTTGAACAGCTGCCGGTTTATCACAAAATCCTTTTATTTTACATACATATAAATAGGTTGACAGTGCAGACCAGGCCAGAAATGAAAAAATTCCAATTATCAGGATTTTCATTTTTTATTATTTTATATATTTATTAAAATTATAAATATAATGAATTCTAACCGGCTTTGTAAATTTGAATAATTCAGGCAGCATGAAGGTAACCCTCTGAAATCTAAAAACCATGGATACAAAATCACTAAAAGAGAAACTTAACCTCCTGCTATCATTACTGGCAATAGTGCTGTCTATATCATTAGCTTTAAATTTCATACAGTTTCACAAGCGGAACAAAGCCACTCCCTTAAAGAAGGAATTAATAAAAAGCAATCTGAATACAAGGAAATTAACCACTGAATTACAAAATGCCAGGCTTGAAATCAATAAATATAAGGGTATATCCGTAAAACTTGATGGAGTCATAAAGGAAGCTAATCTGAAAATTGACCAGCAGGAGAAAAAGATCTTGACTATGGCTGGAAACAGAAAGTTAGTAGAAGCAGAAAACATGAAGCTTACTGCTGAAATTGATACTCTCAGGGAATTGTACCTTGAAGTTATCGATTCATTGCTGATCGCCAGAAAAATCAACAGCACCCTGAACAATAACATTGCATTGATGCAGGACAGAATCGGAGAATTAAATACAAGACTTGGTAATCTAAAAAGACTTAACACTGATAATATTACCGTAATTACTCTGAAAAAGGACATGATAGGCAGATCTAATACTACGGCTCTTGCAAGAAGAACTGCCCAGGTCAGAATCTGCTTTGATATACTGCCAAATCCTGTTGCTTACAGCGGCCTGGAAACTTTTTATATAAGAATTCTCAACCCGATTGGTGACGTGTTGACTGATTCACCAGGAGTTTCAGGCAGCTTTATCCACCCCGAATTTAAAGTTGAAGTACCATATACTTTATCAGAAGGCTTCAACTATAAAAATGAAAAAATGAATGTTTGCTTTAATTGGAAGGAATCCGAATCATATATGCAAGGTCTGTATATCGTCGAATTGTACACAAAAGATTATAAGATCGGTATGACCACATTTACATTAAAATAAAACAATCCCTGTTGTATTTAGAATGCATACCTGATTATTGTCCAAGTGGAATGCTCTCAAGGCTGTGGAATATATGAAAAACCGTTTCTCCCTGTTCAACAGGAAAATCAAAATCAGTGGTTGCTACTCTTGAATTTCTGGGAGATCCTGTTTTCAGCGAGACATGATTGCTGCCGGCAGTTAAAGGGATCCTGGAGTAGGAGATGCTGTAAGATAATGTCTGCCAGTTGCGTGTATCTGCTTTTTCGGAAATTGCATTCACAACTGATAACAGAGCACCCAGGTTTTCATTTTTCTTCCTGACTTCGTATTCTGCTGCCTGTTTCACAGCCAGTCGCAGCAGGGTATTGGATAATTCACGTATCATCCTGTCCTCGAGGGTTTTAAAAGCAATCTCATTTATGTTCTCTGCAAGTTCAAGAGGATAGACTTTATTGTTGATGGTCAGGCTGGCGTTCCTGTAGTAGGGCTTCCTCTCCAGATAGCGGGGAAAAGCAACCCTGACGAATTTCAGGTCACCCAATCCACCCGACCCGCTTCCCATCGCCGGTAAAGGAAAAGGGAAACTTAATCCAAGTTCCTCATTCTCGAAAATTACCAAACCTCCCTGTCCCTTGACAATAAAAAAGTTTAAACTCCATTCATCTTTCACAGGTCCCAGTCCATTATGCCAGAAGAATACCAGTTCGCCATCAGGTTTTTCCTCGTGCAGATACGTTCTTCCGAAAAGTTTTTCGTACTTCTCCAGTTCCTCGTTAAATCCATTCAGATAGGCCGTTCGTAACAGATCCTTTTTTAACTGTTCGGGAACCTCAACACCATAGTATGGTTTATAATCCTGCTCATATGCTTCATATGCATTCCTGTAAGCGATAAAGGCATTATTGACATCCCCGGATACCTCGTATATGATACCCATTAAATTGGTGGCGAAAGCATCTCTTTTATACCGGTTCTTCTTCTTTTCATATCTGTCATTCAATTCATTAAGCTTTATGTTGATCCTCCTGCATTCCACCAGTGCCTCATCAAGCTGATCCATCCTCAAGTAGTTCATGGCCTTGTAATAGTGCATGAGTACCAGTTCATGGTCTTCTCCTGTATAAGGTTTGACAGTCGGGTTAATCAGGATACTTGCAGCTTCAGCAGAGTAGTTTTTCCGGAAGTCTTCAGTAAATATGTATGCTTCCTCGAATAACTGGTTGCTTTGATTATAATCCTGCAGCATCTGCAGCACAATACCTTTCTGCAGAAAGTAAAGAAGTCTGTCTTTACCTTTACCGGCCTTCTTGTTTTTGTCTAATATCGCCGAAGCTTCTTCAATATCACCCGCAACAAACCGCTCCTGAAACTGAATGCTTTTTGTATAATAAGTGGCACAGGCAGCTGTAAACAACAGGATTGATCCAAGGATTAATGCTCTTCTGGCATGGACCATATCGGAGTAATTTTATATATAAATACTCTCTATTTGACCAGTTTTTTGATTTTTTTTGTGCCAATCCATACTTTTTCGTTGGATTCAAGGTCGGTAAGAACCAGGTCGGTCTGATAGTATATCACCTTTTCTTTAACATTACTGTCTGTAATAGAAACGATTGTCCCCTGTAATATAAAATCTGCACCTTTTTCCACTCCCCAGTTTTTAGCTGTTTCAAGGGATGCAAATTCTTGTTGGTCGGCTCTTTCCTGGCGAAGTTCCTCTCGTGCTTCACCGCCCTGAACCACTCTCACTTTGCCGGAGTTAACAAGCTCCCGTTCAATATCATTAATAAAAGTTTCAGTGCTGATATGCTCACTGGACTTGTTCCTGATCACACCAACAATAACCGTGGGCTTTTTGCCTTTTTCCTCCACGAATTCAGAGGACCAGGGTCTTGACAAGACATCCCTGGTCATTTCCTCGGCAACGAGTTTACTGTCAGTATCATTCCACCTGCCACTCAGATCTATCTGCTGGCTGTCGTCAATCCTTTGAACCTTGCGGGGTGAACTGCAGGCTACGGTTGTCGCTATGATAACAAGAAGAAGAGGTAGTAATTTTTTCATTTTATGAATTTTGGATCAAAAATATTAATTAATTTGAATATGTGAATCAGTTACCTGTTGTTTTGATTAAATAATTTATATGGCTTTAACCAGTAATAATTTCTAAACTTAGTTTTATTGCTATGCATTCCAAACATTATTCAGAAAGAAAAACTTCACAGGCTCCAATATATTGTATATAGTGAAAGAAGCACGTATACCTGATACCGCTGGATGTAACAAAACCAGTTCAGAAGAAAGTTACCCTGGCTATCGAAATTGCAAAAATGTATTATTCAAAAATATCAGTGCTTTCTGTTTTGAGTTCTGATCAAGCTCAAAAGAAAATCAACAGCTGGCATCGGATGGAATACTTGTCCCCGTTTCAAATCAGTTGCTGTGCCCGCTTGTAATATGTCCTGCTGCTTGCTTTATTCCTGTAAGGAGCCTTTCTACTGCTGTCCTGAAAACATTAATAAATTCCCTTATGGATTCTTATTTCTATCTTTATATCCCATTTGTCTTTCCTCATACAAATATGGCACCACCTCAAATAAGCATACTGTTTTGCATCCTATTCATTTGCAAGTTGTCTGGTGTATCTGCTCAAGATGAGATTTTTGTGCGCAAGATCAAGTTTTACGGTAATGACTCAATAAAAAATAAAGCTCTTGTGGATCAGATGAACACAAAGCCTGCATCTTATATTGAAAAATTAAAATTCTGGGGGAAAAGTGATGTGTTTTCCAATTACACCCTGGATGATGATATCACCAGGTTAAAAAAGTTCTATCAACAAAATGGATTTCTTAATCCTGAAATTAGCTATAATCTGCAAGCTGATAAAAAAAAAAAGGAAACTTGATATTTCTATTCACATCAAAGAGGGAAAGGCTGTTATCGTAGGTGAGGTCGATCTCCATTTGAAAGGTGATTCAATTAACAAACATCTCATTGATAAACTGAAAAGAGATATCCCCCTCAAATCCTATACCCGCTTTCGTGATGAAAGTGTTCTTGAATCTGAAAAAATGATTCGCCACAGGTTTACTGAAAGTGGATATCCTTATGTCACATTAGAAAGGAGCATCAATCTAATTCAGCAAAACCAAACTGCTGATATCCTTATTACAATTGATCCGGGCATCAAATGCTATTTCGGTGAAATTGAAATAATTGGAGATTCACTGATATCCAGGTCAATTATAAATAAACGCATTGAAATAAAAAGAGGCGATGTTTATTCACAGTTACATTTAGATGAAACCCAGGAAGAATTGTATGATATGGCTCTATTTCGCTATGTAACCACCAGAGCCATGTTGGACAGCCTTATAAATGATGAGGTACCCATCATAATTCTAATGAAAGAATTACCGCGCTGGTCATTGAAAATGGGTCTGGGGTATGGGACCGAAGATAAAATAAGAGTTTCCGGATTACTGACACGATTGAATTTTATGGGGGGAGCACGTACTTTAATTGTTAAAGCGCAGCATTCCTATTTTGTACCCATAAACATTGAAACCAAATTTATCCAACCTGATCTTTGGAGCAGAGACCTTGATCTGATTTTAAATCCGTTTTTTTTGCGTGAAAGAGAAGAGAGTTATGATGTAGACAGGCTGGGTACAGCTCTTACCTTACAAAAGAAAATCACCAAAACCACTGCTGCATATATATCTTATAACCTGGGCATTGACAATGTTGATTTGACGAAAAGCTACGGATTAATATTGGATGATAATCCAAATATTTCGAAGAACACTAAATCCGGGGTGACCCTTGGTTTTAAAAGGAACACCACCGACAATCTGTTTTCTCCCTCTAAAGGTTTGAAATTTAATGGAATTATTAACTATAGTGGTATTGGATTCAATTCCCAATTCCACTTCTACAGAATAATTGCAGAGATAGCATTTTTTCATCCACTCGGGGAACATACGGTTTTGGCATACAAATTTAAAAGTGGTATTATGGAACCAACACAAGGCGATTTGAAAACCCCGATTGAAGACCGTTTTTTGATGGGTGGTGCCCTATCGCTTCGTGGATGGGGGCGCAACCGGATTTCACCAATAGATAGCAATGGAAACAAGTTGGGTGGTAACACAATGATTGAAAACAGTGCTGAATTGAGGTTTCCCTTGTATGGAATTTTTTCAGGAACAGTTTTTACAGATTTTGGTAATGTTTGGCAGGATTCCTGGACTTTTTCTTTGAAGGAAATGCTTTTAGATACAGGTGTTGGTTTACGGATCAAAAGCCCCATAGGCCCCGTACGGTTGGATATCGCATCACCCATGTTCCAACATAAGTTTAATGTTCAGTTTTTTATATCCATTGGTCATGCATTTTAAAAATATATTAAGTAGAATGCCAGGCATCATTAAAGAAATAAATGATTAAAACACTCAAAATAACGAGTATTGTCTTAGGAGGAACCATATCTATGCTGATTACTCTATTAATACTCATTTCAACCGGTGTTTTGAATCAGCGAATTGCTGGCATCATCTCAGGGATTGCAAACAAACAACTGGAAGGTCATCTGACAATAGAAAAAATTGGGGGAAATATATTTTCCCATTTTTATATACACAACCTTAATATAGAACAAAGCAATATTAATGTGGTTTGCATTGATGAATTGGAAATCAAATACAATATATGGGGAATCCTGGAAAAGAGAATTGAAACCGATACATTAATTATTCACGGACTTAATACTATTGCCATAGAAGGTCCTGATGGTGTATGGAATTTAGAAAACCTATTAGCGGACAATAAAACTCCTGCAAAAGATTCCGTTTCCAGTTCTTTTAGTTGGGAAATTGTTTTGAATAATATTCTAATAAATGAATTTCAGGCAAGCCTGCAAGCCATTGATACTGCTTCTCTGATTCCAAGAATCGTAAAATTTAATGCTTCCCTGGATCTTGCAATAGCATACCATATGATGACAGTTGATCTTCATCATTATGAAATGAGGACCCGAGAGCCAGCTCTTTACCTGGCAAATTTGAATTTTAATGCCATACTATCTGATTCTGTTCTTACCTGGAACGATTTATATCTTGAGCTTAATCACTCAAAGATACATTCAAATGGGTACATCCCGCTCCATAGCCCAAGTAACGCTGAACTAATGATGAATGCTGTGCCTCTTGATTTTACCGATCTAAACGAATGGTTGCCAGGCCTGTATGGAAACCTGGTAATCAATATGCAGGTGAGTAGTACAGATAATAACAGCAACATTGAGTTAAATCTTAAATCCGGAGCTCAGTCTGTTGATTTACTTGGTACGCTTGCTAACTTAAACAGCATACCTGCATACCAAGTCTCATTGGAAACTGATAGTCTGAACATTGAATACTGGACACATGAACCTAAATACCAATCAAATATTAATGGAAAATTTGAACTGAGCGGTCTAGGTTTTAATTTCAGGGAGAATACAATAAGTGCCCGTGCACAATTTGATGATCTTAATTATGAAAACTATGACCTGGTGGATTTTCTGCTTTCTTTTGAAAAAACCAGGGACAATCTCACGGGTAATGTCCAAGCCAACACTATTTTCGGAGATGTAAGTTCACGCATTCATGTGGACAAGCTGTTTGAAAGCCCGGTTTACGATGCTGAACTTAAAATGAAGCAATTCAATCTGGCAAAAATTACCTTGAATAAAATCCTGGAATCAGATATTAACCTTGAATTGCTGGCAAAAGGACAGGGTATTGTGCCTGGGAAAATGCTGGTTGACCTACAGGTAAAATCCCAGAATTCTGTGCTGTTTGATCAGCCTGTTACAGATTTCGATGCAAGATTGGCATTATATGAAGAAGAATACAGTATCAGGAATTTAATTTTTGAAACACCCTATGTATCAGCAAGAATTTCCGGAAAGGGCCACCTCGTTGATAAAAATCAGCTTAATTTCAGCCTTAAAGCAATTAATATTTATCCAATTGGTTCCCTGCTCAAAATACCACCCATGCATTTTCAAGGTGAAATTAATGGAGATCTTTCAGGACCGGCCGATGCACTTGAGTTTACTTCACAGCTCATTATAAATGAATTCAAAATCGACTCAGTTGTTTTAAAGAATACACAAGCCAGCATCACATCCATTATCTCATTCAGTAATGCCTTGTCTGGAGTCGATTCTTACAGTAATATTAACTACATCCCCGGTATCACTCTCAAGAACCTGGATGTAAAAACTGATGTGCAAAGTGAATATGCTGCCTATGGCCAATATTATCTCGAAGACATAAACCTGTATTTCGAAAAAACCAAAGAATTAATTGAAGGAAGGATAGCAGCAATAAGCCTTTTGGGGAATATGGAAACACAGTTTCATATAGGACATGTCTTTTCAGATCCTGATTATACATTGACCAGCAGCCTGAAACACATTGATCTGGCAAAAATAACGAATAACGACACACTGAATTCGGATATCAATCTCGAAATCACAGCTCAGGGAAAAGGGATAGAACCCGATTCAATGAACTTAGAAATTGAATTCCGGTCCAATGATTCTTATGTATTTGGTTGGCCTATGGTAGATCTTGATGCCAGCATAAAATTTGACAGGGGAGATTATCTGTTGGATAGATTTTGTCTTGAAACTCCCTTCGTATTAGCCAGTTTAACAGGCGAAGGAAATTGGATTACTGACAACCATATTAATTTTGATCTTATTACCAAAGATGTTAAGATAATTGCCCCGGTTTTCAGGCAGTTAAATATGGAGTTAGAAGGAGAAATCAGCGGACAGCTTAAAGGTGTTCCCGATTCGCTTTGTTTATTGACCGATATTAAAATTGAACACCTTCTTACTGATGAATTCCAGATAGATAGAATTGATGCACAAGCCTCCCTGAATCTTTCCGGCAGTTCTTACTCCGGGCACATCAATACACAGCTTGGCAGGGCTAATATTAAGGATCTTGAGATAAAAATGGCCCAGTTTGCCAGTAATTTCAATCAGGATAAAGCCAGAAACTCGTTTTCCTTTTATATTAGTGATTCATTAAATGGTACAATACTATCCGAAGTTCTTTTCAGTAATAATCCTATCGTTTATTTGCCGGAAATTGCCCTTAATATCCAAAATAAGCTTTGGGAAGGAGGCAGCAGTTCAAGCTTCATTCGTTTTGGACCGGATAGTATCGAATTCAATAATATTGGAATTATTTCGAACGGGAGCGCTGTAAACGCCAACGGGATTTTTGCCTTCCGGGGAACAGAAAACCTGCAGATCGATATTACCAATATAGAACTAAGAAATATCCCCGGATTTCAATCCGTGCCCTATCCTGTATCCGGGCTTTTTAATTCTCAGGTCAACCTTACCGGTACGGCAGAAAAACCAATAATCACTGGAGGAATAAATATTCTTGAACCAGAGTTTGATACCCTCAGGTTTGAGATTTTTCATCTGGCATTTTACTATTCCAATGAAAATCTCAGACTGGATAGTTACCTCGACAATTTCAGCTCCCGGTTGTTAAGTGCTGATATGGATCTCCCTATATATCTTTCTTTTACTGATAACTTTTACCTCCCGGACGCTAACAATCCCCTGAATGCCAATATAACCGTCTACCCTCTGAATATAAACCGTTTCAATAGCCTGATACCTCTTAAAGGTGCTGAAGCCGATGGTCTGCTATCAGCAAATATCAGTATAGGAAATACAATAAGCAATCCCCTGGTCAGCGGAAAAATCAATCTTATTAATGGTGTTTTTAATTATAACAAGCTGGGAGTTCATTATAATAATATCGGATTATACAGCCAATTAAACAATAACCAGGTAAATCTTGACAGCCTTCATATATATTCTGGCAAGGGAAGTTTACAAATGCAAGGTTCTCTTGAGATGGATTCGCTGTTTAATGCTGAGTTAAAATATATTGATCTTAACCTGACCGGACATAATTTTAAGGCATTCGATTCTGAACTTGCCAGGGCTGTTATTAATACTAATCTTAATCTGAACGGTACGGCAGAAAACCCGGTTTTCAGTGGAAACCTTACCATCCCCAGGGCGACTTTTAATATCGATCAAATAATGAAAGAGTTCAACCGGGTGTATGACAATTCCGAACTACCAATGCTGGTTATGGCCCAGAATAAAACCGGTAGCATATCATTTTATCCGGTAAATGAAAAAGATACCATCCGAAAACCACCGATAGATTATTATAAAAATCTAACCGGTATTTTCGATATTGTAATTCCTCGCAACACTTGGATAAAAGGTAAAAACATGAATTTTGAACTGGCAGGTGCCATAAAAGCAGTAAAGACTGCCGCTCAGGTTGATTTTTTCGGGTCAATGAATGTTAAAAGAGGCTATTATTTGATTTACGGACGGCATCTTAATTTTGAACAAGGTGAAGTTACCTTAACCGGAGGGCGTTCATTGAATCCTTTAATCGATTTTAAAGTTGCATACAAATTCCGGGATCCTGATAATCTGTTGCGAAAACTCAATGTACATCTAACCGGACGTCTGTCGAAACCTGACCTTAAGTTTTTTATCGATGAAGCGGCAATAGACGAAAAAGAAGCCATATCCTACCTTTTGTTCAACAAAAGTTCAAATCAGCTGGACACCCGTCAAAACAATGCTGTTTTAAACACTAACCTTGACTTAGCAATGGGCCAGGTTTCAAAAGAAATACAAGCCCTTATGCAATCTCGCCTGGGTCTGGATGTTATTGAAATAAGCGGTAAAAGTGGCTGGTCGCAAAGTACTGTTACCACTGGGAAATACATTACCAACAATTTATTTGTGAACTATGAACACACTTTTGCTCTTGATAAAAAGGACAAGGTAATTGAACCCGAGAAAATAACCCTGGAATACCAGTTTTATCGTCAGTTGTATTTGCAGGCCATAAACCAAAGTCCAAATTCAGGCTTCGACTTTATTTTAAAGTGGACCTGGAAATAACCTGAAAATATCTTCGTTTTGAAAAAGCTTCTTTTCCCTGATCCTTACTTTTCCAGGTATTTCTTGATGACCTGGGCAGCCCATTCCTTTCCTCCAAGTCCGAATGCAAGTCCCAGTGCCAGGCAGATAGCTCCCAACAAAATTGTAAAGGCATTTGTCACTATGCTTCCGGCAATATTCAGTTGTCCGAGAATGATGAAAACAGTAAAAATAATAATCGCGTAATTGGCCAGCATACCGATGAGTGAGGCTGTTTTTTCCTCCATATTTTTCAAAGAGGTGACCAGGACCTGGGAAACCAGTCGTGCAAGGTAAATACCAATCACAAGGATTAGAATTGCCACAATAATGTTCGGAATATACAGCATGATCTGATTGAAAAGGGTACTTGCTGCGGTAAGTTTCAGGCTGTTCAAGGTTGCCAGAATTACAACCAGCATTATGACCCAGTAGATCAGGGTTCCGATTATATCTATGGAAGATACTTTCACTCCCCCCTTGTCAAGGAAACTTTCAATACCGGATTTTTCCGTCAGGTAATTAAACCTGACCAGTTTCAGTCCTTTTACACTCAGCCGTTTGATAACTTTTGCAATAATCCAGCCTATTATAAGGATCAATATTGCTCCAATTATCTGCGGCAGGGCTACAGCTATCTCATTGAGGAACTGCTGTGAACTTTCAAGAAACAGGTTTAGTTGTTCTTTCATATCTGCATTTATTGGTACATCAAATAATTGTACTATCAATATTAAGACCCAACAAATGCATTTGGTCACATATTAATATGTGGAAAAGCTATAGCGTGGCCATTTCGTCATTATCGAAATTTCTCTGGTAATAGCTCATGTATTCTACTTTCCTCTCAAGTGCATCAATTACTGCATTACTGAAGTTGACTTTCTCAAACATTTGTGCACTTCCTAATCCACCTGGACTAAAAACATTTATTTCCATGAGTTTGTTCCCGACGATATCAAGGCCGACCAGGAACATCCCGTCCTGCACAATCTTCGGGCGGACAATTTCTGCAAGCTGCAAATGCTGGCTGGTAATTTCAGCTTGTTTTAATTTCCCTCCGGCGTGCACATTGCTTCGCATATCATCTCCGGTTCTGACACGCCTGAATGCCGCATATTTCCCCTTATATCGTAGAGGTCTGCCGTTCATCATAAACAGGCGGGTATCACCGTCCTCTGCATCCGGCAAATATTCCTGTGCAATAATATATCCGTCCCTGAGCAACGCCTCAACGATCTGGTTCATGTTGGATTTGTCCTCCGGCTTGAGCAGGAAAACGCCCGAGCCTCCTGATCCCTGCAGGGGTTTAAGTACAATATGCCCGCCATGTTGGCTGGCAAAGTGCTTTATATCACTAAGATCCCGGGTAATCATGGTCTGTGGCCGAACCTCTTCGGGGAACAGCTGAAAATACATTTTATTAACTGCCTTGGCGAGCCCGTTGGGATCGTTCAGTACTATTACACCGTGCCGCATAGCTATACGGCCGAAATTGATCCCGGCAGTGGCAGCCCATGCCCGTGAACCCACTTCATTGGCCGGATCACTCCTCAACATCAATATGTCGAGTTCATCAACGGTGATCCTCTCAGTGACACGTGTTTTACTCTGAAGCGCTTTTAAATAACTTTCAGTCGTTTTATAGATCTTTTTTGGTACTGAATATGCCCTGGCTTTAATGTTTTCATCCGGGTCATATGCAAAATCACCGAGTCCGATCAACCATACTTCATGTCCGCGGTTAATAGCCCACATACCAAGACGGGTGGTAGTATAGCCGGCCTGTTCTGTATTAATGTTATTAACTACAAATCCGATTTTCATAATGTTTGTTTTAAATTATTTTGAATATTTGTGTTCCATTTTTTAAGCTGTTCAATCTGGAAATGGACTGTGGAGCATCAAAATACCTTGGTTTGAGGAGGGTAGCTTTTAGAACCTTGCGGTGTTGCAGCTCTTTTATGACAGGAATATCATCAATCGAAATTTTCCCTGCCAATAAAGGATTCAGTTCCCCTCCGTTTCTCAGATACTTAACCAGGTTGACCAATCCCCTCAGGTAAACTGCATCCTTTGTAAATCCACCGCTCCTGTAAATCCTTGAGGTTATGATATAAGCGGTTCTCTGTGCAAAACCAAAATTAAAATGCAGTTCCCTGAATGTTTCAATAAATGTCGCATCATCTATTAGCATGCTTGCAGCCATGACCCTGCCAGCAAGCAGGCGGAGCCGGGGAGGACTCAGTCCACCTACCAGATATTCTGATAACACTGCCAGTCCCTCCTGCAATTCATCACAGCCAGCCAGTCCGCAATATAATTGCTGAAAAGGCTGGTCCCTGCCATTAATATACGTGAGAACATGCGTGCCTACTTCATGTTGGATCAAGGCCTCTGCCCTTGATTCAGGGATTTTTACCCTTTTCCCGATAAACAGGTTCCCGTTTGACACCATCAGCCCGGTGATATCATCGCGGATACTGACTTTGCTTTTAATAGCCGGAGCAAATTCCCGGTAATAGTTAATCTCTTCCCTGGCAAGTGCTGCAAACTCAGTGGCATTTATCTTCTTTCTTCCACTGAACTCCCGGCTGTGGGAAGCAATTTGTGCTATTATCCTTTCTGACAGTATAGTAAGCTCATCTGTTATCTCGCCAAAAAGCTGCATGCTACCATAGAAAAATTTCCTTGTATTTCTGTCCCTCAGCATCGACAGTTTCATTTCCAGTTCGACTAGTTTTCCATGAAAAATAGATGAAAGGACCGGATCCTCTATCCGGTCAAAAGGGATATCATAAAGTTTTCTCTTCAGTACTGAAGGATCGACTGGGATGGGATGATAATAAAACACTGGTTCCCTGTTGAAGCGGCCTGACCTGAACCTGTTCCAGGACTGTTCGATATTGACAGGTGTAATAAGAAGGAGGAAATCCAGTTCGTTACTTATGGAGGCCAGCTGTTGGTCTACCTCCCAGACGGCCTTTACTACAGCCCTTCTTCCCAGTGCTTTATAAGTTGGGGGCCGGATAGAGGTACGATGGTGAGAGAATTGAAATGCAGCTTTTTTAAATGCTCTTGATAACCCCCGGTGCATTTTCTTAAGAACAAGCGGAAAGATCTCACCGGTATCAGGATCCCGGTAAATCGGAGCAATTTCAAGTCCCAACAGGAAACAGTTATACCGAATAATCTCTCTGGCTGACAATAATGATGCATACTCTTCAGGCCAGGGATGCATCGTATATACAGTAGTCGTCACTCCACTGTTCTTCGAGACTGTAATCCGAGCCAGGGCGTTTTTCAGCGATTCAACTGTCTCAACGGGAATCCGGTTGGGAGGGACAAAAATGCGGAATGATGGCGCAGTTCTTCCTTGTTCCGGATCAATAATGGGAACCAGTAATTCACTTGACCAAATCTCTATGATCAGGAATGCCCCCGGAGCGTTTGACAAAGTTTCAACCACAGATCTTACCAGACGGGAGATCCCCTTTTTATGGAAGGGGGCAGAAGAAGCCGAGAGGTAGGAAGCTTCTCCCTTGATCAGTTGGTCGGTTCCCTGATCAGGGATTGATACCGGCCTGCGATAGATGCAAAGATATGGTAGTTTCCTGTCAATATGCAGCCTCCCTTGATCCGGCAATGTTCTTCTAACCTGCATATTACCAGAAAGACGGTTGCTGACTTCATTGATAAATTCTTCTGTAATTTCTGAATCAATTGTAATCATTCTTCTAAATCGCTGTTTTGCAGATCAATTTACAGATTTTATTTCTTTTTCAGCAGTTCCTCAATTACTCCCGGAATTGTGGATTCCAGTGCTTTGCCAAATGTTTTAATTAGTGAAGTATCCGGTTCGCCTGTCCACTCATCCATAAAGAATTG
>CAZILN010000164.1:0-2219 GCA_964540005.1 uncultured Bacteroidaceae bacterium | reverse complement strand
ACTGAAAAGGTAAACCAGCTGGGGGGCAAGGTTGTCACCCTGTCTGACTCAAGCGGGTTCATCTATGATCCTTCAGGGATAGATGCGGAAAAACTTAACTGGCTTATAGAATTAAAAACCATTAGAAGGGGCCGTATTAATGAGTACGCTACGAAATTCAACTGCGAATTTTTCGAGGGTTCAAGACCGTGGAAAATCAAATGTGATGCTGCCTTCCCCAGCGCCACCGAAAATGAAATAAATTCGGACAATGCCGAAACTCTCATTAATAATGGCTGTAAGGTTGTGTCTGAAGGCGCCAATATGCCCTCAACCCCCGAAGCTGTTGAACTCTATCTGAAATCAAAGATCCTTTATGGCCCTGGCAAAGCCGCCAATGCCGGTGGGGTTGCTGTATCCGGACTTGAAATGAGTCAGAATTCGATGCGCCTGCCATGGTCAAGGGAAGAAGTTGATATGCGCCTGAAAGAGATCATGAAGAACATTCACGAAACATGTGTAACATATGGCAAAACAGCAGATGGTTTTGTCAATTATGTAAACGGCGCAAATGTAGGTGGATTTGTCAAAGTGGCTGAGGCCATGCTTGCACAGGGCCTGATCTGACAGATGTTTTTTGATACACATACCCATCTCTTCCTGTCACAGTTTGACAAAGACCGTACCGAAGTGGTACAACGTGCTATAGAAGCAGGAGTAACAAGGATGATGCTTCCCAATGTTGACAGGAACACTGTCGATAATATGCTGGCATTAGCCAATCGGTTTCCTGAAAATTGTTTCCCGGCAATCGGATTGCATCCTACCTCGGTCGATGATAATTACCAGGAAACACTGGATTCTGTAAACAAGCTATTAGAAACCGGTAAGTTTTATGCCATTGGAGAGACCGGCATTGATCTTTACTGGGATAAAACCAATTTGTCAGGACAGAAAGAAGCTTTCCGTCAGCAGATAATCCTGGCCCTGAGGTATAACCTACCGCTCATTATTCATTGCAGGGAGTCTTTCAATGAAATAATAGAACTGGTACACGATATGAATACTGACAAACTGAAGGGGATATTTCATAGTTTTACAGGGAGCATTGATCAGGCTGAAAAAGTAATAAGCGCCGGATTCATGCTCGGGATAGGAGGCATCCTGACTTTTAAGAATGCCGGCCTGGACCAGGTGATCAAAGGGATCCCGCTGGAGCATATCGTACTTGAGACAGATTCACCCTACCTGGCACCACATCCTTTCAGGGGAAAGAGAAATGAAAGCTCCTACCTGGTCCATATTGCAAGGAAACTGGCTGATCTTCACCAGAGAACTGTTGATGAAGTAGCCGGGACAACAACCGGGAATGCACTGCGTTTATTTAATATAAACGAATGAAGCTGATATGAGCAAACCATCCATACTAATTATTTATACTGGGGGAACCATCGGGATGATAAGGCGGCCCGGATCCGGTTCACTTGAACCTTTCAGTTTTGAAGAAGTATCACGTCACGTGCCTGAACTTGAAAAATTCGGCTTCAATATCTCTGCCATATCCTTTGACTCCCTCGTGGATTCTTCAAATATCAATCCGGGTACCTGGATACAGATTGCAGAGGTTATTGAAAAGAATTATAATGCTTATGATGGCTTTGTAGTCCTGCACGGAACAGATACTATGGCCTATTCGGCCTCGGCATTGAGCTTCATGCTTGAAAACCTTGGGAAACCTGTCATATTTACCGGGGCACAACTGCCGGTGAGCGCCCTGCGGACTGATGCCAGGGAAAATCTAATCTCTTCGATTGAAATTGCTGCGGCAAAAACCGGTACTCACCCCCTGGTGCCGGAAGTGTGTATCTACTTTGAATTCAACCTTTTCCGGGGTAACCGCACAACCAAACTGAATGCTGAGGATTTTGACGCCTTTCAATCTCCCAATTATCCTGTGCTCGCTAAATCAGGTGTACATATCAGGTATAACAGGGAAGCTATAAGGATCCCGGGAGCATCTGATCCTTTCAGGGTTCATAAGAATCTCGATACCAATATCGCTATTCTGAAGATCTTTCCCGGTATATCTGAAAATGTTGTGGATGCCATTCTTCATACAAAAGGAGTCAGGGCTGTCATCCTTGAAAGTTTTGGAGCCGGCAATGCTCCTACCGTTAAATGGTTCTATCCTCAACTTAAGGAAGCAGTGGATCGCGGCCTTATCATACTCAATGTTACCC
>CAZILN010000163.1:0-11387 GCA_964540005.1 uncultured Bacteroidaceae bacterium | reverse complement strand
TAATTTTTTCATTACCGGGGATGCTAATATGCTTGCGGGATCCTGATCTTAAATCTTGTTCCTTTACCGGGCTCACTTTTGCATTCAATCGTACCCTTGTGTTTATGGATTATCAGGTTATAGACTACATGCATACCGAGTCCGGTCCCTAGTTTTTTATTTGTTGTGAAAAAGGGCTCAAAGATCCTGTCAAGGTTTTCTTTTGGAATACCCTTACCTGTATCCGAATATTCAAGAATTAACTCTTTCTTCTCCAACCTGGCCGACAGCTCAATCTTTCCTTCGTCCTCTTTATCGAAACCGTGTGACAGGCTGTTCAGGACAAGGTTGGTGATGATCTGTGAAAAATCACCAGGGAAACTATCCAGTTGCAGTTCATCATCTATCTCAAGCAAAAGAGATATCTTTCTATCCTTAAATGCTGCAGACAGACTTCTCATAATATCCTGGGTATAAGCTTTCAGCCTGAATTTGCGCCTCTGGGAAGTGGATTGATCAACGGAAATCTGCTTGAAGCTCTGGATCAGTGTGGCGGTCCTGTCCATATTTGCAAGGATCAGTTTTGCTGTCTGGTTGGCCGTGTTGAGGTATTCCTTGAAGTCAGTGCGGCTGATCTTGTTTTCTTTATACATTTCTGCCATGCGGCCGGTTTCCTGTGTCAGGCTGGAGGCAGCAGTAACGCTGATGCCAACAGGAGTATTAATTTCATGGGCAACACCTGCAACCAATCCTCCCAGGGCTGCCATTTTTTCGGATTGTATCAGCTGGTCCTGGGCCTGTTTCAGGTTTTCCAGGGTTACCTGCAGTTCTTCTTTCTGCTTTTCCAGCTCTGCATTTTTCTCCTGGATCTCAGTTGTCCGTTCCTTTACCTGCTTCTCCAGCAATATATTTGCTTTCTGCCGCATCCGGATAATCTCCTGGTCTGCTTTTTCCTTTTCAATCTTATTGATCTTATATTTATTTATCAGTGCCAGGGACAGGAATACACCATTCAGCATGGCACCCAGCTCCATACCATGTGCAGAGATCATGTTAACCCCGGTTATACCAATGGCCATAAAACTTATGGCCATGGCCCCAAAAGCAAACAGTGTAAAAGCCAGTATGAAAAGACTGGCTGCCCTGTTCCCTTTTACCAGGGAAATAATTCCACTCACAAGGCTTAACAGAATATATATTTGGGCAGTATAAACCGATACCTGTATACTGAAATGATATTTTGTGAAGAACAGGAGGAAGATCAGGACAAATGCCAGGATTTGAAAACAGATCAGAGCCTTATCCAGCTTCGCATAATATTTCCTGATATTCAGGAAAGACCTGGTAAAGGCAATCATACAAAATTCAGTCAGAGCGATTGCAGAGGGCAGGAGCTTGTTATGCCACCACATGGAATTTTTAAACACATATTGAAATGCATGACCGCTGACAAAGGCCAGAAAGATAGTGGAACTGAGAATCAGGATGATGTAATAGAAATAGGAGACATCTCTTAATGAAAAGTAAATGAATACATTATAAATTATAAGTAGCAACATTATGCCAAAGAATATCCCATAGTAGGTTTCCAAAAGCATCACGGTCCTCATGCCGCTTCTCAATCGGAATACATTCATCGGGAACTGCATAGTTCCCAGGGTCCGGACCCTCATATAATAGGTTCTTGTCAGTGTATCAGGCAGTTGAAGAGGAATAATGAAGCTTCTGGCATCCAGTTCCCTTTGCTTGAAAGGATACATATCACCGAATTGCTTTTTACTCCAGAGACTATCCTGGTCCAGGCAGAAAAAATCAATTGAGTCGAGCAGTTCATAATCTATTTCCAGCAACCAGTCATTAATCTGAGGATCCGGGTTTTTCAGGTGAAACCTGATCCAGTATGCTGAAGATGTATAGCCAAAATTCAGATTGCTGCTTTCAGAAAGAATAAAGCTGCCGGCAGATCCTGGCATACTTATTTCTTCAAAAGACAAATTACTGCTGGTATCTTCGAAGTAGTAAACGGATTTGTTTATTGAAAAGCTTTCATTATCAGGTGATAATAAAATTGTTTTAAAAGAATTACCCTGAACTTGCGCAGCGAGAAAGAAGTTGCTGATAAACAGGAAGTATACCAGGAGATCAACTCTTTTTTTCATGGATTATTCAGGTAATTGCCAAGGAAGTTACAAATTAAATTCAATCTGTCAGTCAGCTGTCAGAAAATGCTTTACGCAAGAGCTCAAGACTTTTAGGAATGGCTGTCTGCGGCGATTCCGAACCTTCAAACTCCAGTGAAACGTATCCCTTGTAATTGTGTTTCCTGAAGATGGAGGCTACTTTATCGTAGTCAATATCCAGGGTATACCATTTACCCCCGCCAAAATAGGTTTTTGCCTGTACCAGGAAGGTTTTTGGCGCCAGCATCTCGAGCTGCTCCAGGGAGTTCTCCAGGAAATTCCCGGTATCGGCAGTCACCATGAGCCAGGGATTATCGATCTCGTTTACGATACGCATCACACCCTCAGCCGTACGCCCCAGTCCCCAGTGGTTTTCCAGTCCCAAAACAACTCCGCATTTCCCGGCCGTCGGAAGGCACTGCTGAATGGCATCAATGACCCATTTGAATCCTTCATCTTCTGTGTGTCCTTCAAGGACTGGCTCTATTCCTTTGTTAGCCATCAGGTCATCAAAAGATCTGATAGTGCCCCATCTTCCTGTATTAAGCCTCATGGTAGGTATCCCCAGCTGGTAGGCCAGCTCTATCTGGTGGATGGTCTTTTTGATATTTTCTTCCCTGTATTCTTTTTCAGGTGAAACAAAATCCTGGTGGGTAGAAAAACCCATGAGGTCCAGTCCGGCATGAAAGGCACGCTTCTTCAGGTTTTGCAAATACGAATTCTCTTCCGATATCATTTGTACCAGCAGGAGTTCTATGCCGTCAAATCCCATCATTGCTGCATCATCAATGCATTTTTCAATAGGGGATTCTTCAGGCAGTCCGTTAAACTGCCAGAAAGAATAGGTGGATACCCCTATCCTGTTCCCCTTTCCGGAAGACCGGGCTTTGGAGCTTGTTTCGTGTGCCAGGACAGGATTGCCGCCAGCGATTCCTGCCATTCCCAGGGTGCCGGCAGACACGGTTCTGATAAAATTTCTTCTGTTTGATTTCATGGTTAAAGTTTAATGGTTCACTTAATAGCCGGATGCTGTAGGTTCCCAGTCCGCGCCCGCTGCCTTTGGTTGAAAAGGATCTCTGGAAAACCTGTAATTGTGATTCCCGGGGCATTTCTCCTGGGTTGTGGACTGAAAACATAATCCCTTCGCCGGATTGACGGCAGTTCAGTGTAACGGTATCACCCGGCCGGACAGCTTCCAGTGCATTCTTGGTCATATTGCTCATGACCCTGAGTAAGAGGGTCTTGTCACTGATGAGTATCAGATCCTCTGCTTCCTTATGAATATTGATGATCCTCTCATGTGCAACATCATGGTTCAGATAGGAATTCCTTGTCATTTCAAGGATCTGCCTTGAATTGATCCGAACCGGCTTTACTTTTAACATTTTATTTTCAGCCCGGATCAGTTCCCTCTGTGCGTTTATTTCATCCACCAGTTTATCAGACAGACCATTTATTATGGAAATATAGTATTCCAATTTATCTTCAGGGGCATTGGACAGTAGCCTGCTGTAGCCCTGCAAACCTCCTGCTGTATTCATCACATCATGCAGAAAGATCCGTTCCATGACCTCTTTCCTTTTTTCATCTGCGATATCAATAATGGAGAATACCGAGTATGTTTCTCCCTTATGCTTAAAAGGGGCGGCCTGCACGCGAAAATCCAGGGCAGTCTTGTCTTCCTCAAGGATGATCCTGCATTCCTGAACGTCCACGATATTTTCGAGACTTGAAAGTATGGCCCTGACAACTCCGCACTGGCTGCAGAACTGACTGGTTCCGCACCCTCCCGGGTTCTTTCCGGCATTAATACACCCCAGGATCTCACCCGGACGAAGTCCCTGTATTTCCTGGATGCTTGTCCTGTTGACCAAAGCATAGAAAGCCTTATTAGCGAATACAATCTGCCGTTTGTTGTTAAGTACCAGAACGGCGGAATTTACTGAATCCAACAGCTGGGCAATAAGTGGATGATCATCCAGCAGAGATGCCTGTTGGCGTACCTGTACAGGATCAAGCCTTGCAGCCGGCGCAAACTCGGTAGGGCTTATAGCTCTTTCTGCATCATCCATAGCAAGGAAGATTGTAACAGTGCAAGATAAAAAAATGAATCTGCTTATCAAATCTCCCGTTTGCAAGCTTTTATTATAGCAAACCGAGCCGGGATTGCCATAATCATTCATCCCTTATAATTCTCATTCAGTAGTATTCTATTGTTATCCGGAAGGAAAGTTTTTCCCGTGAACAGTGGGCTTCATAGCTTTGAATCAGAATTTAAACTTAAAGCCATGAAACATTCGATACAGTTCAACCGGATAGTTACAACATTAAGAAATAAGAAATCAATCAACCTAATACTTAAAGCCATGAAAAAAGCAATGCAGATCTTAGCCATTTTAATTATCTCGGCAAATGGAATATTTGCCACTGATTTAATGACACAAACCATCAGGGGGACCGTGGTGGATGCCATAACAGGATTTCCGCTGATAGGAGCCAATATCATTTTGTTAGAATCCAATCCGATGGTTGGGACCGTGACCGACCTGGACGGGAATTTTGAACTGCGTAATATACCAGTAGGCCGCCAGAACCTGAGGGTAAGTTACGTAGGCTACCATGAGACAATCCTGCCCAACCTTCTGCTGACCAGCGGAAAGCAGATGGTGGTGAATGTCCGGCTCGAAGAAAATGCCCAGGAACTGGATGAAGTGGTTGTAAAGTCCGGTAAAAGCAAGGATGAAACCATTAACGAAATGGCCATCATCTCTGCCCGTACCTTTTCAGTTGAAGAAACCGAACGTTTTGCAGGGAGCCTTGGCGACCCGGCCCGCATGGTAGCCAACTATGCAGGAGTTATGACACAGAACGATTCCCGTAATGATATAATAATAAGAGGTAATTCACCCATGGGTGTACTCTGGAGGCTGGAAGGGGTGGAAATACCCAATCCAAATCATTTTGGGGCACTTGGAACAACAGGGGGGCCTGTAAGTATGGTAAATAATAACCTGCTGGCCAATTCGGACTTTTTAACCGGTGCCTTCCCTGCAGAATACGGAAATGCCACAGCCGGTGCCTTTGACCTGAACCTCCGCTCAGGGAACAAGCATCGTACCGAGTTTACCGGGCAGATCGGTTTTAATGGTTTTGAGGGCGGGATAGAAGGACCCCTGATGACGGTGGGAAACGGACAGAAAGCTTCCTACCTGGCAAATTTCAGATATTCCACGCTTGATGTGATGAGTAAACTGGGACTCGACTTCGGTACCGGGGCAGCTGTACCGCAGTATAAAGATCTGACCTTCCTGGTGGATGTACCCGGCACCAAACTGGGCAGGTTCAGGGTATTCGGACTCCTGGGCAACTCTTACATCTCTCTGGGCCGCGAATCTGCCGACAGCCTTGAAAATTCCTATAACGGAAAGGGTACAGCTACTGATTTTGGATCCGGACTGGGTGTTGTTGGTCTCTCGAACACCTATTATTTCAATGAAAAGACACGACTCAAAACCACCCTGTCTTACCAGCGGACCAATTCAGTTACCAGGCTGGATTCTTTGCTCGGGAGAGCACGGACCATAGACCCCTTTCTCAGGAGTGAGCAGCAGGAAAACAAGGTTTCGCTGACCTCACAGTTCCGCCAGAAGATCAATGCACGCAACAATTACAGCTTCGGCATAATACTCGATCAATATGCTATTAATTACATAGACAGCCTGAATCATCCCAATTATGAGGGTTTTGTCACCCGTAATAATATCAAGGGAAATCTTTTCATGTTCCGTACTTACGGACAGTACCAACACAAATTCAACGATGAACTGATGGCGTATTCCGGTATGCATGTTCAATATTTCGGCCTGAACGGGGAAACAGCCGTGGAACCAAGACTGGGCATGCGCTGGGATTTTACTCCCGGGCAGTCAATGAGCCTGGGTTACGGACTGCACAGCCAGATCCAGGCAAAATCGGTCTACTTCTATGAGACTTATGAAGAGGAAACAGGAAGCTATCACCAGACAAACCATGACCTGGGATTTACCAGGAGCAATCACCTGGTGCTTGGATACGATTACCTCTTTGCCCCTGATTTCAGGCTGAAGCTGGAGACCTACTACCAGTACCTTTATAACATTCCTGTTAAAGAATCCGCTCCTGAATTTTCACTGGCCAATTTTGGTGATTTCTTCGGGATTCCTATGGAAGACAGCCTGTTAAACAACGGTACCGGAAATAACTACGGGATCGAGATGACAGTGGAGAAATTCCTCAGTAAGGGATATTACTTCCTTTTCACCACCTCTTTATTCGATTCAAAATATAAGGGATATGACGGGATAAAAAGGAATACGGCATTCAATGGCAACTATGTCTTCAATCTGCTCGGCGGATATGAGCACAGGATCTCGGAAAAGATCATGCTGACCGTAGATCTTAAGGCAGTATGGGCAGGAGGAAGAAGGTATGTACCTATTAATGTGGAAGCATCTATCCGGTCAGGGAATGAGGAACGTGACTGGAACAGGGCCTATGAAAACAAGTACGATGACTATTTCCGCACCGACCTGAGAATAGGACTGAAGAAGAACAACAAACGCTACAACCAGGAATGGGGTGTTGACCTTCAGAACCTGACCGGTTTCCAGAGCATATTCATGCAGGGTTTTGACCCGGAGAAAGCCGAAGTATATACGGTTTACCAGCAGGGTTTCTACCCGATGTTTTTGTATCGCATCAATTTCTAAAAAAAATACTTAGATTCGAATAATATTACCAGAGATGAACGCCTTCAAGTACAAAACAAACAAATACTTGATCCTGCTGGCGGTTATCCTCGTCAGCGGGATCTGCATGCTTCTTTACGGCTGGAGCAGTACATCGGGGGCTTTGCTTCAATTTGGCCATGGAATGATCATGACAGCCTGCCTCTGGGGAGGGTGTATGATGATAGTACGGTTTTTATGGAAAAAATATCCATGGGAAAAAAGACCGGCACAGCACCTGCTGCTGGAGATTGTAATGATTCTTCCATATACCTTGCTGGTTTCTTTGGGACTCTATGCACTGGAAGTGAAGCTGAGGATCTTTGATGCCCGTGGCGGACTCCTGCAGGAAAGCATTATAACTGTACTCATTACTTTCCTGGTAACTGCTATTCATGAATCGGTTTATTTTTACCAGCAGTGGAAGTATAATTTTTCACGTTCTGTACGCCTTGAAAAGGACAGCATACAGGCCAAATACGAAAGCCTTAAAACCCAGATCAATCCGCACTTCCTTTTCAACAGCCTGAACAGCCTTACCACCCTGGTCGATAACAATGAGGAAGCTGTTGGCTATATCAGCAACCTGTCTGATTTTTTCAGGTACATGCTGAGCAGCCGCGAAAAGGAACTGGTACTGTTGCGGGAAGAGGTAAATGTACTTGAGAAATATGTCAGCCTGCAGCAATCACGTTTCAAGCAGAACCTCATCGTAAAGATCGATGTACCGGAAAAATACTATCATTATGCCATCCCCCCGCTGGTTCTGCAGATGCTGGTTGAAAACAGCATTAAACACAACATTATTTCAAAGGATAAGCCCCTGACAATTACCATCTCTTCAGGGAACGGATCCATTGCTGTGGAGAACAACCTTCAGAAGAAAGCAGGGGTCAGTTCAACAGGACAGGGATTGAAGAATATCAAAGAGCGATTTGCATTTTTTACTTCGGAAAAAGTAAGAATTTCGGAAACATCATCCAGTTATAAAATAAGTGTACCCTTATTAAAAGCTGAATTATGATCAAAGCCCTTATCATTGAAGATGAGGAACCGGCAGCACAGCGGCTGGAAAAATTACTCAGGGAAGTAGACCCTGAGGTAGAGATCCTTTCAGTAATCGACAGCGTGGAATCAGCGGTGCGGTGGCTTGAGACCAACCATCAGCCCGATCTGCTCCTGCTGGATATACAGCTGGCTGACGGGCTCAGCTTTGATATATTCAAAAAGGTCAGCCTTGACAGCTATGTCATTTTTGCTACTGCCTATGACGAATATGCCATCAGGGCCTTTGAACTGAACAGCATAGATTACCTGCTGAAGCCCATCGATAAGGAAAAACTTGCTGCCAGCCTGCAGAAATACAGGAGGCTCAGTGATTCGGCACCGCAGTTTGATATTAATGAACTGATGTCGGCCATTGAAAACAGGAAAAGCTCTTACAAGAAACGTTTCCTGATCAATATAGGGAGCAGGATAAAATCAGTAGAGACACCGTCTGTGGCTTTTTTCTATTCACTGGAAAAAAGCACATTCATCGGTACCAGGGACGGTCATAATTACCCTGTGGAATTTTCACTGGAGCGGCTTGAAGCCCTGCTTGATCCGGATGCCTTCTTCAGGATCAACCGCCGGTATATTATTAATTATATTTGTATTGATAAGATCCATGTGCTCTCCCAGAGCAGGATCAAAATTGAGACGCACCCGGCAGCTGAAGATGACCTCCTGGTCAGCACTGCCAGGGCACACCGCTTCAGGTTATGGCTTGACAGGTGAAAGCTAAATCCATGTTTTTTTGCTAACTTCAGTTACTTTGTCCTGATCAGGATCACTCCATTTGCTCCGCGGGTACCATATATGGTGGCATCCGATCCTTTCAGGACACTCATCGAGACAACATCATTGGGATTGACCAAAGTATAGACATTTGAATAATCCGTACCTATCACATTACCGTTCACAACAAAAAGAGGACTCGTATCCGCCATAAAGGATGATGCAGTTCCGCCCACAATGAATGTTGCATAGGCTCCACGCCCGCTCTGAATACGGACACCGGGTAGTCTTTGTATCAACTCATTCAGGCTCAGGTTTGATTGTTTGTCCTCGTTGGCAGACATCATGATATTTGACTGATTGGCATTTGCCGAGTCACTTCTTTTATAGCCAGTGTCTACAATTTGAGGGGGATGATTCTGCTGTGATGAGCCAGTGCTTCTGGTGCTTGAACATGCTGCAAACACTGCTGAAGCAAGAAGCACAAGACAAATTCGGCTATATAAAACTAATGAGTTCATAGCGTTGTTCGTTTAATTACTAAAGGTACAATTTATTTTAATACAGAAAGGTTCGGGGTCCTCTTTAATCCCAGCCTGAATGCAACAGATATCTGTTTCCATAGTGGATCTCTTCACGATAGAGCCTGATGTCCTTCTAGTGTTCACTGGCTTCATCCTCAATCGGCTGACCATATCCGCGCGGATATAAATTATAAAATTTATGAATATGAACATGTCAGATTACCAAAGAAATATTTAATTTATTATATTGCATGGTATTCCTATCACAGGAGCAAAATAGCGATCATTTCACATCACTCAAATTAATACTAAAACCTATCCATCATGAAAGATTATTCTCGTCGCAGATTTATCAAGCAAACACTAATAGGAACGGCAGGTATTGCTGCTTTGCCTTCAATACAATACTGTACATCGGGGGCAAACGATACAATAAGAATAGGCATGATCGGGCTCGGTCAGCAGGCCATAAACCTAATGAACGGATTCGCCAGGATACCCGGAGTACAAATTGTAGCCGGCGCTGATGTATATGGTATCAAACGTAAACGACTGGAGAAACGCTTGAATGACTATTACCTGGAAAACAATGTTTCAGTGGATGTAAAAACCTATAAAGATTACAGGGAACTGCTTGACAGGAAAGACATTGATGCTGTGGTCATAGCCACTCCGGATCACTGGCACGCACTGAATGCCATAGATGCCTGTAAAGCTGGCAAGGATATATACCTTGAGAAACCGATCACATTCACCCTGAAGGAGAGCCTGGAAGTGGTAAAGGCTGTGAGAAGCCACGAAGTGCTCCTGGCCGTGGGAAGTCAACAGAGATCTGATAATAATTTCCAGCATGCTGTTAATATGGTCCGGGAAGAAGCCATAGGCAAACTACAGAAAATCAACGCATATGTGGGCCCACCCCCGGCACCGTATAACCTCCCGATTGAGGAGATCCCTGCCGACCTGGACTGGAACACGTGGCTGGGCCCCCTGGCAGCTGATGTGCACTACAATTCCCGGCTGAATCCGCCTGTTTCACTTGATCCGCCTGTCAATGAGGAATATTGGGCTGAATGGCGTTATTTCAAAGAAACCGGGGGCGGTTTTACATGCGACTGGGGTGCACACAATTTCGATATTGGACAGTGGGGACTGAACAAGGACAGGGGCGGACCGGTGATGATCATTCCTGCAGGTTACGAAGATACGGAGTTCCTGACTTATGTGTATGATAGCGGGGTGACCATGACCAATGAACCATGGGATGAAATGCCTACCCGAGGAATTAAGTTCTGGGGCAGTGACGGCTGGATCGAGGTCTCCCGCGGAAGGTATGCAGCCTCGGATGACTCTTTGCTCCCCGAAGGATACGATGATGCCAACGAAGGCCTCAGGTATGAATCGGGCACGGGTCACCTGGTGAACTTCATAGATTCTCTGCGCTCCAGAGAAGAACCTATCGCCAATGTGGAAACGGGCCAGAGAACATGTGCCACCTGTATTCTGGGGAATATTGCACATGAATTGGGCAGGCCGGTGAAATGGGATCCTGAGAAACAGTACTTTGTGGATGATCCTGATGCGGAAAAGTTCTTCCACAGGAAGTACAGGGAGGGTTATACACTGTAAATCATCGTGACGAATTTTGCAGTTCTTCACGAATAGGGTTATTCTGCGGGAAAGCGTGTCCGAGATGTTGCCTGAAGCCTTCTGCATATTTCACGCCCATCCGTAGACCCCGCTCTACTGCCAGGCGTTTCATGGACAGGATATACTCATCCATGCCATGATGCTGTCTGAGCCATTCACGCTGACTTTTATGGCAGGCCAGCATTTCAGTTTTGATATCTATCACGCCGGTGATATCAACCAGGGTTGTTGGTATAACCTGTACTCCATATTTATCCTTACCCTCAAGGGGATCGGCATAATAGAGGTGAGGTATATAGTCCAATGGATCGATTCCCGGGGTTTCAATGTTTACCATCCCCCCGGCAAAGCAGGCTGTCTGTGCAAGCCGGCTCGTTATTTCATGATCGAGCATATAACAGGAAGGGCTCATGGTGAGTACCAGTTGTTGCTGTACCTTTCGAACTTTGGCAATCACCCTATTCAGAGTAGGTCTGTCATTAAAAATGAACAGATCTTCAGAACCGAGG
>CAZILN010000162.1:0-31026 GCA_964540005.1 uncultured Bacteroidaceae bacterium | reverse complement strand
TCCTGCTTCTGAACAGGTACTTTCTGCTGAGATTCTGCCTTAGCCCCGGCCTTAGCCTCAACCTCAGCCTCAGCCTTTACTTCTTCTTTCCTGTTCCCCCCTGCAGGAGCTTTTGCATCGGTGTCGATAGTACAAAGCAGGGTTCCAACCTTTACCAGTGTCCCTGCCTCAGCTTTTATCTTAATTTTGCCCGCTTTGTCTGCAACCAGGGGCAGGGTTGCTTTATCAGACTCTACCTCCGCAAATTCCTGATCCTTAAAGACATAATCGCCATCACCCACCAGCCAACTGGCAATTTCAACTTCTGATATTGATTCTCCCGGACTGGGAGCTATTATTTCAATGATCATTTATTGATTCTTTTGAGTGAGGAAAGGTAAAAAATACTTATGATTATTCATAGTCTGATTCCGGCTTAGAGTATGCCGGACCCTTATCAGGATTTATCGAAATACTGGTGTTGCTTGAGAATTTCCTTACGGGATTTTCCCACAACACACTGCAGGCCGCAATAGATGTTATTCAGTTCACAATCGCATTTGCGGAATACCTTTGTGACGATCTCTTCCTGTCCGATCTGGTGAAGCCTGAATAATCCTGTAGCCGGACTCCCGCTTGCCTGGCGGGTGACGGGTTCAGGCTTTATCTCCTTCATTTCGTTCTGTATGTGCCTCCAGGCACCCATGTTTTCAGGCTCCTCCTGTACCCATAGAGAGAGCAAGGTGTTCCTGTATTTCCAGTGGATCTTCATTACCTGTTTGATAGGAAAAGGATGCAATTGCTCTATACGGATCAGGGCCAGGTCCCTTGCTTTATATTGCTGCTTCCTGGCAAGAAGATCATAATATATTTTACCCGAGCAGTACACCACCCTCCGTACTTCATCAACATCTACATCGGGATCGTCATATACCTCAAAAAAGGTATCATTCGATAGATCTTCAAGGGTGGATACACAGTGGGGATGACGAAGCAGGCTCTTTGGAGTAAACACTATCATGGGAACCCGGAAATCAGAATGAACATGTTTTCTGAGTGCATGGAAAAAGTTTGCCGGGGTGGTGCAGTTAATGATGTTCATGTTATTTCTGGCTGCCATCGACAGGAACCTTTCAATCCGGGCACTCGAATGCTCGGGCCCCTGGCCTTCGAATCCATGCGGAAGCAGCAACACCAGCCCGTTGCTTATGCCCCATTTTTCCTCCGCTGAACTGATATACTGGTCAAGTATCACCTGGGCTGCATTATTAAAATCACCAAACTGGGCTTCCCAGACTGTTAAACCGGCAGGATTTCCCAGGGCATAGCCGTACTCAAAACCAAGTACCCCGTATTCGCTGAGTGAAGAGTTAAAAATATCAAAGCTGGCTTTGCTGTTATTAAGGTGTTTCAGGGGGATATACTGTTTATCTGAATCTTCGATGACAAAACCGGCATGACGGTGTGCAAATGTCCCCCGGATACAGTCCTGTCCGGATATCCTTACCGGGTATCCTTCCTGGAGCAGGGTTCCGTATGCCAGGAGTTCTGCCAGGGCCCAGTCCAGGCTGTTGGACTGAACCATATGCTGCCTGTCCTTTACCAGTTTATGGATCTTGGAAAAAAATTTATGATCCTCCGGAAGGGTATTGATCTGAGAGGATACATCCAGCAGCATTTTTCTGGTGACACCTGTTGTTATCTGTTTTTCAATATCCCCGTGATCTGCATACTTGTATTTTTTCCAGTCATCGTAAAGAAATCGTTGTATCCTTACTTTCCTGATCTTTTTTGATACCTCCAGTTTTTCCTCCAGTATCTCATCATAGTCGGTTTCAAACTGCCTGATATCTTCATCTGTGTAGATGCCCCTGTTGATAAGGTGCTGTGCGAAAATATCCCTGGGATTAGGATGTGCGGCTATGGCTTTATACAGAAGGGGCTGTGTAAACCTTGGCTCATCACCTTCATTGTGGCCGTACTTCCGGTAACAGAGGATGTCAATAAAGACATCGGTATGGAAGATCTGCCGGTATTCCACGGCCATGATAATGGTGTGGATAAGCGCCTCAACATCATCGCCATTTACATGGAAGATGGGAGACTTGGTAACTTTGCCTACATCTGTGCAATACGTACTGGAGCGGCCGTCCAGGTAGTTGGTGGTAAACCCGACCTGGTTGTTGATCACCAGGTGAATGGTGCCCCCTGTTTTATAACCCTGAAGGTCGAACATCTGGACAACCTCGTAAACAACTCCCTGGGCAGCAATGGCAGCATCACCATGGATCAGGATGGGAAGAAGGCGGTCGTAATTCCCCTCGTACTTATGGTCTGTTTTAGCCCTTGAGAGTCCCTCGATGACAGGGGTAACTGCCTCCAGGTGGGAAGGATTGGGAGCCATGTTCAGGCGCACGGTCTTGCCGTTGCCGGTCTTGATATCATTCACATACCCCAGGTGGTACTTTACGTCCCCAAGTGAAATGCCTTCTTCATACTCACCTCCTTCAAATTCTTTAAAAATGTCTTCATAGGGCTTCTGCAGGACATTGGCCAGGACACTCAGCCTGCCCCGGTGTGCCATTCCTATCATGCATTCCTCAACATTGAGATCTGCCCCTTTTTCAATGAGGGCAATAAGCGCAGGGATCAGGCCTTCGGCTCCTTCAAGCGAAAACCTCTTTTGTCCGACAAACTTCTTGTGAATGAATTTTTCAAATCCTACGGCATTCCTGAGATGAAAAAATATCTCCTTTTTTTGTTCTGCGGTAAACTCTGTGGTATTCCGGCTGGATTCCATCCTGCTGCTCAGCCATTCGATCTTTTCCGGGCTCCGGATGAACATGTATTCGGCCCCGATGGATTCACAATAGGTTTGTTTCAGGTGCTCAACAATTTCCTTCAGGCTTGGTTTTTTTAATCCTATTTTACTGCCGGCATGGAATTCCGTCTCCAGGTCAGAATCGGATAGTTCGTAGTTTTCAAGGTCAAGGGTAGGGAAATAGCGCCTGCGCATCCGTACCGGGTTTGTCTTGGTAAACAGGTGTCCCCTCTTGCGGTATGCATCGATAAGGTTGATTACTTTGAATTCCTTATCAAATACTTCGGATGACATCTGTTCGCTGAAGTTGCTGCGGGCAAAATCAAATCCTTTAAAGAATTCCCTCCAGCTCCGGTCCACTGATTCAGGATCTTTCTGGTATGCTGAATAGAGACTCTCTATGGTCCTGATATCCATACCGCCCAGGTAACTGAAGTCATCTTGTATCATCCGGGGTATTCTTTTATCCTTATTCTGCCGCTAGTTTTCCCTCAGGATCATATCATCATATTCGATCTCAAACCTGAGTTTGTGCCTGGCTTCTTCCTGTGCGAGTATTAAAAAGGTTTCTTTAGCCGCAGCATCATCGGTCCTGGCTGCCAGGTCTGAATACAGCCTGAAGGCAGCCTTTTCCTCTTTCATGGCTATGATCAGGGCTTCCTGGTAAGTGAGATCATCCCTGGAGGTTTTTACTTCTACCAGGTAATCGCCAATCCGGAGATCCTGGATCTTCTCATGTGGAACCAGTACCTGTTTTCCGGATTTAACCGCTTCCAGTTTCTTCTTGTGGCCGAGTTCTTCCTGGGAGAATTGCTCGAAAATTTTTGCCATTTCACGCGACTTACTCCTTTTGGCAAGATCCGCATAAAGCCTGGATGCCCTTAGTTCATCCCTGATGGCAAAATCGAGAATATCGTCAATGGATTTAAAATCTTCCATGGGGATCTGGTGTTATTGATAAGCGCATAAAAATACAAAAATTTCAACATTCTTTTGGTTCTGATGCCGTCGAGCATACCTGATCATAAAAAAATATATACTTTCGCATAATGCGCATTTTACTTATAAAAGATAATGAACAAGATCGTTGAGAAGGAATATTTTTCAGACCATGTAGTAAGGCTGGTGGTTGAGGCTCCGGAAATAGCAAAAAGCCGGAAGGCCGGACATTTCGTGATCATCAGGATAGGTCAGAAGGGGGAAAGGATACCGCTTACCATTGCAGCAGCTGATATTGAAAAGGGAACCATCACTCTGATTGTTCAGAAAGTAGGGGTCACTTCCATCAAGCTCTGTAATATGGAACAGGGGGATTATATAAGGGATGTTGTGGGTCCGCTTGGACAGGCGACTCATATTGAGAAGGTGGGGACCATCCTGGCCGCCGGGGGAGGTGTTGGGGTAGCCCCCCTGCTGCCAATAGTAGAAGCCATGAAAAATGCCGGCAACAGGGTGATAACTGTACTTGCTGCCAGGCATAAGGACCTGATCATCCTCGAAGAGCAGATCAGGCAACATTCGGATGAGGTGATCATAATGACTGATGATGGTTCTTATGGTAAGAAAGGCCTGGTTACCGAAGGTATGGAGGAGGTGATTAAACGGGAGAAGATCAGCCAGGTGGTAACTGTAGGACCGGCCATCATGATGAAATTTGTGGCGATTCTGACTAAAAAATACAAGATCCCGACACTGGCAAGTTTGAATACCCTGATGGTTGACGGGACGGGCATGTGCGGGGCATGCAGGGTATCGGTAGGCGGTAAGACAAAATTTGTTTGTGTGGACGGGCCCGAATTTGATGCCCATGAGGTTGATTTTGATGAAATGCTTATGAGGCTGAAATCCTATGTCGGTGCAGAAGAAGAAGCCTACAATAGTTTTTTGAATAAATACAGAAAAGCCTAGCAAATGGATGGATTACTGGAGTATTTAAAGAAGGAAAGGGCAAAGGAATGGAGGGTTGAGCTCCGCCAGCAACTGAAAAACAAGGACAGGACCCAGATGGAAAGGCTTAGCATGCCCGAACAGGATCCTGACATTAGAAATAAGAACTTTAAAGAAGTCAACCTTGGATTAACCGAAGAACAGGCCATACATGAAGCCCGGCGATGCATTGATTGTCCCAACCCTACCTGCATTACAGGTTGCCCGGTAGGGATCAATATTCCAAAATTCCTTAAGAAAATTGAAGCGGGTCTCTTTCTTGATGCTGCGAAAGTATTGAAGGAAACCAACGCACTGCCTGCTGTCTGCGGACGCGTCTGTCCACAAGAGGTTCAGTGTGAACAGGTATGTTTCTACCCTCAGAAGTTGCAAAAACCTGCGGTTGCCATAGGAAACCTGGAGAGGTTCGCTGCCGATTATGAAAGAAACAGCGGCAATATATCAGTACCGGAGATTACTACTTTCAACGGGATCAAGGTGGCCTCGGTTGGCTCGGGTCCGGCCGGACTCGCATTTGCCGGAGATATGGCCAAGATGGGGTATGATGTAACCGTTTTTGAGGCGCTGCACGAGATTGGAGGTGTATTGAAATATGGGATCCCTGAATTCAGGCTTCCCAATGACGTGGTTGATGTGGAAATAGAGATCCTGAAAAAAATGGGTGTAAAGTTCGTGAACAATTTTATTGTCGGTAAAACGAGCAGTATTGACGAGCTCAGGAAACAGGGATTCATAGCATTCATGGTAGGGAGCGGGGCCGGTCTCCCGAGTTTCATGCATATCCCGGGGGAAAACTATATTGGGATCTATTCCTCGAATGAATACCTGACCCGTGTTAATCTCATGAAGGCCTCTGATCCTGAATATGATACTCCTGTAATCAGTGGAAAAAACGTAGCCGTGATAGGAGGCGGAAATACTGCCATGGATGCTGTCAGGACAGCCAAAAGGCTGGGAGCTGACAGGGCGATAATCATCTATCGCCGTTCCATTGAAGAAATGCCTGCCCGGGATGAAGAGATAAAACATGCACAGGAAGAAGGTATTGAATTTCTGAACCTGAATAACCCGGTGGAATATTATGCCGATGAAAACGGAAGGGTTAACAGGATGAAAGTTCAGAAAATGGAATTGGGTGAGCCGGATGACTCCGGCCGCAGGAGGCCTATTCCGCTTGAAGGCTCTGAATATTATATTGATGTGGATGCGGTGGTGGTAAGCGTCGGGGTTTCGCCCAACCCGCTGATACCGCAAAGCATGAAAGAACTCGATGTATCGGCCTGGGGAACAATTAATGTAAATAAGGAAACCCTGCAGTCTTCTGTCCAGGATATTTTTGCCGGCGGAGATATAGTAAGGGGAGGAGCCACTGTTATCCTGGCCATGGGCGACGGCAGGAGGGCGGCTGCAGCCATGGACCGGTATATCAAGGAAAAGGTGAGAGGTATAATTTCACTCATAAAAGAATTCAATACCATCGGGGAAATACTCGAATTCGCAAAATAGAAAATTTGTAAAACTACTATAAACCCTATCCTATGGTAGATAAAATATTCGACCTTATATCCTTAAAGGTAAAATGTCCCGTATGCGGGCATTCCCTGATGGACAATGAGCGGCAGGTGGATAATTGTCCCAGCATCAAAATGAAGGTTACCGCAGGTGATAACAAAGGCATTATCTATTTAAGCTCAGTCTATGAAAGCTATAACTACGTTTGCGATATTGAGACACCGAAGAACAAGATGGTGAGGCTGTTTTGCCCGCACTGCAGTTCTGAGATCAAGAGCAAAAGTGAATGTGATCTTTGCAGTGCCCCTATGATCCCTTTTAACCTGGAACTGGGAGGGAATGTCAGTGTATGTTCACGCATAGGCTGTAACAACCACTTTGTAAAGTTTGTGGATTTTACCTTTGCCCTGAAACAGCTCTATATGGATGCTGGGGTTCACGGAAGGCCCTATCTTGAAGACATGTCGCTTGCATTGAAGCCGGAAGGACCTAAAACCAGGGAAGAGGAGAAGATTGAGATCATGCGTACCGGCACATTCCTGCAGGGTTACTGTCCGCATTGCAAAGAAACACTCATCGAAAGGGGGTCGATCAAGCTTAAGGTAGACCGGGAACAAGATACCGGCTTCTTGTTGCTGAGTCCCTATCTGAACGTATTCACCTCCAGGTCAACCATCCTTCTGCCCGAGGATCAGAATATCGGTGACATTAAATGTTATCACTGTGATACATCGCTGATGGTGGATGATATAAAATGCGAGGAGTGTGGCAGCGAAGTTTTCAGGATTGTCCTGACGGCTGCCAGCAGGCTTGTGGATTTCCATATCTGTTCCAAAAAAGGCTGCAGGTGGCATGGTCTGAGCAAGGAAGACCTGCATTACCTGAGGCTTGAGGACAGCATGGAGTATTGAAAACCAAAGAAACTTATTTGTTCATCACGTACTGATGAATACTCCGTGCGGCTGTCTTTCCGGCACCCATGGCCAGGATGACTGTAGCGGCGCCTGTAGCCACATCACCCCCGGCGAATACACCCGGTTTTGAAGTCTTACCTGTTTCCGGATCCGTAACAATATTCCCCCATTTCCCTGTTTCAATATCCGGGGTGGTGTTTGGTATCAAGGGATTAGGACTGTTGCCTATGGCAATAACAGCAACGTCAACGGGCATCCTGAAATTGGCACCGGGTATGGGTACCGGCCGTCTTCTTCCTGAATCGTCCGGTTCACCCAGTTTCATCCTGATGCACTCAACCTCCTTTACCCAGTTGTTCTCACCTCCGTGGAAAGCCGCAGGATTGGAAAGCAGCTGGAAGATAACCCCTTCCTCTTCGGCATGGTGTATCTCTTCATTACGGGCAGGCATCTCACCGAGGGACCTGCGGTATATAATGATGGATTTCTCCGCACCCAGGCGCAGGGCCGTACGGGCACAGTCCATGGCAACATTGCCGCCTCCCACCGTGGCGACCCTCTTTCCCCTGACAATAGGTGTTTTGTATTTGGGGAAGAGGTAAGCCTTCATCAGGTTGGCCCTGGTCAGGTATTCGTTGGCCGAATAGATGCCGTTCAGGTTTTCACCCGGGACCTCCAGGAACCATGGCAGTCCGGCTCCCGTACCCAGGAACACAGCATCATATTCATTGAGCAGCTCATCAATGCTCTTTATCATCCCTATCACCTGGTTGGTATACAGTTTTACACCCAGGCGCTCCAGGTAATTGATCTCCCTGAAGACTATTTCCTTGGGCAGCCTGAATTCAGGGATGCCGTATACCAGGACACCGCCGGGCTGGTGCAGGGCTTCGAACATATCGACCTTGTGTCCCAGCCTGACCAGGTCGGCGGCAGCGGTTATGCCGGCCGGACCGGCACCCACGATGACAATTTTTTTACCGGTGGGAGCGGGTTTGGGGGGAAGTTCCGCTTCTCCCTGCTCTGCTTCCCAGTCCGCCAGGAACCTTTCCAGCCTGCCTATGGCGACCGGTTCATTCTTTACACCCAGCACGCATTTTTTCTCGCACTGTTCTTCCTGCGGGCATACCCTTCCGCATATGGCAGGCAGGATGTTCTTTTCTTTAAGGAGAGTGACGCCCTCCTTGAATTTTTTTTCTGTAATCAGCCGGATGAACCCGGGAATGTCTATTTCAACCGGACAGCCTTCAATGCATCCGGGGTTTTTGCACATAATGCACCTTTTGGCTTCAAGCACAGCTTCCTGCGGAGAATAACCGAAGGGAACCTCATCATTGTTCCTGATGCGTTCCGCAGCTGGCTGTTCCCGCATGGGGGTTTTAACCGGACTAACTTTCGCCATAGTGGTTTCTTTCCTTTGAAATGATTTCTTCCTCCAGGTATGCTTTCCTGCGTGCCAGGATCAGGTCCCAGTTGATTTTATGTCCGTCAAAATGGGGCCCGTCGACACAGGCAAACCTGGTGGTATCATCCACCTCGATACGGCATGCCCCGCACATGCCCGTCCCGTCTATCATGATAGGGTTCATACTTACTATTGTCCGCACCCCGTAGGGCTTTGTTACCTGTGATATGCGGTACATCATAAAGGTGCAACCGACCGCAATGATCAGGTCATACTTCATGCCGGATTTCAGGTCGGATTCAAGGCGGTCGTGGGCATGGCCTTTAAATCCCAGTGAGCCGTCTGCCGTGGCATATCGTACTTCATCAGAGGCCTTTTCAAGTTTATCGTTCCAGTAAAGCAGGAATTTGCTCCTGGCTTCTGAATAGCTGATCACCCTATTACCCTTTTTCTTCAGTGCCCGTGCTGCAGGATAAACACCGCCGATTCCATAACATCCTCCAACCAGGCCGACAGTACCGTGTTTTTTGATTTCAAAAGATTTTCCCAATGGCCCGGTAAGGGAATATATTTGATCTCCGGGTTTTAATTCTGCCAGCCGGTGTGTGCTGGAGCCTATGTCGAGGAAAATAAAACTCAGGGTACCTTCTTTTATATTCCAGTCTGCAACAGTAATGGGTGTTCTCTCACTGTACTCATCAGGGATTATGATGATGAATTGTCCCGGCTGCACTTTCCTGGCAATATCCCGGGCACTTACCGTACAGGCATATACATTAGGAGCAATTTCTGTCTTTTCAAGCAGCTTTATCATCTCAGGCTTTTTCTGTTCCTTCATTAATAATGTGTTGCAGATCAGGTATCAGGTCAGACAGCCTGTTACCCCGGTAACTGTAGTGATAATAATCGGATATTGTCTTATCAGTTTTATTCTTATCAGGTTTTTCCGGTTTCATTGTGATCGGATGATACTTCATGGTTTTCTTCCCCTTGACCTTCCTGCAAATACCTGTAAATGAATCAATTTCTTCGAAAATATTTTCGGGTTTGATAGAGGTGAACCCTGATTCCTGCATGGTGCCTGCCAGATCTGCAATGATTTGCGGAATGGTCCTGACTTTTTCAGGACCGGCTACGACCCCGCCCAGTTCCAGCAGTCGTCCCTCCATGTTGATTATATGTCCATCATTCTCAAGGAAACTGGTAACAGGAAACAGAACACTGGCATGCTGCGAAAGGGCTGTCTCAAACATGTTGAACTGGACGAGGAATTTCAGGCCGGCCAGTTTGGGTGTGACAGGCATATTACCGGCCACCATGAGGGCAGTGATACAGTCATCCCTGATATTATCTGTCATTTCCTTGCAGGATAAACCCCTGATACTGCTCAGAACGGTTTCCCAGTTGTGGTTCCATTTTCCGATGGCAGTCTCATCTTCAAGGGCCATAAAACCGGGAAGATAATCAGGATGCACTCCTATTAAAGAACCGGCATACAGATTGCCTTCATACCCCGGGAGCATGATCCGGCATTTCTGTTTCCCGCTTTTGAGTAAATGAATATTCATCAGCATGTGGAAAATTTCCCTGGCTGAGGGATGACGCATCAGGTCATCACCGGCAACGATCAGCAGATTCCTGGATGCCGAGAGGTTTTTTACAAACGGTTTGATCACATCAGCTTTCACTCCGCATAGCTTTGATGCCCTCAGGATGTCTTCCTTCTTAAACTGTTTCCTTATTGTATCCTGGTTGCCGGATGTTATAGTCCCTGCCAGTTCTGACAGGAGCAGATACAGGAAATTATGATCCTGTCCGGGAGTATAATTGATCTCCTGCCTTGCAAAATTTGAGGTCCTTGTCCGGTATGCACCTGCATACATAACTTCTTTCCCCCTGTTAAAGGCTTTTCGTATCCTGTTTTCAAGAAGGGGGTGTGACACTGAGGCATCACTGGCGAGAACAAGCAGGGTATCTGCCTTTTCAATATCCGCTAATCCGGCAGGGGGATATTCTGAATAATACCCATGAATATCCTTCAGCAGGTTCCTGTCCGGGTATGAAGCCATGAGATCAATATTATTTGACCTCATTACTTTCCTTGAAAATTTCTGCAGGATATAATTCTCTTCGATAGTATCCTGTGCCGAACAGATGACCCCGAACTGGTTTCCCCTGTACCGTTCGAGATTGGAGCTGGTAAATTCTATGGCTTCCTTCCAGCTTACTTCGGTCCATTTTCCTTTCCTGCGGATCTTCGGGACTGTTATCCTGTCAGGGTGATGGTTCATATCGGCAGCCAGGAACTTGGCCCTCAGGCAGAGCTGGGGGGGATTGGTCCGCCCACCGGGCTTTGCACCCACATTAATTATCCTGTCTCCCCGGGTATTAACATTCATCCGGCATGCAAGCGGACAGAAGGCACAGTATGTTTCTGTGGATCTGTCAGGTAAGCCTGTCCATTTGCCGATTTTTTCAGATATGGATCCTGTGGGACAGACATCCACGCAGGCACCGCAAAACTCACACCCGGCATCTTTCTGCGGTTCGTTGAAAGCCGTTCCTATTATTGTGGAATTTCCACGCTGGATAAACGCAAGAACATTGCTGTTTCGCTCTTCGTTACAGATCCTGACACAGCGCCCGCAGAGTATGCACAGATTGTAATCCAGGTCATAGAATGGATTGTCCTTTACCGGGGGAATGCCCCTGTAAGTAATGGGGTATTTGACATCCTTTATTTCAAGGTAATCCACCAGGTCCTGCAACTCACAATCCCCGCTGCTGCTGCAGAAGTTGCATCCTGTGATGGTGCTTACTTTTCTGGTGGTGTGCATATAATCCGTACATTCCTTTTTATCCTTGCAAACGAGGCAGGTATAGGGGTGTTCTGAAAGGCTCAGTTCCAGTATCTCAGCCCTGAGTTTCTGAAGCTGAGGAGTTTTGGTTTTTATGTCCATTCCGTCTTCGAGTGGGGTGGTGCATGAGGTGGGCAGGCCTTTCATGTTTTTTACCTCGACTATACACAGCCGGCACCCGCCATATGATTCCAGGTTTTCAAGGTAGCAAAGTGTCGGGATGTAAATCCCCGATTTCCTTGCTGCTTCCAGGATCGTAAGGCCTTTCCTGGCGTGGATCACCTTCCCGTCGATTTTTGCTGTAATATGGTTTCCGGACTCACTCATTCTTTTGTTTTTCAGTATCCGTCTGTTCACTCAATGACAATGGCGTCACCGGCTATGGCATCAAAGCGGCATATTTCATAGCAGGCGCGGCATTTGATACATTTATCCAAATCGAGGTAGTGCGGCTCGGACCTTGGTCCGGTGATGGCACCTGTCGGGCATACATCGACACATCTCTGGCAACCGGTGCATTTTTCCTTGACTACCCTGTATTCTACCAGTTCACGGCATACGGCTGCCCCGCATCGTTTATGTTCCACATGTTCCTCGTATTCATTCCTGAAATACTGCAGGGTTGTCAGCACCGGGTTGGGTGCCGTCTGTCCGAGGCCGCATAAGGATCCTTTTTTTACTGTTTCTGCTACCTCTTCAAGTATCCTGATATCATCTGCCACGGCATTTCCTTCGGTGATCTTTTCAAGGATCTCAACCATGCGCTGTGTTCCTATCCTGCAGGGTGTGCATTTACCGCAACTTTCCTGGCTGGTGAAATTGAGAAAATATTTGGCTACATCAACCATACAGGTATCTTCATCCATGACTATCAATCCGCCCGAACCCATAATGGATCCCGCCCCGGAAAGCGATTCATAGTCCACAGGCAGATCGAGATAATCCTCTGAAAGGCAACCCCCGGATGGACCGCCGGTCTGGACCGCTTTGAATTTTTTACGGCTGCCACCGCCTATGTCGAATATTATTTCCCTAAGGGTGGTTCCCATAGGTACCTCTATAAGGCCTGTCCTGCGGACTTTCCCGACAAGGGCGAAAGTTTTTGTGCCCTTGCTCTTTTCAGATCCGGTACCTGCAAACCATTTTCCACCTTCACGCATGATGTTGGGGACAGTAGCGAGCGTTTCAACATTGTTGATATTTGTCGGTTGCCCATAGAGCCCGGAGCTTGCAGGATATGGAGGCCTGCTCCGGGGCATGCCCCTTCTACCCTGTATGGATTCTATCAAAGCCGTTTCTTCACCGCAGACAAAGGCTCCGGCACCTTCCTTGATCCTGATCTCCAGGGAATATCCTGATTTTAATATGTTTTTACCCAGCAATCCGTTTTTATGCAACTGGAGAATGGCATGCCTGAGGCGTTCGATGGCCAGTGGGTATTCTGCCCGGATATAGATATATGCATCCCGGGCACCTATAGCATAAGCTGCAATGATCATCCCCTCCAGCAGGGAATAGGGATCCCCCTCCATCAGGGAACGGTTCATGAATGCCCCGGGGTCGCCCTCGTCGGCATTACATATCAGGTATTTGCTGCTCCCCTTTGCCTGCCGGCATAATTCCCATTTTTTATAGGTGGGGAAGCCGGCCCCTCCCCGGCCCCTCAGTCCTGCTGTCTTTACCTGTTCTATTACTCCTTCCGCACCAAGGTCAAAGGATTTTAGCAAACCGGCAAAACCTCCGCGTGCGATATAATGATGAAGGTTTTCCGGATCAATAATGCCGCAGTTCCTTAAGACTATCCTTTTTTGTTGTTTTAACATTGGCTGTTCCCACAGCGATTTGATCCCATCAACCGGCTTTTGACTCTCTCCCAGGTGTCCCATAGGCCTGATGCCTGATTTCCTGTTTAATAAGTACCCTGGAATGAGTTTTTTGAGGCTATTCTCAGTGACATTATTAAAGCTGAACCTGATGGATCCGGGCTTCTGGATATCAACCAGGGGTTCAAGGTAACAGGGTCCTATGCATCCTACCTTTAATAATTTTGCTTCAAGTTTCTGCGACTTTAGTATTTTATTAATTTGATGCCAGATCTCTCCCGCACCGGATGCCAGCCCGCAACTACCCATTCCGACATAGATCACCGGCACCGGAGAATGCTGCAGTTCTTCCCATTCCTCTCCGGATCGTTTCTGTAATGATTGAAAATCAGTCATACTGTTTAAGTATATCTCTCAGCTTAATAACAGACATGCTGCTGTAAATAGTATCATTGATCATAATTACAGGTGCAAGGGCACAACAACCAAGGCAGGCAACCCTTTCCAGGTCAAATTTCCCGTCCTGGGTGGTTTCGTTAGGCGAAATACCTATTTCTGACTTGAGTGCATTCAGGAGAAAATCTCCTCCCAATACATGACAGGCTGTACCAAGGCAGATCCTGATCGAATTTCTTCCGGGGGGATTGAATTTAAACTGGGAATAGAATGAAGCCACACCATATATCCGGCTCCGGGATATCCATAAATGTCCTGAAATTTTTTCTACAGCTTCAGGGGTGATGTAACCTTCTTTTTTCTGAACCTCCTGCAGGATGGGTATCAGGCTGCCATGATCTCTGGTTTGGTACTTGTCAAGGATAGAATTAATGAATCCTGTTTCCATGTTGAGAAAGTTTAGGCTGATATTCATTGTCCCCTGCTTCCAATCCGGAGACCATTTACAGGCCAATTATCATTATGTCAATAAAAGTATTAAAAATCAGTCTAGAATTAAATAGAATTGTAAAGAAGTATGTGGAATTTATAACCATTCTAAGTCAGGGAGTTAAGAATAAGTTTTGGATGGACGGGAATGTGGTTATTTTTGACCGCGGTTGCACTGTAATTAATAAAACCCCGGTCCGGTTTAATGCAAATAAATTATTATTTTTGCGGCTTATTCCCGTGGACTTGATTCACATGCTAAGATTGTCCGGGTAACACTCCCTGACAGTATGATAATTAATCAGCTACTGAAATGAAAATTGGAATAATCAGGGAAGGAGGGCATGAAAACCGGGTTGCCCTGCTGCCTGAACATATCACCTCCCTGGTGAAGAGGAATATTACCGTTCTTATTGAATCGGATGCCGGTACATCTTCCTGTGCCAGCAATGAAGAATATGTAAATGCCGGTGCTGTCATCCAGACAAAACAATATGTATTGCAGGAATCGGATGTGGTCATGAAGATCAATCCGCCACAGGAGGATGAGATACCATCAGGGAAGATACTTATTTCTCTTCTGAATCCCCTGGTCAATATCTCCCTTGTTAAACAGCTGGCCGGTTCAGGTGTTACCTCTTTCAGCCTCGACATGGTTCCCCGCTCTTCCCGTGCACAGGCGGTGGATATCCTTTCATCCATGGCCACCATCGCTGGGTATAAAGCCGTACTGGTTGCCGCAAGCAAACTTCCGAATTTTTTCCCGATGTTCATGTCTGCATCGGGTACAATCAAACCCTCAAAAGTACTGATCCTGGGTGCAGGAGTTGCCGGATTACAGGCCCTCGCAACGGCAAAAAAGCTGGGAGCCGTGGTTGAGGTATTTGATGTCAGGTCAGCCGTAAAAGAGGAAGTAATGAGCCTGGGAGGAAAATTCATTGAAGTGGAAGGAGCCAGGGAGGATGTGGCTTCCGGGGGTTACGCCGTGGAACAGACTGAAGAATTCAAACAAAAACAGGCTCAGCTGATCCATGAGCATGCGGCTAAATCAAATGTAGTAATCTGTACGGCCCAGATCCCGGGCAAAAAAGCCCCGCTGCTTATCACCAAAGACACTGTGGAGTCCATGATGCCCGGCTCAGTCATTATAGATATGGCTGCAGGTTCAGGGGGAAATTGTGAAGTGACCAAAAAGGACGAGACCATCATTCATAAGAAGGTACGGATCATCGGGAACTCAAATTTTCCATCCAGGCTGCCGGCTGATGCCAGCAAGATGCTGGGAAACAATTATGTTAATTTCCTGAATCTGATTATTGATGCGGATGGTAAGCTGAACCTGGATTTTGAGGATGATATTGTACGCAGCACCTGTATTACCAGGGATGGAGAAGTTTTCAATGAAAGGGTAGTGGAAGTGATCATGCTCAGCGAGAGCTGAGGAAGTTAGCAGGCACTAAAGTTCCAGGTTCGCAGGTCGACAAGTTACAGCTTACAAGTTACAGGTTCCGGGTTCGAAAGTTCGCAAAAGGTAAAAATTATTGATAATGGAAAATATTCTGGTGTTCTTTTTTAATAACAAAGAGGCGATATTCCTAATCGTACTTACCATCTTCCTTGGTTTTGAAGTAATCTCAAATGTTCCTTCAGTGCTTCATACACCCCTGATGTCAGGCGCCAATGCTATCAGCGGGGTGATCCTTATCGGGGGGATCATCCTGGTCGGCCACGCCGATACCACAACAATTAATATTGACCTTATACTGGGGGTACTGGCAGTTCTTTTCGGCACACTCAACGTAGCCGGGGGATTTGTTGTTACCGACAGGATGCTTGAAATGTTCAGAAAAAAGAAAAAATAGTAAAGTAATTCATGGATACAACACTTGAAAGTTTAGGCATATCAACCGGGGATGTCATTCTGGAATTCAGTTACCTGCTGGCGGCCGTCTTTTTTGTCATCGGGCTGAAACTTCTCAGTCATCCTGATTCGGCCCGGCGAGGCAACCTCTGGGCGGGCGGGGGAATGGTCCTGGCCATGCTGACTACCCTGCTACTGCATAAAAATAGTGAAGGTCAGGGGATACAGCCTGCGAATCTGGTGATCATCCTGGTGGCCATTGCAATCGCAGCTGTCCTGGGAGCCCTTATTGCCAGAAGAATAAAAATGACTGCCATGCCTCAGCTGGTCTCCTTTTTTAATGCCACGGGAGGTGCTGCTTCGGCCCTGGTCGCCCTGATCGAATTTTCCAACCCGGCCAATGAATCCACACTGGTAACTTTGCTGGGACTGGTAATAGGGAGTATTGCCTTCAGCGGGAGCATGATCGCCTATGGTAAACTGGATGGTAAGGTTGGGGATATATTTGCCGGTTTTATGAAATACCTGAACCTGCTTATTCTTGCAATCATCATCGTCATAGTAGTCTATGTTGTGACAGGAGGTGCTGCTACCGGTAAGAACCAGCTTCTGGTTTATGGATTACTGGCACTGTCTCTGATCTACGGTGTTACTTTTGTTATGCCCATAGGGGGTGCTGATATGCCGGTCGTGATTTCCCTTCTGAATTCCTTTACCGGGATAGCTGCTGCCATGGCTGGATTCATTTATGATAACCAGGCCATGATCCTGGGTGGTATTTTTGTGGGTTCGGCCGGGACCATACTGACAGTGCTCATGTGCAAGGCCATGAACAGGTCACTGCTGAATGTAATTGTAGGGGCTTTCGGCGGTGGCGGAGCAGGTGTTGATAAGGAAAAGGGAGACATTAAGGAAATCTCTGTCAGTGATGCTTCGGTACTCCTGAGTTACTCTAAGTCCGTGGTTATTGTCCCAGGATACGGATTGGCAGTGGCCCGCGCCCAGCATATTTGTAGTGAGATGGCTAAATTGCTGGAGGATAAAAGTGTGGAGGTAAAATATGCCATACACCCGGTTGCCGGGAGGATGCCCGGACACATGAATGTATTGCTTGCCGAAGCAGAGGTACCCTATGATAAACTCGTGGAAATGGACGACATCAATCCGGAAATGCCCAACACGGATGTGGTCCTGGTAATAGGCGCTAATGATGTGGTCAACCCGGCTGCCCTTGATGATCCTTCAAGCCCCATATACGGTATGCCCATCATAAAGGTCCACGAAGCCAAAAATGTCATCGTAATGAAACGGGGCATGGGCAAGGGCTACGCGGCCATTGAGAACTTTTTGTTCTATGCCGATAATACCAGGATGCTTTTCGGGAACGCCAAAGACTCACTGCAGCAGCTGGTAACTGAAATTAAAAGCCTGTAGTTTATTATTACAGGAGAATATATTTGTATTAAGATGACGCTTGAATCCGGCGTCATTCTATTGATTTATAATAGCAATATTTGCTTAAATTCGGGATTTTCTTTTACCTTAAATAGTTTTTAAACATTTATTGCTTATTTGTTGGTAAAATTCTTTTCGATTTTATGTATAAAAGATCATATTTGTATAGTATTCTGATTTTATTAACATGCTGTTAATGAAATATTTATAATTTTATACCTTATTCTATTATTTATATTTTATTTTCACATCCTGAAACTGTATCCTGAGTATACAGGATTGTATCACATGCAACTTTTAGACAACATTAAAAGTCATCAATGTAACGCCTCTATGTATTTTACGTAGAAGCAGTTAAAAACTTTGCAGAAAAGAGAAATTATTAAATAGTATCTCAATATTGTTTTAAAGAATGGATGGTCTCTGGTCACCTGGACAGAAATGGCTGGAAATGATGATAGATTCATCCATTAGTTATTAATATATGAACAACTTATTTATCCGGCGTATATCATTTCTTGTTTTTATCCTTTCAGGCCTCCTTTCAGCCAATGCGCAGGTTGGTCCGGGTGGTGTTGGAGACCAGTCTTCCAATGTCCTCTGGCTCAGGGCACATGATATCACCGGGCTTTCTGATGGAGATCCCCTTTCTGTTACCTGGCCGGATACTTCCGGAAACAATTATGATGCGTCTCAGTCGAATCCAAGTTATCGCCCAACCTGGCACACAAATGTGCTGAACGGTTGGCCGGTGGTTCGGTTTGATGGCAAATCGGGCAATCAATATTTGTATGACGCTTATAGCTATAATGCCCGCTGTGTTTTGATAGTTTACAAGGTAATTTCTTCACTCATGGACGCGGCAGACCTGGGTCAGGTCTGGGGGGATTATGACAATGGTGTACAGGTCTCGATGGATGCCCGGGGGACCAATCTGCAGGGATTCAGTTTTGATGGAAATGGCACCAACAGGGGCAGGTATGGAATTGATGGCAGAGGCTATGGCTCATTCCAGGAAAATGAGGATTCAGTAACCTGGACATATGACCAGTTCGAAATGATAGCCGTTGAATTCGATGGAACCAGGGCGATTGACGAACAGGTTATTGGATGGCTGGAGTTCGACGACTTTACTATAGATGAACATCATTTTGGCGGTGATATTGCTGAGATCATAGTTTATAATACCACAATTAACAAAGCGCAAAAGATAATTCTTGAAAATTATCTCTCAACCAAATATGATATTGATCTTACAATATATGGTAATGATTATTATGTATTCGATACTGGGCATCCTCATGAGTTAGCCGGAATCGGACGTGAGGATGCTACCAATACTGATTCATCTGCATATTCTGGCCGGATACTCGGGGTAAGTAATCCTTCTGCGATGGATGCAGATGGGGAATATCTCCTGTTCGGACATGATAGTACTGATATTTCCAGCTGGACAGTCACTGAAGTTCCTGATGCAGATACAATCATTAAAAGGATTACCAGGGAATGGAGGTTTGATGAAACAGGAGACCTTGGTACGCTGACTTTTACTGTTGATACTTCTTTATTATCAGCCAGGCCGCTTGGTTACTTCAAGTATGTATTATTAGTAGATGCAGACGGTGATTTTTCTTCCGGGGCCACAGAGTATGAAATGACTTCTCCCGGCGGCGATGAATTTTTTACGGTAAATAATGTGGCCATTTCTTCAGGTAATTATGTGACCGTTGGATTGAAGCAACTCAGGGTTGAGTTTGCCAGTGCAACAGAATTTGGCTTTGAATCATATGAAGGAGATACCGTTGAGGTTGTATTAAATTATTTACATACCAGCGATGTAACAATTGATTATGCCACCTCAGATGGAACAGCTGTTGCACCTGGAGATTACACGGCTATTGGAACAACAACCCTGACAATCACAGCAGGTACCGACAGGGATTCGATTTTCCTGGTATTTATTAATGATATCGATGTTGAACCGAGTGAAAACTTTACCGTAACACTTTCCAATCCAAGTGCCGGCCTTATCATTGCAAATGATACCGTCCTGACACAGACCATTCATGACGATGATGATCCAAGGAAAATCTACTTCTCTGTTGACAGTACAACCAGCAGTGAAGGGACAACTCCGGTCCAGATTACTGTAAAGATCACGCCGTCCCTGTTTGATCCTGTCAACCCAACAACTGTACAGTATATGGTAACCGGCGGATCAGCTACAGGAGGTGGTGTGGATTATGCCCTGCCTTCCGATACCATAGTTATTCCTCCGCTGAATATTTCCAAGACCTTTACAGTTGATATCATTGATGATCCCCTGAACGAGATTAATGAAACAATAGAAATAACATTATTCAATCCAACGAACTCTAGTCTGTCTGACTCTCATCCTATCGTTCATATTTTCACGATTGAGGATAATGATGATGTTCCTGCTGTCCAGTTTGGTTCATCATCCTCTGAGGCGGAGGAATCAGTTGGTCCTGTCAGCATCCCGATAGGGTTGTCTGCGATTTCCCTGGATGACGTGACAGTTAATTATACTGTCAGCGGTACTGCTGACGGTTCAGATCATGACCTTACTGATGGTTCTGTTGTGATTACCGCCGGAACACTAAGCGAAACAATCGAGTTTACAGTTTCCGATGATGCAATAATAGAACCAGATGAAACTGTAATTATTACTCTTACTGATCCCCCAACTAATGCAACGCTTGGAACTGTTTCAGTACATACCTACACCATTCTGAATAATGATGCCGAATCCGGATATACCGGTCCGGGAGGAGTGGGTGACAGCCTTATTAATGAGTTATGGCTGGCAGCTGATCATATTACCGGACTATCCGATGGGAATCCACTGTCAGTTGCCTGGCAAGATACAAGTGGAAATAGTCATGATGCTTCACAATCTAATGGTAGTTACCAGCCAACATATGAGACCGGTGAAATCAACGGATTGCCTGTTGTGCGTTTCGATGGTGCCGCAGGTAATCAATACCTGGATAATACTCACACTTATAATGCCAGGACAGTAATGGTTGTTTACCGGGTGATTACCGGTTTAATGTCTGGTTCAGATCTTGGGCAGGTATGGGGGGACTATACAGCGGGAGTTCATGTGGCAATGGATGCCCGTGCCGGTGGCAATAATCGAGGTTGGAGTTTTGATGGTTCCAGTACAAACCAGGGGAAATATGCCCTGAACGGAGCTGCGTTCAGTGGATTTGTTGCCAATGATAATTCTGTACAATGGACCTATGACCAGTTTGATCTTGTTACTGTTGAATTTAATGGTACCAGGATGATTGATGAGCAGCTTATCGGATGGTTAAAGCATACTTTTCTCATTAATGAGCATCACTATGGTGGCGATATTGCCGAATTGATAGTATACAATTCAACTCTGAATACAGCACAGAGAATTCTGGTTGAAAATTATCTGGCTGCCAAATATCACACAGATCTTACCATTTCCAATGACCGTTATGCCTATGACGTCAACTACAGCTATAATGTGGCAGGTATCGGCAGGGTAGATGTGAGTAATAAGCATCTGAGCGCTCAGTCTGATCGCATGTTCAGAGTGAATGATGCCTCTGACCTGGGTGATGGAGAGTATTTATTATTCGGACATGATAACCAGGCACTTACATGGAGTAATACCGATGTGCCCCACGACTCGCTCGAAAGAATTGACCGTGAATGGATGCTGGATGAAACGGGAGATGTCGGGACCATCAACCTGACATTTGACCTTACCCGTCTTTCGGCACTTCCCGAAGGTCATACCGGGTATTACCTGATGATCGATGCTGATGGAGTTTTTTCAGCAGGAGCATCAGTTATTCCATTAATCCAGACTGATAGTGGATGGGTGGCGATTGCACAGGATATTGCAGACGGTGATTATATCAGTATTGCTTGCAACGGACCGGATGTGGAGTTTTCTTCTCCCATTTCTAATGCTGGAGAAGCTGCTGGTACTGCCAGCATTGTTGTCAGCCTTTCAGATACCCTGGCAACCGATGTGGATATCAGCTTTTCAATTGGTGGCGGTACCGCAACACAGGGCGGAGGAGCTGATTATACCATTGCTGCGAGTCCGGTTACTATCACTGCCGGAAACGATACAGCCCACATAATCATTACTATAAATAATGACGTTGATATTGAATCTGACGAGACAGTAATAATTGATATTACCGGTGTATCAGGAGATGCCTCCTTAGGCGACCTTATACAGCAAACCTTTACAATAAATAATGATGATTTTTACGGATTTACGGGTCCGGGCGGAGTAGGGGACAATACAACAAACACTTTATGGCTGCGTCCCGGGGACCTCAGTTATAACGATGGTGATCCGGTTACTACCTGGCCTGACACTTCCGGCAATGATCATGATGCTGTTAATCTTTCACCCGGACAGGAACCTGATTTTATTGCAAACCAGATTAACGGCTATCCTGTTGTACGCTTTGCCGAGTCAAGCAATCAGTACCTGGGTAATAATGTTTCCCTGGGAATTGCTGATAATGATCCATCCACCGTGTTTATGGTTGTCAAAGCTGCCGAGAATGATGGCAGTTCAGGATTATATATAGGTGACGATGCAGCAGCTGGCGGTGATATAAGGCACTATGGTATTGAAGATGGTGCGGCAATAAGGTTTAATAATGGGAACAGAATATTTGATCTCGGTTTTACTGTTGATAGCTGGGTACTTGGAAGCTACAGGAATTTCGCAGGGGCTCAATACGGACAGTATGAATATTATGGGGATGGTGTACAAGGTACACAAGCCAGTGTCAGCGGTGCAGGTAATACTCCAAGCACGATAGATAACCAGTTTTATGTAGGAGCCGGTCGTTCCGGCGGGGATTTTAACGCCAATAGATTTTTAACCGGCGACATGGCAGAGGTAATTGTCTACAATACTTACCTCAATGAGGCACAGAGGATTATTGTTGAAAATTACCTGGCTGCCAAGTTTCACACAGACCTTACCATTTCCAATGACCGATATGCCTATGACGTCAACCACGGTTATGATGTGACCGGTATCGGCAGGGTGGATGCAAGCGATCTGCATGTAGCCGCACAATCAGCAGGACTGCTAAAGATCAGTAATGCCAGTGACCTGGGCGATAATGAATTCCTCCTTTTTGGGCACAACAACGGAGATACTACTGCGTGGGTTACCACCGAGACTCCCGGAGACTCAATAAAGAGAGTTGCCATGGAGTGGAGACTGGATGAGACAGGCGATGTCGGGACCATCACCGTATTGCTGGATACCACTGTGCTACCAGATAAACCAGCGGGTTATACTGAGTATGTATTATGGGTGGATGCAGACGGTAATTTTGCCACCGGTGCGACCCAGGTGGTTATGAGCCAGACTGCACAGGGATACCAGGCCAGCCTGGTTAATTTCAACGACGGAGATTATATTGCCTTTGGTATATTGAGACCGGTCATACAATTCTCGCTAGCCACCTCATCCGGCATTGAATCAGTCACACCCGCTTCAATTGAGATAAGCCTTAATTATGCCCTGGCTAAGGATGTCTCGGTAGATTATGCAGTGGATGGAGCAAGCACGGCGACCGGCGGCGGAGATGATTATACGCTGGCAGATGCCACGGCAACCATTACAGCGGGTTCCACGACTACCAATATTTCCATGGCGGTTGTAAATGACGGTGATCCCGAATCGGATGAGACGGTTATCATTAATCTATCCGCTCCGACACAGGATGTCACCCTGGGTGATGATTCAGTGCATACCTATACCATTCAGGATAATGACAATCCCAGGCTGATTGATTTCACCCTGGCAAGTTCTTCGGGCAGTGAAAGTATAACGCCGATATTCCTCACCCTGAGATTAAACCAGGCAGATCCCCTCAACCCGACCATGGTGGATTATACTGTGACAGGTGGAACTGCAACAAACGGGAGCGATTATACTCTTGCTGATAGTACTGCCACCATACCGGCCACCCAGATTTCCACAACTATTCAGATTGTTATTACTAACGATGCCAGCTATGAATCCGATGAGACTATAATAATAACCCTTTCCAATCCTGTTAATGCCAACCTTGGCACCAACAAGGTTCGTACCTATACTATAATTAATGACGATGGCAAACCGACCCTTGAATTTCTGACGGCCTCATCTGCAGGTTCAGAAGGTACCACCCCTGCGAACGTGGCCGTTGAATTATCTGCACCCGCCGGGTCGGATGTATCGGTTGAATATTTTGTTACCGGTGGGACTGCTACTGGCGGAGGTACGGATTATACCCTGGCAGGCGGAACACTGTACATTGCGGCAGGAGATACCCTCGGATACATAAGTATAGTCATTGTCGAGGATACCGAGATTGAAACGGAGGAAACCATTGATCTCCAGATCGCAAATGTTAGCTCCAATGCGACTCTTGGCGCACAGACAACCAAAGTATTTACGATAAACGACAATGATTTCACCGGATACTCCGGTCCGGGTGGCGTTGGAGATGCCGGAATCAACAAACTCTGGCTCAGTGCCGATACGCTGGTTTCACTGAACGGTTCCGATGTGCTCACCTGGGGAGACGCCTCAGGAAATTATAATGATGCGGTAAATCTGGCGCCTGGACAGGAACCGGACCTGGTAACGGGGGAACTGAACGATCTGCCTGTTTTAAGGTTTGATGATAACGGGGGCACTAATGGAGATTACCTTGGGGCCAACATTTCCCTGGGTATATCCGGTAGTGGACCTGCCACAGTATTTATGGTAGCTAAAAATCTACCCGGCAACTCGGATAATTCAGGATTATTTATCGGGCAGGCTTCCGGTGCAGGCGGTACTGTTCGGCACTACGGCATAGAATATGCCCATGCGGTAAGGTTTAATAACGGGAACAGGATATTTGATGACGGGTTTACCCAGGATATCTGGAGAATCGGTATTATAAGAAACGCCTCAGGAGCTCAATATGGCCAGTATGAAGGATTTATCGATGGAGTTACCCTGAACGAGGTAAGTGGTGGCGGTACCAATGTGCCTTCGACCGCAGATGACTTCTATTACGTGGGTGCCGGACTGGGAACGGGAGGGACCTTCTCTGCCTCCAGGTATTTCGAAGGGGATATGGCTGAATTGATAGCATTTAATACAGATATTAATGAAGCCCAGCGTATAATTGTTGAGAATTACCTTTCCTCGAAATACGACCTGCCCGTAGCTAATGATTATTATTCATATGATGCCACCCATGGTCATGACCTGGCTGGCATAGGACAGGAAGATGCCAGCAATTTCCATACTGCAGCACAATCTGCTGGGATCCTGAAACTGAGCAATGCTGATGACCTGGATGACGGGGAGTATCTGTTATTCGGGCACGATAACCAGGCAGACACTTCCTGGACAACCACCGAGGTACCGGGTACACTGCTGCAAAGGATAAAAAGGGAATGGAGAATTGATAAGACAGGAGATGTAGGCTCACTTACAGTAGCTCTTGATACCGGCCTTCTGGCCAACAAGCCTGCGGGATATAATACATACATGCTGATGGTGGATGCCGACGGGAACTTCTCTTCAGGCGCGACATTGTACCAGCTTTCTTTATCAAGTGGTGAATACCTGGCTACAGGTATCACACTGGCAGATGGGGTCTATTTAAGTATTGCCGTGGCCAGGATAGAGGTTGAATTTACTTCCTCTTCATCTAATGATCCTGAAAGCACCACACCTGTGAATATCGGAGTAGAACTGAATTATGCACTTGAAGAAGATTTTACTGTTGATTATGCCATAACCGGCGGTACGGCAACCGGAGGGGACGTTGATTATACATTGGCAGACGGAACACTGACGATCACAGCAGGAAACACGACAGGCAATATAAGTATAACAATTGTTGATGATGCCATTGTGGAAACGGATGAAAACATCATTCTGGAATTGACAGATCCGTCCAGTGGATACATTGCGAATGATACCACACATACTCATACCATAAATGATAATGACAATCCAAGGAACGTAAATTTTGCCTATACAGATTCGGCGCATGATGAAAGTATCAGTCCGGTACTCATCAAGGTCCTGTTAAGCAACCAGAACCCTTCGGAAGATTCCAAGATAGCCTATGCAGTTACCGGTGGAACGGCTACCGGAGGAGGGGTGGATTATACACTGCCCAACGACACGCTGGTAATTGCAGCCGGGGATACAGTAGGCTATATCTCCCTGCAGGTTACAGATGACCTTGTAGATGAAGATGATGAGAGCCTTGTCATTGAACTGGTCGGGACAGGATCACTGAATATTAACCTTGGAACGAACACTACCTTTTATGATACCATACAGGATAACGACCTGGCTCCTACTGTTCAATTTACAACTACAACCGGAAGTGGTGCTGAAAGTTATCAGACGGTTAACCTGGATGTGGAACTTTCTGCGGCTTCAGGAAAAGATGTGGAAGTTGATTACGATGTGACCGGAGGATCTGCCTTACCCGGAGTTGATTTTAACCTTACTGCCGGTACCTTGACTATCCTGGCAGGTTCAACCAGCGGTACGATTCAATTCAGCGTTGTAGATGACTCGGATGAAGAATCTACTGAAACGGTGGTCGTTACACTATCTGCTCCGGTTAATGCAAGCGTGGGTGGCAATTCATCCTACTTCTACAGTATACTTGATGACGATGGACTTGGATACCAGGGTCCGGGTGGAGTAGGGAATTTCACTACCCAGAATAAAGTCTGGCTCTTATCCACCTATGCACCCGGTTTGTCCGACGGCGATCCGGTCTCGACATGGACGGACCGCTCAGGCAACGGTCATGATGCCACACAAACAGGGGTGCCCATGCCGACTTACCTTAATAATGGAGCCGACAACTGGAACGGCAGGCCGGTCGTCCGGTTTGATTACGGATTTTCGGAATACCTGGGATTGGCCAATCACGCAGATCTGAATACAGGCGGTCCCTATGATAAAAAGGCGATAATAGTGGCATTCCGTACAGGAACAGATATTACTACGCGCCAGGTGCTTTATGAACAGGGTGGAACCGTCAGGGGTTTGAATATATACATTGATGCAGGACTCCTTTATATTTCCGGCTGGAACGAGAACAATGATGACGGCGGGGTAACCACACCCTGGAGCTTTACTTCTGTTACATCTGCTGTTAGTGCAAATACTCCCTATTATGCCATGTTGCAGTTCGATTTTAACATTGCGGATACAACAGGGGCTGTATCAGGATGGCTGAACGGGGATACACTCAGCATTCTTCCCGGAGCGGGTCGCCTGTTTAACCATCCTGGTGAGATTGGACTGGGAGGCATGAATAATGGTAGTGTATTCCATGATGGGTCCGATGGTGGATATGATCATTACTTTAATGGGAACATTTCCGAACTTATCGTTACTAATGTAGTCTTTAACAAGGCGCAGATAAATATCATAAACAACTACCTGGCAGCCAAGTATAATGTTACTGTCAGCAAGGATTACTATGATCATCAGGCTAGTTATGGCTGGGAACTCTTTGGCATCGGCCAGCTGGATTCGGCTAATTCACATACCGTGGCCCAGGGAACGGGAATGATCAGGATAGATAACCCGAGCAGCCTCGATGACGGCGATTACCTGTTAATAGGTCATGATAACGGCAGCGTTGCTTCATGGACCTCAACAGGTGTGCCGGATAATGATCCCAATTTCAAGAGGATCAGCAGGGTGTGGAGGGCTGACGACAGGTATGATGGTACCGGCACGATCAGGTTGGGACTGGATATCAGCCAGTTACCGGCCAAACCATTCGGGTATTCCAAGTATGTTTTGATAATTAACAGCAGTTCTACATTTACAACCGGATCGGAAATTATCGGACTTCCTTATAATGCTTCCACTGGCTTATACACTGCCAGCGGTATCAGCCTGTCTGGCAATAAATATTTTACCATAGGGGTCATTAAACCGGCTATTGATTTCTCACTGAGCAGTTCAAACGGTCCTGAGACAACAAGTCCTGCTAATCTTCAGATCAAGCTGAATTACAGGACCTCTTCGGATGTTACGGTTAATTATTCTGCTACCGGGGGTACAGCAACCGGAGGGGGAGTTGATTATACCCTGGCACCCGGGACCGCCACCATTTATGCCGGCAACCAGACGGGAACTTTCCCGGTAACGATAATCAATGATACGGATCCGGAAACTGATGAAACTGTAATTGTTACCCTTTCAAGCCCGGGTTCGGGACATATTCTCGGAACTAATACAACCCATACCTACACCATTAACGACGAGGACAATTCCCGGTGGATACAGTTTACACAGCAGGATTCGGCCAACCTCGAAAATATCGATACCATTGTCGTTCAGGTACACATCAATGAAAAGGACCTGATCAATCCTACGATGGTAGTCTATACTGTAACGGGTGGAACTGCCACAGGAGGAAGTGTTGATTATGGTCTGCAAAGTGATACGGTTACAATTGCAACCGGTGATACCCTGGGCAGCTTCAAGCTGGGCATTGATGATGATGCACTTGATGAAAACGATGAGACTGTTATTATTACCTTATCATCCCCGGAAAATGCCAACCTGGGTGATACCACACAATATACCTATACCATACAGGATGATGATGCTGCTCCCAGCGTTGAATTTTCAGCAGCTTCATCGGAGGGTGCAGAAAGCTTCTCTCCTGTCCGTTTATATGTCGACATCAGTGCTGCATCCGGACAGGATATTACCCTTTACTATTCCGCTTCGGGAGGCACGGCGATCAATGGTGGTATTGATTATACCATTTATAATCCCTCCAGCATTACCATTGCTGCAGGATCCACCCTTGACAGCCTGGAGTTTTCGCTCTTTAATGATATTATAGAGGAAGGGGATGAGACGATTATCATAAGCCTGGACAGTGTCACCAATGCCACCCTGGGAGCACAGCTCAATCATAACCGTACCATATATGATGATGATGGCATGGGTTGGCTGGGACCTGGAGGCGTATCGGATGATGGGGGATATGATGCCTGGCTGAAATCAGATGCCATCACAGGATATGCTGATGGAGCACGCTTGGATACCTGGGTGGATGTTTCGGTAAGCGGCAATGATGGTGTTGCTTCCGGGACAGGTCCATATTATTATGATAATGGCGTCCAGAATGTTAATAACCGGCCGGTGGTCTATTATCCGGGAACAAACGAGTACCACGAAATTGCAAATAATACCGCATTTAACACCGGCGGACCCTATACCAGGAAGACACTGACCGTGGCCTTCCAGACAGGAGGGGATGTTACCACCCGCCAGGTTATTTATGAGCAGGGTGGAACAGGCAGGGGACTGAATATATACCTGGAAGGTGGTGAACTATTTGTTGGAGGCTGGAACATCCAGGCTGATGATGCAACCTGTCCCTGGGGATTTAATGCAGTAAGTGCAAGTGTAGGAATCAATGAAACACACTATGCCACCCTTGAATTTAATTCAGACAGTACCAGGATCATTGGCTATCTGGATGGAGATGCTTTTGATACCATAAATGGTGTTGGGAATCTATTTGCCCATACCGGGAATATAGGGCTGGGTGCGATGAATAATGGTAGTTATTTTGGGAGTGGCAGTGCGGCCGGGAACGGGTATTATTTTGATGGGAAGATAATGGAATTCCTGAGTTTCAACCGGACGCTTAATGAAGCCCAGAAGATCATTATTGAAAATTATTTTGGTGCCAAGTATGGGTTTGCCATCACCAATGATCATTACAATTATGAGGCCACTCATAATTATGAATTATTTGGTATCGGCAGGGAAAGTAACGGGAACACCCATATCATTGCCCAGGGTTCAGGTATCGTGCGTTTTGATAATCCCAGTAGTGCCAACAACGGCGATTACCTGTTTTCCGGCCATGACAATGGCGACATAAGCACCTGGGTAACAAGCGATATACCTTTTGATTCCATACAGAGGGTGGCCCGGGAATGGAAGATAGGGGAGGTGGGAGAAATAGGAACGATCAGGTTCTCAGTAGATACTACCCAGTTTGCTGCCAATCCGGCCTTATATGATAATTTCATCCTGATGGTGGATACTGATGGCGACAACCTTTTTACCACCGGTACCATCAAATTCTATAAACTGGATCAGACCTATGGTGAACTGATCCGAATTTCCGGGATCAATTTCAATGATGGTGATGTATTTACTATTGGGGTTGCCAGGAATATCACCATCCAGTCAGGGGACTGGGATGATCCGGATACCTGGTTGCTGGGTGTACCTGGAAGTGATGAAAGTGTTTCCATAGTAAATTCACACACTGTTACTCTTACCCAGGATGAATCAATCGGATACATATATATAGATGGTAGTGCTGAACTGAGGCTCGGTACTCACACATTATCTATAACAGAAAGCACCATTGACAATTCGGGGACATTCAGTGCCCAGACCGGAACTGTGGATTATTCTGCAACCGGCAGCCAGTGTATCGCCCCGCTTACCTATTATAATCTGAATGTAACGGGTAGCGGAACAAAGACATTGTGCGGGGATATAACTGTTCTGAATGACTTACAGCTGCTGGGACTCCCGGCAAGCCTCTTCCTGGATGCCGATAATATCAATAATTATGATATTTATTTAGAGGGGGACTGGCGTACACAGGCAACATTTATTCCCAGGCAGGGTGAAGTGATTTTCAACGGGGGATCGGTGCAGCAGCTACTGAGGGATGATTTCAGTACGGAAAGCTTTTTTGATTTCACGGTAAATGCCGGCACATCCATAACCGGCGACCATAGCCTGGTCATCGGAGGTACCCTGACCATGAACGGCGGGAACATCAATATCGGATCGTATACCCTGTCCATTGGTACAAGCGGGACGCAGAAAGGGACGCTGTCCAGGACTTCCGGGACGGTAACCGGGAAAGTACTCCGGTGGTTCAGTTCTACCACTGATGATGGAATTGATAAGATATTTCCGGTTGGTACCGCTACCTATTACAGGCCCCTGACCATCAATTTTGATAATATTACCGTTAATGGCACCCTGACCACCCAGTTTACTGCCTCGAACCCGGGCAATACCGGTTTGCCAAAGGATGAGGGTGGATTTACTATTTCATCTGCATTTTCAGATGGTTTCTGGCCAGTTACCAAAGCTGGTGGATTTGCCTTTTCGGGCAATTATGATATTGATCTGGTAGCTAAAGGATTTACCGGTTCTCCTATTGATGCATCTACAAGGCTCATTTCCAGAACCGGTACCGGTCCATGGCAGCTGATAGGGACCCATGTAGATGCCATTGATACCCTTATTCAGCGTATTGATCTGATCACCAATGTATACCAGTACGGGGTCGGTGCCACTACCGAGTGTGAGGTTTCCCTGTCCGCTTGTCCGGCCGATATCAACCAGGATAATGATCCCGGGGACTGCGGTGCACTTGTTACCTGGACCGCACCCACTCCAAGCGGAACCTGTTCAGGAGTCACTATGACAAG
>CAZILN010000161.1:0-3966 GCA_964540005.1 uncultured Bacteroidaceae bacterium | reverse complement strand
CGCTGCCGCCAAGCTCGAGGACGGTCTTTTTGCCTGCCTTTCCTGCCAGTTCAGCAACAAGGTACCCGGCGTAGTTACTTCCGGTAAGCGTGACACCGGAAACAGATTCATGCTTGATCACATGTTCCACCTGCTGGTAATTGATCATCAGGTTCTGAAATACTCCAGAAGGAAGGCCGGCTTCTGCAAATACAAGTTCTATGGCCGACGCGCACATCGGCACATTTGAAGCATGCTTCAACAGGGCAGCATTCCCGGCAACCAGGTTGGGGGCCAGGTATCTGAAAGCCTGCCAGAAAGGGAAGTTCCAGGGCATGATACCGAAAATGATCCCGGTGGGCTGAAACAACAGGTAGGATTTTTTTGCAGTAGAGTCCAGGGGTTCAGGCCTGAGGAATTCTTCTGCATATTCAGCATAGTAATCACAGGCCCAGGCACATTTTTCTATCTCGGCAATTGCCTGGCTGATGGGTTTTCCCATCTCTTTAGTAATTATTTCAGCATGATTATTCCCGGTATTTCGCAGGATGACAGAGGCCTTTTTCAGGACTTCAACACGGTCGGCTAAAGCGGTATTTTTCCAATGCTGTGCAGCCTTCTCTGATTGTTCCAGTTTTATTTCCAGCTCATAGTTGGAAATATCTTCAAATCTTTCAAATTCTTCTTCCGTATACGGATTGATGGAATGATAGCTCATGGGGGTGTATTAAAAAAGCCCCGGGTAATACCGGGGCTTTATGTTTTCAGATTCTGAAGCCCATTACAAGGATGTCATCGATCTGTTCGATCTGGCCTCTCCACTCTTCAATAGTCCTGTCAAGTATCTCCCTTTGCTCTTTCATGGTTTTGGGACAAATACTCAACAGGAGCTCCTTAAAATTCTTGCTCATGAATTTCTTGGCCTTGGGTCCGCCGAACTGGTCTACATAACCATCGGAGAACATATAGAAGTTGTCTCCTTTCTGAACCTCGATTTCATTATTGGTGAATGAGTGATCCTTCTCGGCATATATACCGATGGGCATTTTATCAGCCTTATATTCAATCATTTCACCATTTCTTATCATGATAAGGGGATTATAGGCCCCGGCATACTGTATCTTTTTCAGTTTAACGTCGATTACACACAGAGCCAGGTCCATCCCATCCTTCTGCTCCCCTTCCTCTCCCCGCTGGTGCAGGGATTGTACTACATTCGCCCTAAGCTGGTTCAAAATTATATTTGCTTCTGTATGGTCGCTTTTGTTTACGATCTCATTCATAAAAGATATGCCCAGCATACTCATAAAGGCACCCGGGACACCATGCCCGGTACAGTCTGCCGCCAGCACAAATGTTTTGCCGTCTTTCTCAGTCATCCAGTAGTAGTCCCCGCTTACTATATCCCTGGGTTTGAACAGGATAAAATGATCCGACAGTTTACTGAGCAATTCCTCACGGGGCAGGACCGCATTCTGGATGCGGCTGGCATAATGTATGCTGTCGGTGATCTCCTGTTTCTGCTGGAAGATCTGGTCACGTTGTTGCTTGATCTCGATATTCTGCTCATTAAGTAGTATGTTGGCCTTTTTCTTGGCCCGGTACTGACGGTAGGCAAAAGACCCGAAACCTAAAATGATAATGGCAATGGCGATAAGGCCGAACAGGAAGAGACGCTGTCTCCTGATATCAGCTTCCTGTGCTGCATTGGTTGCCTCGAGAATGGCATTCTGGCTTTCTACCCGCTCTGTTTCATATTTTGTTTCCAGCTCATTGATCTGTTTGAGGTTTTCTTCCCTGATGCTGGAATCCTTCAGTTCCACGAATTTAGTATAGTCAGCAAGAGCTTCCTTATAATTCCCGAGAGCAGAATGCACATCTGATATTTCCCGGTAGACATCATAAACTTCCTTTTTCAGGTTAAGCTCCTGGCTGATAACAAGGCTCTGGTTATAATATTCAAGAGATTCCTGGTACCTTCCCCAACGGAAATAAATTGTTCCGATTTCTTCTAAAATAATTGCTTCTTCCTTACGCTGTCCTACTTCCCGGTATACCTGCAGGGCATTCAAGCCGGCTTCCAGGCCTTCCTGGTATGATCCTCCGTCCAGGTAGATCATTGCTATCCTCGACTGCACATCTGCTATCTTGGGTTTATCTCCGAGCTCTTCGGCTACCTCGATGGCTTTCCTGTAGTTTTCCAGGGCGAGATCTGAGTCATCCTGTTCCCTGTAAACACCTCCTATGTTCATATACGTATTTAATACTCCTTGTTTAGCACGGATAGTCTCCTGTGAACTATCTGCATTTTCTTCCGCATACTGGATAAATAATTCGAGGCTCTGCTTATAATAATCCATTGCTTTGGAATAGTCTATTGCAAAGACATAGTATACATTTGCAATATTGGACATTCCCATGGCCTTATTGAGGGTCCTGCCTATCTCTTCCTGGATTTTCAGGTTTTTCTGGTAATACTCGATGGCTTTATCGTACTCTCCTTTGGTTTTGTAGATCAGGCCAACATTGTTATAAAGCAGGGCCAGGCCATCTTTATTATCAACAACGGCATCAGAATCCTGGGCAAGTGTTATCCTTCTCTGAAGTACCTCTATGCATTCCAGCCAGGCCTCCAGGGCTTTGTCATAATTTGCCTGGTAATACCTTATTCCACCAATTAGTATCAGGGTTTCACCCTCGGAGGTGCTTTCTATACTCCGGGCCAGTTCCAGGGCCTGAGTGGCATAATCAACACTTTCCATCAGGTTAATGGACAGATGTATCCTGGCCAGGGTGATAAGTGCCTCTATTTTTACTGTGTCAGGGGCATCGTCCAGCAGGTTCTTAAGGCTGTCAATAGCCGAATCCTGTGCGGACACCCGCAAAACACACAGAAATACGGCAAATATGATAATCAGTTTTTTCATTGAAAGCTCACCTCAGGATGCAATGGAACAATAAATATATTAAAAAAAACTTCTTTGATTCTGTGTATACCTCATTTTTCGCAGGCTCTTGAAAAAAAGAGGCCGTCTCATATCATATTGATTTGGTCCCTTTTTCTTTTCTCTGCGAGGATATTAAAACGCCGCTACATATTTTGCTACGCAAAACAGGTCAGGCGGCTTTTTTAACATCCTCCTGCTTTGTATTTTGACAGCAGAGGATCAATGTCAATGGTATCAAGGACCTGGTTTACTAAGCGAACCGGATGGTTCTCTGGGATCATGTCTTCCAGCGACGGCGGAAGTAACATCATTTGGTTGGAATAGTAGTCTTTAAAGACTACCTTTGAATTACGATCTTTTTAACTAATTATCAACAATTTGCATCCCTGTTTTATGTGCCTGTTTTTATTAAAAAAGGCACCTGCCAAAATTTGTTATATGCGAATTTTGAAGTACCGTTTTAATTAAAACAAGAATTTAGGCAAAGAAAAAGGGACTGCCTGCCTTTTGAGACAACCACTTTTTGCAGTATCTGATTTTATTTACTGGCCACCGGTGGCTCGTTCGAGCCGCTTAACCACTGAAAAAATAATTGTGGCTGAAAGCAAACAACATGCAACCAGGATGGACCAGTGCATCCAGAGTGGAACAATTGTCCAGAACAATCCTATAAAGGCGAGCAGGTAGTTTCCAACGCCTGCGGCTGCCAGCCAGCCTCCCTGCATCAAACCTTTATATTTCGGAGGTGCCACTTTCGAGACAAATGAAATTCCCATAGGGCTCAGGAACAATTCTGCACAGGTCAGGATGAAATAGGTGTTTATCAGCCAGTAGGGTGAAACCAGCCTGTCCTCAGGTGCCACCAGTCCTCCGATTTCTTTAGGACTGTATCCAAGAAGACTCATAGAGCCAAATACCAGGATGAGGAAACCACCGGCTGTGATTAACATACCTATGCCTATTTTCTTTGAAGATGAAGGTTCTTTGCCTTTCCGGCCGAGCCAGCTGAAGAATCCTACGATAAGGGGCGTAAGTGCCA
>CAZILN010000160.1:0-10420 GCA_964540005.1 uncultured Bacteroidaceae bacterium | reverse complement strand
AGGATTCTCCCCGAGCTCGACGGTACCGCTTATGTCGCAACTGACCGTCCGGTGATCATTTTCAGCAGTAAAACGGATCTTATTCTCATTGACAATTTCGAGAAACCCTTCGATTTCCTGTCCGGAGGCATCATAAAAAGTTACATTTATATTTTCTGTTTTGAGATTGTGTGTGATGGTACGGGGCGTATTTGCACGCAGGCTGATCCCCGTCCGGATGTAGTTTACATCTTTTGTCCGCGACGCTCCTGCCTGTCTGCCATCCCTGAATTTGTTATTGATACTTTTGAGGTAAGGGACCTTGTTATAAAGGTTGATCATGTTAAACTGGTTGCTTAACTGGAGACCACCGGAGTTTTTTATACTGTTTCCCAGGTTAATGTTGTCAGGGGTTATCGGACCTACATCCCAGGTGTAATTGATCCCGTACCTTGCAGAAGCAGTGATCCAGTTCAGCAGGGGTATTTTATTGATGGGTAAGGTATAGGAGGTACTGATCCTGTGTGTATAATGGGTTGTCCTTCCAAAGTTTTGGATCTCTGTCAGGATGGAATCCCTTTTTGCCTCATAATCAGATCGTTCCTTGTTCATAACCCCCATGGGTTCATCGATCCGCGCGATGTTAGTGGCACTGAAATCCAGTTTAATGGCCTTGGTGAGATCAAATTTCACATCATAATACCGGTTCCAGAGGAAATTTTTATTAACAAGTGTATCTATCTGGAGATATGGATTGGACAGGTTCCTGATCTTCTTTTCTCCGTAACTCCTGTTCATATCTGTGCGGAAAGATATGCGTGAGGGGTATAAGTTAAAATTCACATCCCGGATAAGCCTCAGGTAAGGTGATTTGAACAAAACGGATCTTGACAGGGGAGCTATGTTCTTAGGACGTGTATTAAAAGTATAACTCAGGGCTCCCCGTGTATTTCTGTTTACATTATATTCAGTTTTGATATTACGCGCATAGGTCTCATTGTGGGAATAACTTGCCGCCCAGTTGGCAAGATCGTAAAAGCGAGCCTGTCCACCAGTCTTATTCTTTCTCACATTGGTGAAATTAAAACTTTTGCGCCTGGTGTAATCCTGAGCAATATGCCTGATTGAATCACGCTCATGATCTGTTTCAGCGTTTCTGAGTGCGGATTTTAATGGAATGTCAGGATCCAGGGGATTGTACTGCGGATTGATCCTGGATTCAGAGAACCCGATATACACCGGTATACTCACAGCGGCTTTTTCAGGAAGGAATTTGCCCAGTTCCATATTGGATGAAACATCATACTGGATGACCTCTTGTTTTGATCGCTCATTAACTTTTTTTTCAATACTTCCGAAACCGGGTGTGCTTGTGTTCCCGGCCACGGTAACGGTTCCCAGGTCGGCCAGTTTGGTGGTGACACGTGCATTGGCTGCCCATCCTCCATCTTCATTGAAATCCGTAAGGCGAAGTTCATTCAGCCAGATCTCCCCTGATTTGGGAAGGCCATCATCCTCATGTGGATTATTGGTTGATTTGGGGTTCCTGATCCCCAGCATGATGGTTTTGATATTACTCAGGTTAGGATTCCCTTTTACACTTACCCGGTTACCCCTTTCATCCAGTCTGCTGAAAATATTGTTCAGGCTTACGGTAGTATTTACCATGCGCATCATGTCATTCCTGGCCTGTTTTACATCCTGAAATATGCTGAGTACAATTTCAAAACGGTTATCCTTGGGCCAGACAATTTCCCTGTCACCCAGGTTGTCATTATCATATCGTCCCGGAGGGGTAAGGTTAAGAGGGACCTCATATTCATAATAGTTACCTTTATAATCCGATCCAAGCCGGATGAATGCCACCAGGTCCCCGTCATTAAGCAATTCCCCTTCCAGTTCCTCTGCATGTACCTCCATCTGTATCTTCCTGTACTGCCTGATATCAAGGAAGGTATTTTTATATACTGCCCTTGCATCACCGTCTTCAAGATTGTTGACCTTCATCAGGATGGACTGTTCATTCAACTGGCGCAGTTGTGGATTGGTGGGATCAATCACACGGTCAATTCCCGGCGGAAGAATATAATTGACCGGGGTCTTGCCTGCATTCTCTTCAATGTTTATCGCAGAAACATCCATGATACCATCTGAGGGCTCCGGACTGGAGATGTCTTCACCTCCCTGGGTAAGGGGCAGGTTATATCTTCGCCATTCCCCCCTGACAAGGTCCAGCTTGGCAAACCTCAGGATGACTTCCCGGTCAAAACCTGCCAGGAACATCCTCATGAAGCGTATGGATTTGAAATCCTGGATAGAACCATACCTGGACTGCCAGCTATGAATCGGAATACGGAATTGGTACCAGTTAACGCTTGATTTTTCTCCGTTGGGGAAAGTAGAATTCTTGGTAACCATATCGGTGATGTAGTTCTGTCCTACAACCAGGGTTGAAGGATGCAGGTCGACACGATATTCGTAATAAGATTCTTTCTCACTCAGGGTCTGGTCACGGTTGATGTCTTCCACATCCGGAAGCGTTGAACCGGTTGTAGGATAGGGTTCGTCAGATTGCTCCGAGGTAGGAGAATTGTTTTCCATTCCGTTATAGTACTTGTAGCGGTCCAGTATCCCCAGTTCCAGCTCATCCCAGTCGCTGCCGCGGAAATAATGGAAGTTGTCACTTGAGGGGTCGTTCAGGGCAGTCTGGTAAGCGACAGAATTTACACCATGCTGCAGCCGTATGCTGTCTATGTACTCATTAAAATATTCCAGTTCATCAACATCACCCAGTCCGTCCAGTCCCACATCCTGGTATTGTCGTGAGCCAGGATCATTATTAAAGGCATTTACCAGTGACTGGACCAGGGGTACACGGCCCCAAACAGTTGTATCTACCAGGGTTACTTTTTCAGAAGTAGGCAATCCGTTCTCGAATGATTTTCTTGAATCACGCAAAATGTCTTCAGAAATATCTCCCAGGTTAAAATACAGTTCCCCGCCTGTATGTTCGGGATCTTCAACGAAAGGATCCATCATCCAGAATTCAATAAATTCAACGTTTGCTGTTTCAAAATCATTGGTATGTATCTGTCGCATGAGTCCGCCCCAGCTATTAACAGGATTCATGAGTAACCCGTTGGAATTAACTTCAGGATTAAAATTATAGGGTCCTTTCTCTGAAGGGTAAAATGAGAGGTTCAGCACGGATATATTGGTGGGTACCCCGCTCGGATTTTCCTTGTTAGGGAAGATATCCGTCTCGAAGACTTCTTCAACAAAATGGTTGGATTGCAGGTCCGGGTTCCCTTTTATATGGGGAGGAGTCAGGGAATTATTCCTTAAAAACAGGGGATCAATAACATAAAAGGCCAGTTTTGCCCGGTTGTAACCATAACGTCGATCGTTTACTAAATTACCTTCTTCAAATTTTCCTGAAGGGGTGCTGGACAGGATCCAGGCAGCAAAATTCTTCATATCTATGGATGTCTGGCTTCCTTCAAAATCATCAATATATACTACACCTTCTTTTTTAATAGCCCTGGAATGACCGGGTATCAGGTGAGCAAATTCACCGGTCATGGTAATGTTGGAGGGTTCCTTGGTACTGATCATGGGCAGCATGTCTATCATGGTGGTCAGCAGCTGTGACTGCGTGCGGTAAGATCCGTTAACGCCCCATATAGTATTTGATATGGGCTCGTCCCCTATATTAACTTTCTGCGTCAGCGGACGTTCTGTAAGATTAAGAATGGTGCCTCCTATGTTCAGATCATCTGAAAGGCGGTAGTCAAAATTGGCTCCAACCAGGGTTTTTGTCTGAATAGCAAACAGAGATTGGCTTTCAAGGGATATTTTAATAGGGGTACCCGACTCAAGAAGCCCCTGGTTAATAATAGTAACGCGCCCCAGGGCATAGTCTACCGTAAAGTCCACATTTTCAGTTAACTGACGACCGCCAGCCGTAACAACTACCGAGCCCTGTGGTACATTCATTGCATTCAGCAGGATCTCGGATGAGGAGGCTGATTTGTAGGTTCCTGTTAGTATGAATTTGTTTTTTTCGGCAATCTGCGAGGCTACAGTTTTAGTAGAATCATACAGTTCGTTGAACACGTACTTTGAAGCTACTACGGGGTCGTTGATTTTTTTTTCGAGATATGAACCGAAGGGTTCCAGGACAGGAAATATGATGCGGCCATTGGTTGGGTTGATGGTTACCCCGGTGATGAAGTCAAATAATCCGTCGGGGATGGGATCCAGCTGCCCATTAAGGTTGTCCAGGTTCATCACCCTGATCAACACCTTTTTTGCGATATCACCTTCCGAAATATAATTGATGGCAGTCCCGGTTTTATCATCCTGGTACAAAATCTCCAGAATGAAATCCTGGGGATTGACCTGATAGGCCCCTATGGCATAGATGTTCTTCATCATCAGCTCCCAGGTGGGAAGCTGAGGTGTGAGGTTTGTTCCCTTCAGGAGTTTTACCATCAGGACGCTTGGAGCATTGACCCCGTCTGAAGACAATTCCCCTACCTTATAAGTTTTCCCGTTAAGGGTATACTCATATGCAACCGCCAGGACTTCATCGGCATTAAGCGCTGAATTCAGGGAGATATAGCCAAGTTTTGCATTGAGGGTATACTCACGGGGGCCCAGCCTCCTTGCATTTTCTATCTTTTCATAATCCTGTCCGGATGAAAACACAGGGGCCAGTGGCTGAAGTGTGGCTGTAACCTGATTGATATCCCGAATGGTGGAATAGTTTTGTGTGAGGATCTGGTACTCGTCGTTCAGTTCATTACGCGGATGGGTTCCCTGTTCACCCGGTCTCTGGGAAAAATCCGGAGAAAATATATTTACCCCTCCTTCTGCCAGGTCCATCAGGGCCACGATATTCCGGGCATCTGTGAAATTGCTGGTTTTATTGGTCACCCATACCTCGATCTTTGTTATGTTGACACCTGTATTAATGACAGGGAGGCTGGCAAGTGACCTGTCAAAATTATCCTTAAAATAATGCGACAGGAAGAAATGCCTGTTGGCATCATAGTCATTAACAGACATTTCAAACTCACTGAGCTGGGCTCCACCCTGTACTTCAATTGTTGAGGTTTCACCTTTTTGCTGGGAGAAGACATTGGTGACCCTGAGTTTTCCGAATTGCATCTCTGTCTTCAATCCGAACAGGCTCTGGCTCCCTGTGATCAGTGAACCGGAAAGGGGGAGGGTAACATCCCCGGCTTCTATCTTTTTAATGATCTCGTCTTCTTTCCCGGCATATTCAATCTTGGTCTTGTTCTCGAAATCAAAGGTGGCTTCAGTATTATAATTGAGCCCGAGTTTCATTTTATCGCCGATTGATCCGGTTACATTCATCTGGATCTTTTCTTCGAAAGTAAAAGAGGGGGTCCTTCTCAAACGTTCAGAAAGAGTAGGATTATCTATCCTGGAAAGGTTGAATCCGAAGATCAGTTCTGCTGAACCCTGTGGAATGATGTTTATGGTATTGGTACCGAAGACCCTGTCAAAAGCCTCCCCCCCGATATTGATACCTGGGATAAAAGATGTCTGATCAAGGTTGTCGCCCCTGGCCCTTTGCCTCCAGTAATCACGTTTGGCAAGCTCCAATTCAAATTGACGGTATTCATCAAGGGTCATATAACTGGGATTCCTGAAATTAAGGCTGCCTATTTTTTCTGAAAATACATAAGTATTGGTTTTTGGATCATATATGATATCGGATTGTATATTGGAAGGATTCTTCAGGTACAGCGGAGAGATCCTGCTGACATCGGAAAAGATGGATGTTTCATCTTCCCTGAAATTATATCTGAGATCGACGGGCTGTGAGCGGGTGGTGTCCTGGGGAGGCATCAGCATGGGCGGGCGGAAAACTCCTGAACCTGCTAGTCTGGAATACAGTTCCGGTGCAGGGATAAGAGCCAGGAGAAAATAAAAACCCCCGATCAATGGATATTTGTATGCCCTTTTCAAATAATACTGCTGAGAATGATTTTAATAATCACAGTCTTGCAAGAGCTTCCTTGATCAAATCTTCCAATACCGGATCCTGTTTTTCTTTCAGGATCTGATTAATGATCTTTTCGACTGAGCCTTTGGTGAAACCAAGGTTAACTAAAGCAGATAACGCTTCTTCCCTGATAGTATTGCTCTGTGTGCTGAATATTTGCTCCAGTCCGGTGACCGATGTAATCTTACCTTTCAGGTCCACGATTATCCTCTGTGCCGTTTTTGCCCCTATGCCCTTGATTGAGTTCAGAAGGGCAACATTCCCTTCATTTATTGCCTGTTCTATATCTGAGGGACTAAGGGATGACAGGATCAGCCTGGCCGTATTGGCTCCGATTCCTGAGACTGAGATTAGTTGCCTGAAGACATCCCGTTCAATTTTATCGTAGAATCCAAACAGGATCAGTGCATCTTCCCGTACTATCTGGTGGATGTATAAACGGCCGCGTTGCTGATCTGCCAGCCGGGTGAAGGTATTCAGAGAGATATTAATTAAATATCCTACATTGCCTGTTTCTAAAACAATGAAAGTGGGTGTTTTTTCTATAACATTCCCCTCGATAAACTCGTACATATTTTCGGCATGTTGATTATAAATGCTAAAAATATAACTTTTTTGCGGTTTATCGGGGTGACTGCTCCTGCAGTCCCGGGTATCTTATCCAAACAGCTCTTTACATTCATCGTCGGCAAGGCACTGGCTGTCAATAACCGCGATGGCAGCCATACTTACAATCTCGCGGACGGATGCTTCCATATGCAGTATCTGTACCGGTTTGGCAATGCCCAGCAAAATGGGCCCGATAATCTCCACACCTCCCAGTTCAGCCATCATTTTATAGGCAATATTTCCTGAGCTGAGATTCGGGAAGATCAGGGTGTTGACATTCATATCCTGGAGTTTGGAGAAAGGAAATTTTTCCATACGCATCTCCCTGTTCAGGGCGAAGTTGGCCTGCATTTCGCCATCGACGATAATCTCGGGATGATCCCTGTGCAGGATCTTCACGGCATCCTGGACCCTTTTCGGGCTTCCTTCTCTCATCGCCCCGAAATTAGAATAGGATAACATGGCAATCCTGGGCTCTATATTATATTTCATGATCCAGCGATAGGTAAGCAGGGTTGTATCCACCAGCGTCTGGGAAGAAGGTTCAAAATTGACCGTACAATCGGCAAAGAACATGGGCCCTTTTTTAGTGTTAAGGATATACATACCGGCAATGTGGTTCTCCGGATTATTGGTGCCGATGATCTGCAGGGCAGGCCTGATGGTATCGGCATACTTACTTGTAAATCCTGAAAGAAATGCATCTGCCTCTCCTGTTTCCACCATCATGACCCCAAAATAATTCCTGTTGTGCATCAGGGGCCTGGCTTCGTCCAATGTTAAGCCTTTCCTGCTGCGCATTTCAAACATTTTTTGAGCAAAACCTTCCCGCATCTGGACCTCATCCGGACTCAGGGGATCTATGATGGTTACCTGATCGAAATCCAGGTTGTTCTCCGTAATGATCTTCTCAATTTTTTTCTTGTTGCCAAGGATAATGGGTAATGCAATGCCTTCATTAATGACACTCTGTACGGCTTTCAGGACCTTGAAGTTTTCTCCTTCAGCAAAAACCACCCGTTTAGGATCCTTGCTGGCCATTGTACGTATCATCCTGATGATCTGGTTATCAAGGCCCAGGCGCTGCCTGAGTTCATTACGGTATGCACTCCAGTCCTCTATCCTGTGCCGTGCCACACCGCTGTCCACTGCTGCCTTTGCAACAGCCGGGGCTACCCTGGTAAGCAGCCTTGGATCAAGTGGTTTGGGGATGATATAGTCCCTGCCAAAGCTGATATTCTTTTCATTATATGCAGTATTGACAATTTCGGGCACATCCTCTTTAGCCAGTTCTGCCAGTGCTTTAACGGCTGCAATTTTCATTTCCTCATTAATCACAGTTGCTCTGACATCCAGTGCTCCCCTGAAAATGAAGGGGAACCCCAGCACATTATTTATCTGGTTTGGATAATCTGAACGGCCGGTAGCGAATATTATATCTTTTCTTGCGGCCATGGCCTTTTCATATGAAATTTCCGGGTTGGGATTGGCCATGGCAAAAACTATAGGATCCTTGGCCATGCTCTTCAGCATTTTCGGGCTCAGTATATCAGCTACTGATAATCCCAGGAATACATCTGCACCCACCATGGCTTCTTCAAGGGTTTCAATATTCCGGTCAGTTGCAAATTCTTTTTTATATTTATTAAGGTCAGTTCGCCTTGTGCTTATTACTCCCTTGCTGTCAACCATAACGATATTTTTCTTCTTTACCCCAAGGGAGTTGTAAAGGCGTGTACAGGAAATTCCGGAAGCTCCGGCTCCGTTTACTACTACCACCAGGTCTGATAATTTCTTGCCGGTCAGTTCCACGGCATTCAGCAGGCCTGCTGCGGAAATTATGGCGGTACCGTGCTGGTCGTCATGAAAGACCGGGATATCCAGTTCTTTTATTAACCGCTGTTCAATTTCAAAGCATTCAGGGGCTTTTATGTCTTCCAGGTTGATCCCTCCGAATGTGGGGGATATTTTCTTGACGATCTCGATGATTTTTTCCACATCTTCCTCATCGATTTCTATATCAAAAACATCTACATCGGCGAATATCTTGAAGAGCAAACCTTTTCCTTCCATAACCGGTTTCCCGGCGTAAGCGCCAATATTCCCCAGTCCCAGTACGGCTGTCCCATTGGAAATAACTGCCACAAGGTTACCCTTTGCAGTATATTTAAATATATCCTCGGGGTTTTTCTTTATTTCAAGGCAGGGTTCTGCCACACCGGGAGAATAAGCCAGGGACAGATCCATTTGTGTACTGTGGGGTTTGGTCGGGATAACCTCAATTTTACCGGGCCTTCCGCTTGAATGGTAGTTGAGGGCGTCTTCTTTAGTGATTTTGGCCATTTTGCTTACTTTTTGGTTTTAGTATACAAACAAAGCTAATCATAAAAAAACATCGATGTGCAGTCAGGGAATATGTTATATAAGCACTTAGCAGTAAGAAGGATAAGCTTTCCACTGATTAAGAGGCATCCGGGAAGAACAGATCATAGACGTACCTGAATGACAATAAAAAGGTTTCAGAAAGTATCAGAAAGGTTTCAGAGAGTATCGGACAGATCTGTAATCTTTAAGGGATCTTTATTTAATTCCTCCTCGCTGAAGCGGTTCCTGTAGATGTCACAGCATGCAAAAAGAGCCTCCCTGAAAGAATCATGTTTGGCCATATTCCTGCCAGCCAGCTCGAATGCAGTGCCATGTGCAGGAGAGGTCCTGACAACAGGCAATCCGGCTGTGAAATTTACCCCTGCATCAAAGATGATGGATTTGAAGGGTGCCAGTCCCTGGTCATGATACATGGCCAGTGTAGCGTCAAATTTAGCAAAATCACCCGATCCGAAATGACCGTCAGCCGGGAAGGGCCCGATTGCTATGATGTTCTCCTCTTTGGCCTGATTGATGGCCGGAATAATGATCTCATTCTCTTCACTGCCCAGTATTCCCTCTTCTCCGGCATGGGGATTCAGTCCGAGTACAGCAATCCTGGGCTTCCTGATCCTGAAATCCTTGATTAAAGAATCATTGAGTATCCTTATTTTCCCAAGCACCAATTCTTTACTCAGCATGGAGGGTACTTCGCGTAGCGCCACATGAGTACTTACAACCCCAACCTTTAAAATATCAGAGATCATCAGCATCAGCGCGTCTTCGGACTCAAAATATTCTTTTAAATATTCTGTATGACCTGCAAAATCAAAGTTACTGGATTGTATGTTGTGTTTATTAATGGGTGCGGTGACCAGTGCGTTGATCCGCTGGTGCTTCAGATCCTCAGCTGCACGGCTCAGGGCAAGATAGGAGGCTTCCCCTGCAATCTCGGTTGATTTACCAAGTTCCACCCTGACATTTTCATCAACACAATTAATAATATTGGCCCTTTTCTGGTTGGCTTCATGAGGGGCCTTAATGATATTCAGGCTGAAATTTTCCAGATCCAGTGCCTTGCGATGGTATGCAGCAATTTTTGGGGAGCCATAGATAATGGGTGTGCAGATATCCAGAATTCTGCTATCCATTAAAGTTTTAATAATGATCTCATAGCCGATGCCATTAATATCACCATGTGTGATACCTATTTTGATTTTAGATTCGTTCACTCGATTGAAGTTTTCAGGAAGTCATACAGGAGCCTGACACAAATTCCACTGCCTCCCTGGCCACGGTATCCGTCATCAACTTTAGAGTATGAAGGTCCCGCTATATCAAGATGGATGAAGGGATAATTGGTAAAATGCTCGAGGAACTTTCCTGCCGTAATGGCTCCCGCATACCTGCCGCCAATATTCTTAATATCGG
>CAZILN010000159.1:0-9747 GCA_964540005.1 uncultured Bacteroidaceae bacterium | reverse complement strand
AAAATAGATATGTCCTCGCCTAACATGCATATGCGCGATCCTGTTCTCTACCGAATCAAACATGCCTCACATCACCGTACCGGGGATACCTGGTGCATCTACCCCATGTATGATTTTGCGCACGGCCAATCAGATTTCTTTGAAGGCATTACCCATTCCATCTGTACCCTGGAGTTTGAGGTCCACCGCCCTCTTTACGACTGGTTCCTTGACCAACTGGCAAAAGGAGGATATCGCCCGCGACAGATTGAGTTTGCCCGGCTGAACCTGAGTTATACTATAATGAGTAAAAGGAAGATGCTGCAGCTGGTGCAGGAAAAACTCGTTTCCGGATGGGATGACCCAAGAATGCCCACCATTACCGGGTTAAGACGCAGGGGTTATACTCCGGAATCGATCAGGAATTTTGCAGATCGCATAGGTGTGACAAAATTTGACGGGATAATAGATGTTGGGCTTCTTGAGTACAGCTTACGCGAAGATCTCAATAAGAAAGCCAAGCGCATGATGGCAGTACTGAATCCACTGAAGCTTGTCATTACCAATTATCCTGATGGAAAGGAAGAATGGCTGGAGACGGTTAACAATCCCGAAGATGAAAGCCAGGGGACCAGGGAGATACCCTTCTCAAAAGAGGTATATATTGAAGGGGAGGATTTCATGGAAGATCCCCCGAACAAATTCTTCAGGCTCGCCCCGGGAAAAGAGGTCAGGCTGAAGAGCGCCTATATCATCAAGTGCGAAGAAGTCATAAAAGACCAGGAGGGAAATATTACTGAAGTAAGATGTACCTATGATCCGGAAACAAAGAGCGGCGGCCCCCAGAGCAGCCGTAAAGTAAAAGGAACCCTTCACTGGGTATCAGCAGCCCACGCCCTGAAAGCGGAAGTCCGCCTCTACGACCGCCTGTTCCTGACCGAAGATCCCGACATCGCAGAAGAAGGAAAGGATTTCAAATCCAACCTGAATCCTGATTCATTAACAGTAATTGAAAGCTTTATTGAACCCGGATTAAAATCAGCAGCACCGGGCGATATATTCCAGTTCCAGCGGATTGGATACTTCTGTGTTGATCCTGACAGCACAGCTGAGAAACTTGTCTTTAACCGGACAGTCAGCCTGAAGGATTCGTGGGCCAGATCCCAGGCAAAAAGCTGAACGAGTGGATTTAAGCACAAAAGCCCCCCCGGATTCCGGGGAGGCCTTCATGGAACTCCAATACACTGGCTAATATGTAGTAATGGACAAATTGTACATTCCTTCAGCATTAACTGCTTTAATCTTGTATTTCCATGAGCCGTGGTACTTATTTACCCCTTCTTCAATAGAGAAAGAGGAGGACCACTCAAGATCCGCTGAATCATCCAGGGTCAGGTCCTTATACACTTCACCACCGGGTAGCAGGAGGGTAACTTTTATCGTACCTGATTTTACATGTCCCTGTATGTTTATTTTCATCCTTCTGACTTCTTGTTCAACTTTAAACTCTCCTTCCTTTTCTGTAGATTCGTTTTTAAAGTTCTTATACAACGACAGCTTTGAGCTCCTTTCCTGGCCGTAAGAATAAAAATAGGCACTGCCTGCATCTCGAGCTTCTGCGCGCTCCAATGCCCTGACCCTGTCTACAGATTCTGCTTCTCCTGTAGAAATAACCACCTCCTGGGCTAGCAGGTTGATATTTATTAATCCGAATAATCCTGTTACCAGTAATAATCTGAATAATACTCTTGTTTTCATAAGTTTAAATTTGATTTTTAATTTCATGACCAAATATAAAGGCTATTCTTATGCGCTTCGGTTAATGTTGTGTTAATGCTTGGTTAATGTGGCAAAGTGGACAGATTATCCCTTATTTTTGATTTGGATTTTTATGACAAATAATGAGACCCAGATTAGCCATAAGTATTTCATTTATTGCTTTTGCGATTCTGATCCTTATACAGGGATATTCCATCTCCCAGACTTTCAGGAATAAAAAAGAACAGTTTGATATAAAATATACCGGGCTTGTCAGGGAAGCACTGATTGAGTATGAAAATTATTCTTCCTATGCCCACCTTGATACCGTTCTGGGTATTATGGATGAGCAGGCCCTTGACTATATTTTCGACATGGATCAAGTGGTAACATCCGATGACAGTCTGGGATTCAGAACTGATATTCTGAACCGTTTTACCTCTATACTCGAAAGGATCGAAACAGATCAATTTATAGCTGATTACCTCCGGAAAAAAGATGCCTCCACTGAAATGCATTCAGGTATCAGCATTATGAAACTATCCCTTCTGGATTTTGATCAGGAATTTTCTGTCCTGGAAGACAGCACCTATACCCCTCCACATGAATTTAAAAATGCTCTGCTTGCAAAGACCTACAGGGCGGAAAGTAATTATTTCAGTATCTACTTTGCTTATTTTGTCGATCTGCCACAGCGCAACAGGATCATCTACCGCGAAATGACACTCACGCTGATCCTGGCAGGTATTACCATCCTGGTAGTACTGTTCATCTTCAGCCTGACTACACGGAACATGCTCATCCAGAAAAAGTTATCAGATATGAAATCTGATTTCATCAATAATATGACCCATGAGCTGAAAACACCCCTGTCGACCATTGCCGTTGCCACCACCACACTGAGTGACGACCAGATGATGGAAAACCGGGCTAAGGTCCGGGAAATATCAAAGATCATTAAGAAACAGAACAAGCACCTGACCCAGCTGATTGACAGGATACTGGATATCAGTATCTGGGAAAAGGACCAGGTCAGGCTCAAGAAAAAGAAGGTGCATATCTGGGAGTTTATGAAAGAGCGGCTGGATTCTTTCAGGATGGAGCATAACAATGATGAACTCAAACTCACTGAAGAATTTGAACTTGAAAAAGATTATATTTCCATGGATGAGATCCATATGACGACCGTTATCAATAACCTGCTTTCCAATGCGGTTAAGTATTGCGAAGATTCTCCCGAGATCCATGTCAGGGTTCTATTGAATGACAAGCTCAGTATCCAGATCAGTGATAATGGCATCGGAATGAAGAAGGAAGAGCAGAAACATATTTTCGATAAATTCTACCGGGTGGGTAAGGGTGATTTTAAAACGGTTAAAGGATTGGGGCTTGGACTCTATTATGTGAAGCAGATAGTAACGGCCCACGAGGGCGAGATATTCCTGACAAGTAACCCGGGAAAAGGAAGTACTTTTACTATTAATATTCCATTTAACAATGATCATACTTCTGGCTGAAGACGATACTGACCTGCGCAGCATATTATCCCAATACCTTGAATTGCAAGGTTTTACAGTGCTTGCTGCCGAAAATGGGCAAAAGGGGCTTGATATTTTCGAGGAGCAGCACGTTGACATCTGCCTGCTTGATATAATGATGCCGGTTATGGATGGCTACACCCTTGCCCAGAAGATCAAAAAACATGACCAGGAAATGCCGGTCCTTTTCCTTACAGCTAAAAATCAGAAAAAAGATAAGTTAAAGGGACTTAAGATCGGGGCCGATGACTATATCACCAAACCTTTCGAGGTTGAGGAACTGATCCTGAGGGTCAGGAACATCCTGCGACGGGCCCGAAAAATTGGTTTGGAACCTATCAGCATAGGTGAGTTTGAATTCCGTTTTGATGAACTGATGCTGTCAGGTTACGGTTCTTCACACCAGATGACCCTGAAAGAAGCAGAACTGCTTAAATACCTTGCAGAACATAAAAATACTGTTCTGAAACGGGAAAAGATCCTCACCGACTTATGGGGGGAGGACGATTATTTCCTGGGCAGAAGCATGGATGTTTTCATCACCCGTATCCGTAAATACCTTAAACCGGAGGCTTCCGTATCACTCGATACCATTCGTGGAGTAGGGTTTATCTTCAGGGACGGGGAAAACAGCTGAGCCCCCTAATTAAACCTGACTGCTTACCGGACTATGTAAAAAACATTCCTGCATATTGCTGTCTGAATTTGTTTTTTTATTTTGGCTGATGATACGCATGTCAAATTAATAACATTCTATTGATACTGCCCTCTGATACAGCCTTATGTTTCCAAACCTAATATGATTACCATGTTATCCGGACTGGATATTTTCCTCATAGCCATTTATTTTATTATCATTCTTGTAGTTGGACTCTGGACAGGAAAAAAGTCCGACAGGGAGGATTACCTGATCGCCGGAAGGAAGCTGAAATCCTTCCAGGCAACGACTACTATTTTCTCGAGCCGGATAGGTGCAGCTATTCTGCTTACCTACACTGCCCTGGTTTACTTGTATGGCATGGGTGCACTTTGGTATTTCATTGGCTCTGTGATCGGGCTTTTTGTCTTTTACTTTTTTGGCACCAAGGTTAAAAAACTTGCCGATGAACAGAAGTTCTATACCCTTCCTGATTTTTTCTTTTTCCTGAAAGGAAGGTTTGCAGGTTATCTGGCCTCTGTGATTGTTATGATAATTATGTTTGGATGGGTGGTCCTGAATTTTACAGCTGGGGCCAAACTGATCGAGGAGTATACTCCGATCAGCTATGAATTCTCTGTTATACTTGTGGGGGTTATCATCCTGTTATACCTGCTGATGGGGGGATTCAATGCTGTAGTAAAGACCGATATTATTCAGACAATAGGCATCTTCCTGTTATTCATCCTGATGCTTTTCCTGATAATCACTTCCAGCTCAACAATAAACATTTCAACCCGGGAGCTTTTCAGTATCCCGGTATTCCAGATAATCAGCTTTTTCCTGGCCGGTTTTTTCATCCCTATGGCTTCTGCAGAATTATGGCAAAGGGTATATGCCATAAAGGATCAGAAGCATTTCAAACGCAGCCTTTTCTGGTCCTCGGTTTTTTATCTGGTTATAGGGATCATACTGCTTCTGATTGGACTGGCCGTAAGGACAGAACTGCCCAGCATTGATCCCGATACGGCCCTTATTGTAGGATTCAGCAATCTTCTCCCTATCGGTCTTTCCGGATTATCAGTGGTAATAATATACTCCGCAGTCTCATCTTCTGCAGATACCTACCTGTTTACTACCGCCTCAACGGTGACCCAGGATCTTCTGCAAAAATCATATGACCTTAACCAGCAGCAGGTATACCGGACTATGAGGATCTCCATGGCCATCCTTATGGCCCTTGGAATAGGAGTAGCCCTTATCCTTAGGGATATTGTCGATGCTACTTTTCTCTTCGTTTCCCTGACCATGTCGCTGGGCTTCCTGACCCTGGTCATCTGGATCATCCCTGATATAAACCGTTACAGCGTAAATATCTCCATATTGCTCTGTTTACTGGGTGTGATCGTCCCTGCCCTTATTGTAGGCATCTCCACCAACCTCATCATATATGCCTGGGCATCCTGCCTTGTGGGAGTATTTATAGGTATGGTTATTAATTATCGTGTGAACAGGATCTGGGTAGGAACCCCGGGAAAGCGATCGGATTGATATACCTGTTAGGCACAAGCTGGGCTGTAATAGTCGAGAAGATATTTCAAAACTTAATGGGGAATGCACCGGGTATTTGAATACCAGTTTCACTCCAGCCAATTAACTTCTTGATATCATCTGGTAGAGGAATTGTCAAGGCTGACTCTTGTAATGGTTTAATTAACTCATAATTGTTTAATTCCGGACTTTTAAAAATGGATCTCATGTCTGAATTCAAGACTTTACTATGAGTCTCAAACTCAGGATAGATTTTTTGAAAGTCTTCAATATTCTTAAACTCTGTTGTACAGGTTTCACCTTTTGCAGGACTCCAAATGAATATAGTGTTAGCACCTTTATCCCGGACATAGACATTTCCGTCGAGCTTGTCAATCTGGGAGCCGGTGAGTTTGCCACATAGATCGTTCGATTGTCGAAATTGGAGTAATGGCCTTTGAAATCGGCTGTCTGCCACTAAAAGGTTAGCAACAAAAACATGTCCATCCCGTTGATCTACATCTGGTCCTGTAGCCGCGTGCCACCCGAAATGATCACCTGTTGCTCCTCGGTTTGTGCGACTGAAAGTTGCCGAGCAATTGACCAAGGTATTATGCCAGGCCCTGACATCCGAGCTATTGAGGACATAAATGCCATTTCCGCAATTTAGGAAAACATTACCAACACAAATAGCCCCTGCGGAGATTTCGAAGAAGAACCCGTTTATACAGTCCTGAACCCAGTTATTGATGAATATCCCATCTTTATTGCCAACATCATACCAGATGCCATTCGAGTTCGGATTATCCATCACCAGGTTATTCCGGCAGGTGACACGATGAGATTGATTGAATATTTTGACTGCAGAAGGATAATAACCTGTAAGATTCTCTACATTATTGCTGCGAAATATGTTTCCCTCAAGCAGTACATCAGACGAACCAATCACATACACGCCTTCAGTACTCGTATTACTGAAAAGCGATTGGCGGATAGTGAGGCTATCTCCACGGAAAAAACCTGCCACACGGGAACAATGCGTTATTGTCACATTTTCAAGCGTTGTACCAATAACCTCTTTTCCATATGTGGATGGATCTGATAGCCCGAGAGGCTCGTCTGTTGGTTCGTCAGTAGGTCCAAAGCTTCGTTTTCCTTCAATTTCAATAGCCCGCCACGCGTATTGTGTAAATGTAATTCCACGAATAACAGGTCCCTTTTTATCATTAACTTTTCCATGCACTTTGGAAGTAGTACGAACAAGAGCACCGCCATAAGCAGAAATCTCGACCAGATGCTTAGCTGGATCGACACCAATATAAACCTGCTCCTTCTCATAGTCTATGTAGTATGAGTTCTCGTCAACATCTCCTTCCCACCCAACAGATAGAAGGGAATTACCATCAATAAAAACCATGTCATTGTTAAAGCGGTGCAAAGGTGTTCTTACTCCTTCACGATCTCGCCGCCACCAGTCAAGAGGTTTACTCGGGAACAATCGTTTCCATGGGATTCTCCATACATTGCCCCTTAGTGCAACACCTTCAGTTGCGATTTGAGTTCCTTTAAGAACTGGCTGTTCATCATGAAATGGCTGCAGGGTAATTCCCTGATTAAAAATCAGTTCCCCAGTCCGGTAAACGCCTCCGCGGAGAACAATCGCATCTCCTGTAACCACCCGAGAGATTGCCGACTCCAAGGTAGTTGGCTGGTTCAACTCAGTTCCAGGAACTTCTTCTTTACCATCTGGAGCCACATAGTATATTGTATTAGCATCTGGGAGTTCATAGATTTTAGAGATTGGACCGTATGGTCCTCCCGATGGCTGTGCTTTTATTTTAAATGTCATTGCAAATAGACAAAGTAGGACAAAGCCCATCCAAGAATATCTAAAATTATGTGATAAAATATAATTCATTTCAGTTCTTTAAGAATTTACAGGTTTGATTATTCCAAAAATAAGCATTAATAAAATGTAATCGTATTTCAAAAGTTATTAACTAAAGTTTCCTAGTTGATAAAATGTTGATAAACAAGCAGTTGGAAAAATAAAAAATGTTGCATGCCTTAGTCTAATTGACTATATTTGAGTTAGTTAGCACACAAATACGACATGCAACACATGAAAATTACGGAAAATTTAGGAGAATTTCAAAAATTCATTGATAGCGACGACAAAACAGGCGCATGCCTGGAAGACACGTTAGGGTTCTTTGACATACAGCGCATATTCGGACAGTTTGAGTCAGTTAAGCAGAGTGGTATCAGGGTTACCCTGATCATGACATCCTTGCTGGTTATGCTATTTTACCAAAGCCGGAACATCCACAGCTACTTTAGCCGGCAGTTTGGGAAGCTTACAGACCGAGATGGCAGTAAGAATCCTTACTATGATCTGCTGGGCAATGAATATATTAGCTGGCGTACGATCCTGTATCTGTATGCCAAGCGGTATCTGAATCTTTCGGCCCGCATAACTGAATATTGCGGCAAGATTAAGGCTTTGATATTTGATGACAGTCCCATAGAGAAAAGCGGGAAAAAGATAGAGGCAGTCAGCAAGATGCATGACCATGTTACCGGCCGGTATATCTTTGGCTATAAGCTTCTGATCTGTGGTTATTGGGATGGTGGTAGTTTTATCCCTGTTGATTTTTCACTGCATCGTGAACGGGGTGGTGAGCTTGATAAAGCACGGAAAAAACGCAACCGGGCAAAACGGAAGGCAAAGCAAGCTGAACTGGATTACCGGGAGCACAGAAAGCAACACTTGGAGAAGAGGGCAATGCTGAACTCCCTTAAGGAAGAAATGAATGCTTGTTCAAAGAAGACCGTAGTGTTGGAATATGAGAAGCAGGAAAAACGGGTATCCCGCTCCAAGAAGAAGCAGTCGAGACTTCGTGGAAAGATGAAACAAGCGAAGGCCATCCTGGAAGAAAAGGAGGGATTGGTCAGGAAGATGGAGAAGAAAGCTCCGCTATACGGACTAACCCCAGCACAGCGGCGAAATCAGTTCAGGAAAAACAGAGATAAGGCCAGTCCTGGGTACCAGCGGAAGTCGGAATCTGATATGAGCAAGGTTCAGAGTGTGATCAATATGATATCCAGAGCGGTCAAAAGAGGTTTTGAATTTGATTATGTTCTGTTTGACAGCTGGTTCTTCTCAAAGGAGATCCTTGCCCGCATCGAATCGTTCCGTACCAAAAGCATAAAGCTCATAGCCATGGTAAAGATGGGAAAGACTTTATACCGGGATTGCCTTGATGATAAAGAAATGAATGCGGACGATCTGAGAAAAAGGTACCGGAAGAAAATAAAGCGAAACCGGAAGTTTAATGCCAAATACATCATGGTCCCTGTCTGGTACGATAACCGCAGGGTGAACTTGTTCTTTGTAAAGCTGGGGTCTGGGAGTAAATGGAGGGCCTTTATAACCAATGACCTGAAGATAGGGTTCAATAAGCTTATGGAGGTCTATCATATAAGGTGGAGTTGCGAAGTATTTTTTAAGGATGCAAAGCAGCACCTTCAGCTCGGAAAATGCCAGTGCAATAATTTCGACTCTCAGATCGGGGCCACCACTCTGGCTATGATGCAATACATTATGCTATTATTGTATAAACAGAGGTACTACGGCCAGAGCCTTGGCAGCATCTTTGATCTGTTGAGTTCGCAGGCCCAGGAAGAGAACATAACCCGGTATTTGATGGATATATTCTGGGAAATTGTCAACGGGATAGGGGAAATACTGAAGATTGACTGCATAGAACTGTTTGAAGAAATGATCCGGGACAATCAAAGGGCAGAGGAGATTATGAGACTATTTTCACCAGTGTTTGAGAAAAAACGAGCTGCATGAGCTGTTATTACCGTTGTAATGTGCTGTATAACAATTGCTTGGTGTATATTTTGAGACGAAAATCGGAATCTTAACTAATTGATATATAACACTTTAAATACTAGGAAACTTAAGTAATTAATTTAAAATTATTGATTATGAAAAAAACACTTTTAAAGTTTTTAACAACAATCTTTTTGATTGGAATTGTTTTTAATCAAGCATTTGCCCAGACATCTACTGAATGTTATACAGTGGCAAATGGTGGAGACAAAACAATTTTAATTGAAAATGGCAAGCTTTATAGAGTAACTATAAAGTCTTGCTGGTATTCTGCGTATGCTAGATTAGGAACTTATTTAATTTACGGATTAAATGTTTCTGACTCTAAGACTAATGGTGAACCATCTGTTTTAACTATTGCAGAAACTTCATCAATTGATTGGGCATTTAGTTACACATTAAGC
>CAZILN010000158.1:0-7290 GCA_964540005.1 uncultured Bacteroidaceae bacterium | reverse complement strand
CAGAAGACCATGTTTTTCACGGTTCTTTTTTTCCAGTTACTTCTCTCTGTGTTGTTGTTTTCGCTAATATGCCCATTCAGAACATCCATCTCCGAATTATTATTCAATACCTCCAGATATGCCGGCCTGTTTATGCTTATGTATGTGTCGGCTGCCCTGCAGGTGCTTGGACAGGGGCCGCAGGTCTTGCTTAGACTGCAATCCAGGCCCACTCTTTATACAATCACCAGTGTCTTGAAACTATTGGTCACCCTTGGTTTCACCATCCTTTTTGTGGTTGGTTATGGCAAAGGATTGGACGGGATCTACCTGGCACAGATTATAGGCGGGATATTTTTTCTCCTGTCCTTATCCGTTTACATCATCAGGAATACCGTCTTAAGGCTGGAGTTTGCCGTGCTTATGAAAATGTTCAATTACAGCATTCCTCTTATACTTGGATCCATCTCAGGCATCCTTCTGTCTTTATTTGATAGATATACCCTGAACTTCCTGCGTGAACTTGAGGATGTAGCCCGTTACAGTCTTGGTTTCAGGATAGCTAATACGATTAAGATCATTGTGGTTGCCTCTATTCAGCTGGCCATCCTCCCGATGATCTTCCAGATGATGAACCAACCTGATAATAAACGCTTTTATTCCAAGCTAATGACTTATTTTACTTTCGTGGTGGCCATTTGTGTGCTGGGGATGTCGCTTTTCAGCAAGGAGATTATAAAGGTTTTTGCTACCGGTACAGCCTATTGGGAATCTTATGTGATCATACCGGTCATTTCTTTCTCCATCCTGTTCGGGATGCTGAAGGATACCTCCATGATAGGATTACAGATTACAAAAAGGACTGGTATCATCGGAGGGGTGATTATGGTAATTGCAGCGATGAATCTTGGATTGAACCTTTTGATGATCCCGTTCTTTGGGATAATGGGGGCTGCCGTAGCCACCCTCATTTCACAGATCGTTTTCTTTGCCGTTATCTACCTGTATGCCCAGAAATATTACAGGATTCCATATGAACTGAAAAAGGTATTCCTGATGATGCTGGTTGCACTGGCGCTGTATTTGTGCAGCCTGGTCATTGATGACTGGAGCCTCCTTCTTCGGCTGATCATAAAAACGTTGATAATTGTTGCCTTTCCTTTGATTTTGTATCCCTTTGGATTTTATGAAGAGATTGAGCTCGAGAAGATCAGGGGCTTATGGAACAAATGGAATCATCCCGGGAAATGGATTACAAATATCAGGAATATAAGAAAATCCTAAGATCACTCAGATGAACCATGCTATATTAAATGAGCCACTTGTTTCAATTATTACGATAGTATATAATGACAGGGATTATATTGAAAAAACCATCCTGAGCGTGATTGATCAGACATACCCCAGCCTGGAATATATAATTGTTGACGGGAAATCTGATGACGGTACTCTTGATATTATTAAAAAATATGAAAACAGGATTAGCAAATGGACCAGTGACCCGGATAAGGGATTATATGATGCCATGAATAAGGGATTGAGAATGGCATCAGGAGAATATGTCTGGTTTGTGAATTCAGGGGATCGGATATTCTCGGAGGATATGCTGGAATTGATCATGAAGAGTGCTGATTATAAGGCCGATATTATGTATGGTGGTACGATGATCATTGATGCTGACGGTAATGAAATTGGCGACAGGCGGTTAAAACCACCCGATCACATGACATGGAAAAGTTTCCGGCAGGGGATGCTGGTCTGCCATCAATCCATTATTGTCAGAAGAGAGATTGCCCCTGAATACAATCTGAACTACCGGATCTCCTCAGATGTCGATTGGGTGATTCGTGCGGCAAAAAATTCTTCCGTCATTCACAACACCGGCTTGGTGCTGTCGAAATTCCTTGAAGGGGGGTTGTCACGGACAAAGGTCAGGCAGGGACTCAAAGAAAGGTTTGCCATTATGACCATGTATTACGGATTCATACCTACTTTCTTCAGGCATTTTATTTTTGGTGCCCGCCTGCTGAATTTTTATTTAAAGCACAGAAGGATTTAAGGTTTTTTATATACCGAAAGATAAAACTGGTAGCCTGATCCGGCAAGTAATGTAATCAGGACCAGAATGGAACCTGCCATGGAGATTTTTTCACCCAGTTCAAAGGGTTTGAATTCGAACCTGAATTCTATCATATGATCCCCGGCTTCAACGGGCAGAGCCCGTAGTATATAATTGGCCCGAAAATGAGGTACGGGTTTGCCATCGATAAAGGCATTCCATCCCCCCTCATAATAAACATCCGAAAAGAGAACCAGTGATTTCTGATCAAGTTCGGCCTGGTATGACAGGTAATTGGGCCGGTATTCGGTCAGCTTTACCGTTCCTTTGGGTTCATTATGTGGGAGGTCATCAGGGATCAGCTCTGTAAACCGCTTATCAACAATCGCCACATCACCGAGATTATTAGCAGACAGGGCTGTGATCTCTTCGTCCGCATTATTGACTATTTTGACATCATTGACAATCCATGCATGGCCCATGGCACGGAGGTTAGTAATCGGCTGTGCAGAAGGGTTGTAAATAATGTATTTGGTATTGATCATATTCAGTACCTGCTGGCGGGCCAGGACAGAATCAAGCTGTGCAATGCTGGGCTGGGTGTTGAGCGTTCCGATTATGGACTGGAGTCCGGGAGAAATGTAGAACTCGATCAGGTCCTGGTACCTGCGCAATTTGGCCCCGTGGTAACCGCCTATCGATTTATGATAATATGATGTAGTGGCATCATTCCAGGGTGACTTTGTCAGGTTTACCACCCTGTAATGCATATCGGGGTCCTGCAGAATGAAATCATCAGCCGGAGTTCTGGAAATAATGTTTTGTTTTTGCCTTTTGGTAAGGAAATTATCATTATTCAGATATCTCTTATCTACCATCCACATATCGATTAGAATAAAGAACCCGAGTCCGGCAATAAAGTATGCCAGTTTCAGCTTTTTATTAGCGTAGAACCAGGTAAGCAGAAAGGCGGCCGCAATGAAGAAAAAGCTGCGGATGGCATCATAGCGGAAGATATACTTACGGGCGGTTTCCAGTTCATCGGTGAAAGCCCTGAACTGGGCTGCATATCCGGGTTCTGCACCTGCCAGTTGCTGATTGAAAATTTGCTTTTCCTGTTCGGTGAAAAAGCTGAACAGATCAGGTATCAGGTAGAAGACCAGGGACAGGCCACCGGTCAGGCCAAAAGCGATAAGTAATTTTTTCTTATTTTTTGTTATTATATCGGGCTCCCTTTGAATACGGTCAATAGCCAGGAAGGCAAGAAGGGGGATGTTGAAACAGGCAATGACCAGTGTCATCTCTACGGTCCTGAATTTATTGTATAAGGGAACATGATCCAGGAAAAAATAAGACAGTCCGGGCAGATTATTACCCCAGGACAGTAATATGGAAAGGCTTGTTGTAATCAGTATCCACCAGCGCAGGCTGCCTTTGAAGACAAGCAATCCGAAAACGAAAAAGAAGACAACAATGGCCCCTGAATAGTTGTCACCGGAAGTAGTGGCCTTGGCACCCCAGTAATGGTTCTGGTTACCTACGGCCTCCCGGTACTGCGGATCAACCTTCTCGATGGCGTTTTTATTTTCTCCGAGACGGGAAGTTTTGCCCCCTTTAACGTAGGGAATCATCAGCGAGAATGCCTCAGCTCTCCCGTAGCTCCATCCCAGGGCATAATCCTTATCAAGACCGGATGTCTGGTTTTCCTGGTCCATTGTTAGTTCAGGGTTCCCGCGCATGCTTTGTTTGGATATTTCATAGTTGACCCAGAGACTGGAAATATTCGGAAGTACGGCTATTATGGCAGCAACAATGAGAATGCCGGTTGCAGTCAGAAATTTCCTGAGTTCTTTTTCCTTCAGTGAATACACCAGCTTGGTCACCACAATCACAAGGGATATGATCAGCAGGTAGTAAGTGATCTGCAGGTGGTTGCTGTACAACTCAAGACCCAGTCCAAGTATAAAAACCAGGCCGCCGATCAGGTGTTTGCCCCTGTAGGTAAGCAGGATCCCCGCAATAACCGGGGCCATGAAAGCAATGGCATAGGCCTTATTGATATGCCCGACTTCAACAATGATCATATTATAGGAAGAAAAAGCAAATGCAAAAGCACCGATGGCACTCAGCCAGTGATTGAGGCGCATTGAAAGCAGAAGGATATAAAACCCGAGTAAAAGGAGCATGAAAACTCCAAAAGGACTGATAAAACTGCTGCCAAACCTCATGATCTCTGCCAGGTAGGTATAAATAGTGCGTTTGGCACCGGTTGTACCTACATGAAAAGCGGGCATGCCTGAAAACATGGAGTTGGTCCACTGGGAATATTCACCGGTTTCTTCATGAAATTCAGTAAGTTCCCGTGACATGCCCTGGACCTGTGTCATATCTGATTGCTGCAGCACCTTCCCTTCCAGGAGCGGACTGAAATAGGCCAGGCTTATCCCGATAAATACCAGTACGACAACCAGATGGGACTTTGCAAAATCAAGCAGTACTTTTCTCATTGTTGATGGATTAGTCTGATAATTGTTCGAGGAGTATTCTCATACTTACTTTTTCATTTATGATACCATTAACCTTATCGATGGGGATGCGTTCCTGCTTCATTGAATCCCGGTAACGGATGGTGACGGTATTATCTCCGGCCGTCTGATGATCAACTGTTATACAGAAAGGAGTACCGATGGCATCCTGCCTGCGGTAACGCCTTCCAATCGAATCTTTTTCCTCGTACTGGCAGTTGAAATCGAACTTAAGCTCATTCATGATCTTCCGGGCAACTTCGGGTAATCCGTCCTTTTTAACCAGCGGCAGGACTGCTGCCTTGACCGGTGCAAGGGTGGGAGGGATCTTCATTACTGCCCGCTGGTCCGGACTGCCGTCCTCTTTTTCAATTTGTTCCTCAGTGTACGTACTGGAGATTACTGAAAGAAATGTTCTGTCAAGTCCGATAGATGTTTCTACCACATAGGGAACAAAGCTCTCACTGGTTTCGTTATCAAAATATTGTATCTTCTTATTCGAGTATTTCTGGTGCTGATCCAGGTCAAAATCTGTCCGCGAATGAATACCCTCTATCTCCCTGAACCCGATGGGGAACTCAAATTCAATATCCGTGGCAGCATTAGCGTAATGAGCCAGTTTATCATGATCATGGAAACGATACTTGTCATTGCCAAGGTTCATGGCTTTGTGCCATTGCATACGCTTTTCTTTCCAGTGTTCAAACCATTTCATTTCCTCTCCTGGCCTTATGAAGAATTGCATCTCCATCTGTTCGAATTCCCGCATCCTCATAATGAACTGGCGGGCCACTATTTCGTTCCTGAATGCTTTTCCTATCTGGGCGATCCCGAAAGGGATCTTCATGCGGCCTGATTTCTGGACATTCAGGTAATTGACAAAAATACCCTGAGCCGTTTCAGGCCTCAGGTAAATGGTATTGGCTTCCTCACTTACTGAGCCCAGTTTGGTTGAGAACATCAGGTTGAACTGCCTGACATCTGTCCAGTTCCTGGAACCGGATTCAGGATCGGAAATCTCACAGTCAAGAATAATCTGTTTGATTTCGCCTAGATCGTCATTTTCCAGGGCCGCTACGAAACGTTTGTGCAGTTCATTATACTTTTTCTGATTGTCAAGTATCCTTGGATTGGTCTCCCTGAACATTGCTTCATCGAAACTATCCCCGAACCGTTTTGCTGCCTTCTGAACCTCCTTACTAATCTTGCTTTCTATCTTTGCCAGGTGATCTTCAATCAGCTGGTCGGCACGGTACCTCTTTTTGCTGTCCCTGTTATCGATAAGCGGATCGTTAAATGCATCCACATGACCGGAGGCTTTCCAGATAGTCGGATGCATAAAAATCGCTGAATCGATCCCTGCGATGTTCTCATTCATGTTTACCATGGCTTCCCACCAGTACCTCTTGATATTGTTCTTGAGCTCCACACCATTCTGACCGTAATCATAAACAGCACTGAGACCGTCATAGATCTCACTGGATGGAAAAATAAACCCGTATTCCTTGGCGTGAGCAATCAGTTTTTTAAAGGCATCTTCCTGTGCCATATAGCGATACTTTGAAATTGTTGAAGGACAAATGTAAATAAATTATGCTTATAAATACATTACTGTTTGGTTTCAAATAGCCTGATCTTACTATCTTTGCAGTAGATTAAACGAACATGAAGAAGAAAGTAGATTTTCTGGTTATAGGATCCGGACTCGGGGGACTGAGTTTTGCCCTGAAGGCTGCAGGCCACGGTAAAGTATGTATAGTGTCCAAGTCAAAGATTGAAGAGACAAATACCCGGCTGGCGCAGGGTGGTATAGCAGCAGTAACCTATGAGCCTGATACATATCTCAGTCATATTGAAGACACGTTAAAGGCAGGTGATGGGCTGTGCAACAGGGAGGTCGTAGAGATGGTGGTTAAGGAGGCACCCAAACAAATTGAAGAACTGATCAACTGGGGTGCCAATTTTGACAGGAAGTCAAACGGGGAATTTGACCTGGCCAGGGAAGGGGGCCATTCGGAAAAGAGGATACTTCACCACAAAGACAATACAGGCTTCGAAATCCAGCGGGCCCTTTCCGACAAGGTACGTAATCATCCTGATATTGAGGTACTGGAGGATCATTTTGCCGTGGACCTTATCACACAGCACCACCTTGGATTCCTGGTGAAGCGTTATTCCACTGAGATTCAATGCCATGGGGCCTACGTGCTGAACCTTGGTTCAGAGAACCTTATAACTATCCTGGCTAAAAATACCTTATTAGCTACCGGCGGCGTCGGGAACCTTTATCATACTACAACAAACCCTCCGGTTGCCACAGGTGATGGCATGGCCATGGTCTACAGGGCCAAGGGGGTCCTGGAGAACATGGAATTTGTGCAGTTCCACCCCACTTCGCTGTATAATCCGGGAGAACGGCCTTCCTACCTGATCACTGAAGCGCTGAGGGGATTCGGGGCTATCCTTAGGACACAGGACGGTAAGAAATTCATGAAAAAATACGATGAGCGGGGCAGCCTGGCTTCCCGTGATATCGTAGCCCGTGCCATTGATAATGAAATGAAAACCAGGGGCCATGATTTTGTTTATCTCGATGCTACTGCAAAAGATCCATCAGAATTGAAGAAACATTTCCCGAATATCTATGAAAAGTGTCTGTCGATTGGTATAGATATCTGCAAAGACATGATCCCCGTGGTACCGGCTGCTCATTATATGTGTGGTGGC
>CAZILN010000157.1:0-23865 GCA_964540005.1 uncultured Bacteroidaceae bacterium | reverse complement strand
TTCTTATGACCACCGCCCATATATCTCATGGTCATTTTTCCCGTGTTGTTCCTGCCACCTGATTTCTTCATAGGAGAAATCAGGGACTTCTCGGGTTTCTGTATCGTGATCTCCTCGAAAGAGCTTGCTACCTTACGTCTTTGTCCAGGTGTTACAGGTTTGAATTTTCTGACAGCCATGTTCCTAAATATTACTGTAAAAATCAATAGTGTCGCCTTCTACCAGCGTCACAATAGCCTTCTTATATGAATTTGCTTTCCCGGTGACAATGCCGCCGCGTGTAAACTGCTGCTTGCTTTTACCACCGTACCTTATAGTATTGACCGATTCTACCGATACGCCGTAAAGCTTCTCAATGGCCTGCTTGATCTGTATCTTATTGGCATCCTTATGAACGATGAAACCATAGCGGTTCATGACCTCGCCCTGCGCGGTCATTTTCTCGGTTACAATCGGTTTGACTAAAATATCCATCTTTATATCTTTTTTTTCTTTTCCCTATTGCAATGAATTCAGTGAACTCTCGGTAAACACCACAACAGAAGCATGCATTATATCGTAGGTATTTAATTCTGAGACAGAAATAACCTTCGAACCCTGCAGGTTCCTGGAGGCCAGATATATATTTTCATTCCGTTCTCCGAATACCAGTAATGAGCGCTTGTCATTTATTTTCAGGTTTTCCCGTATCTCAACAAACTCCCTGGTTTTGGGTGCTTCAAACTGGAAATCTTCCAGCACGATCAGGCTCTTCTCCTTTGCCTTATAGCTCAGGGCTGATTTTCTTGCCAGTTGTTTGACTTTCTTGTTGACCTTCATATTATAATCGCGGGGACGCGGACCGAAGGCCCTTCCTCCCCCCCTGAATATGGGAGACTTGATATCGCCGGCCCGGGCAGTGCCGGTACCTTTCTGCCTCTTGATCTTACGCCGGCTGCCGGTTATTTCTCCCCTTTCCTTTGTCTTGGAAGTGCCCTGGCGCTGGTTGGCCATATAGTTCTTTACATCAAGATATATGGCATGATCGTTAGGCTCAATCTCGAAGATTGTCTTTTTAAGTTCAGCCTTCCTGCCTGTATCTTCTCCTTCTTTATTTACAACAGCTAACTTCATTCGATTTAATTGCTTTTAAATATCATGTTATCAGCATTTCTTCAACCTCATCTACCCGATGTGATTTTTTGTTGCCGGCCTCACACATGCCATACAAATGCCTGGCCGGCGAACCCTCATTTTTAAAATCAATGCTGACTGATCTAATCATTATCTTTTATTTCTAATCTCTAGTTAATTGTTTACCCACAAATGAGGGTTTCATCTGCACATTACTTTTCAATAATTAAATATGACCCTTTAGCACCGGGAACCGATCCCTTTAGTAGTAAGAGGTTTTCATCAGAAATAATTTTCACCACTCTCAGGTTGATCACTTTTACATTCTCTCCGCCCATTCTGCCGCCCATCTTCATTCCCTTGAATACCCTGGAAGGGCTCGAAGATGCTCCAAGAGAACCGGGAGCCCTGCTGCGGTTATGCTGTCCGTGTGTGGCATCATTTACCCCTCTGAAACCATGCCTCTTTACCACACCCTGGAATCCTTTACCCTTTGAAAATCCGGATACATCCAGCCATGTGTCATCATGGAAGTAATCAACGGTAATCACATCACCCGGTTTCCAGTCTTTTACAAAGCCCTTCAGTTCAATCACCTTGCGTTTTGGAGTGGTGTTGGCCTTCTTGAAGTGACCGATCATTGCCTTTGGTGTATGCTTCTCCTTCTTATCATCATAAGCCAGCTGAACTGCGGTGTAACCGTCCGTATCGGCCGTCTTGATTTGGGTAACCGTACAGGGTCCTACCTCGATCACGGTACAGGGTACGTTCCTGCCCTGGTCGTCAAACACCGAAGTCATTCCTACTTTTTTTCCGATTAATCCTGGCATTTCTATTCAGTTTAAATTACACTTTAATCTCAACCTCAACACCGCTGGGCAATTCAAGTTTCATGAGTGCATCAATGGTTTTGGGAGTTGAGCTGTAAATATCAAGTAATCTCTTGTACGAACTCAATTGATACTGTTCACGTGATTTCTTATTCACAAAGGGTGAACGCAGTACCGTAAATACCCTTTTATGTGTCGGCAGGGGTATGGGGCCGCTCACTACCGCACCTGTGGACTTAACCGTTTTCACGATCTTCTCTGCAGATTTATCCACGAGGTTATGGTCGTATGATTTGAGTTTTATTCTGATCTTCTGACTCATGTTTGGTTCTGATTAAGCAAATGAAAATCTTCCTTTTATTTTTTCAAGTAAATCATTGGATATTTCTTCCGGAACCTCTTCATAATGAGAGAATTCCATATTTGATGTAGCCCGGCCTGAACTGATAGTCCTCAAGACCGTAACATAACCGAATTTTTCTGCAAGGGGTACCTTACCCTTAATTACCCTGGCTCCTGCCTTGGTCTCCATCCCTGCAACCTGTCCCCTGCGCTTATTGAAATCCGAAATAACATCGCCCAGGTACTGCTCGGGAGTAATGATCTCTGTAGACATTACCGGTTCCATCAGAACAGGTTTTGCCTTCCTGGCTGCATCCTTGAATCCCATCCTTGCAGCAAGCTCAAAGGATAATTCATCAGAATCCACAGGATGGTAACTGCCGTCAAGCAGTACAACCTTTGCGGCCAGGATAGGATAATTGGCCAGAGGCCCGTTTTGAAGGGCAGCCTTAAATCCTTTTTCAATGGCAGGAATGAATTGTTTCGGGATATTCCCTCCCTTTATCTCATTAATAAACTGCAAGCCGGTCTGGTCATCATCTGCGGGAGCCAGCCTGAAAACGATCTCAGCAAATTTGCCCCTGCCGCCGGTTTGCTTTTTAAATACTTCATGATGTTCCACCGTTTGTGTAATGGCTTCCCTGTAGTTAACCTGGGGAATACCCTGGTTACACTCCACATTATGCTCACGCTTCAACCTGTCGATCAGTATCTCAAGGTGCAGTTCACCCATCCCGTTGAGTATGGTCTGATTGGATTCCTCGTTAACGGTTACCTCGAAAGTAGGATCCTCTTCAGAAAGTTTTGCCAGAGCAAGCGACAGCTTCTCGACATCGGCCTGAGTCCTGGGTTCGACTGCAATACTCAGGACAGGATCCGGAAATTTCATTGATTCCAGTGCAATTGGATGTTGTGGATCACAGAGCGTATCACCCGTGGCAATATCTTTAAACCCGACAATTGTTCCTATATCTCCGGCTTCAATGATCTCTATGGGATTCTGTTTGTTTGCATGCATCTGGTACAAACGGGATATCCTTTCCTTTTTATTGGTGCGTGAGTTCAGCACCATATTGCCGGTACTCATTCTTCCCGAATAAACCCTGATATAGGCCAGTTTGCCAAAATGGGAATCAGTTGCAATTTTGAAGGCCAGGGCAGATAGCGGTTCATCATTATCCGGGTTCCTTTCAGCTTCTTTTTTGATGAAGGGATTGGAACCATGTACTGCTCCTATATCAAGGGGACTGGGCAGCAGGGTCACTATGCCGTCGATCAGTTTCTGAATGCCTTTGTTTCTCAGGGCCGCTCCGCAAAATACCGGAACGATCTTGAGCGCTATGGTTGCCTTCCTGGCAGCTTCCAGGAATTCATCGACGCTTATAGAATCCCTGTCCTCCAGGAATTTCTCCAGAAGTTCATCATCAGATTCACAAACGGTCTCTACCAGTTTTTCGCGCCACTCTTCGCACAGCTCTATCAGATCTTCAGGCACTTCCTTTTCTATATACTGAGATCCCAGGTTCTCATCATCCTCCCAGTACAGGGCCTTCCTCTCGATAAGGTCAACCACTCCCTGGAATTCCTCTTCGGAACCTATAGGGATCTGCAGGGGAACGGGAACTGCCTTGAGTTTCTCCTCTATCTCGCTGATTACCCTGTAAAAATCGGCGCCCACCCTGTCCATTTTGTTGACAAAGGCAATACGGGGTACTTTGTATTTATCTGCCTGTCTCCAGACCGTCTCGGATTGGGGTTCCACACCTCCTACCGCACAAAAAACGGCAATCGTCCCGTCAAGCACCCTCAATGACCTTTCCACCTCAACTGTAAAATCCACATGACCCGGTGTATCTATGATATTGATCTTATACTGCTGGTCCCTGTACTTCCAGTAGCTGGTTATAGCTGCTGATGTAATGGTGATGCCACGCTCTTTCTCCTGTACCATCCAGTCCATTGTGGCAGCGCCATCATGTACCTCGCCCATGCGATGGGTAAGACCTGTATAAAAGAGCACCCGCTCAGTTGTTGTGGTCTTGCCTGCATCGATATGGGCCATGATGCCAATATTCCTCGTATATTTCAATTCTTCATTCATCTCAATCAAGCTGCCCGGATCATAAAAATCCCGCCTTCAGCGGGTGGTTATATATTATATTATATAATTAAAATCTGAAATGTGCGAAGGCCTTATTTGCTTCGGCCATCCTGTGCATATCTTCCTTCCTCTTATAAGCACCGCCCTCCTGATTATAAGCTGCTACAATCTCGGCGGCCAGCTTCTCACTCATGGATTTTCCACTGCGCTTACGGGCAAATGAGATCATGTTCTTCATGCACAGTGAAACTTTTCTCTCGGACCTTACCTCTATAGGCACCTGGAATGTAGCTCCCCCAACACGGCGGCTTTTAACCTCTACCTGCGGGGTGATGTTGTCAAGGGCTTGTTTCCATACATCCAGGGCTGTCTTGTCTTCCTCCTTTACTTTTTCCCCGACTATTTCAATAGCATCATAAAAAATCTGCAGAGAAACACTCTTCTTGCCACCAAGCATCAGATTGTTTATAAACTGGGTTACCAGGACATCCCCGTATTTTGGATCCGGTAACAACAGCCTTTTCTTTGGTCTTCCCTTTCTCATTTGTATCTGCTTTCATTAATTAAAAGATGCGCCAAAGCGCATCTTTTTAAAACTGGTTCCTATTTTAGGTTCTTACTTAGGCCTCTTGGTGCCATATTTACTCCGGCGCTGGGTCCTGCCTTCCACGCCTGAAGTGTCGAGGGCCCCCCTGATCAGGTGGTACCTGACACCGGGCAGGTCTTTGACCCTTCCTCCCCTTATCAGCACGATACTATGCTCCTGGAGATTATGCCCTTCCCCCGGAATATAAGCGTTTACCTCCTTCATATTTGTAAGACGTACTCTGGCAACTTTCCTCATGGCAGAGTTCGGCTTTTTGGGAGTGGTGGTATAAACCCTGACGCATACTCCCCTGCGCTGCGGACATGCATCAAGAGCAGGCGCTTTACTCTTCTCAATTTGCTTCTTTCTTCCCTTCCTTACTAACTGTTGAATTGTTGGCATTTCAAAAGCCTTATTTATTGTTATAAAATATCTTATTAAATCGGTTCGCAAAGGTATTCTTTTTTTTTAAAAAACAATAACTTTTTAAATGAAATTCGGAACAGTATATGAAAATGCTGATTTTACTATGATTACAGCTGATTTTTAACCTGGTTTTTCAGGCATTTTTACCCTCAAAACGGGATCAGTTAGAAGGCTGATATCTGAATCATTTCAGGCAGTGTAAATTTCCTGTTTTTCATGTGCGTGATTCGGGGTAAAAAATCTGATTAAGCAGATCACTTTCAGAACTTGGTTCTATATAAAAAATTATTACTTTTGCTGCTCACATGAAAAACAAGGAATAAACTGAATGAAAACTTACCAAACAGATCAGGTCAGAAACATTGTATTAGTAGGCAATTCAGGATCAGGAAAAACTACCCTGGCCGAAGCCATGTCATTCGAAGGAGGCGTGATCTCCCGAAAAGGAGATGTGGACCAGAAAAATACGCTGTCCGATCACCGTGTAATAGAACATGAGAACGACAGGTCCATTTTTTCGACCCTGCTTTATGCTGAGGTCAAGGATAAGAAAATCAATATCCTTGATACCCCGGGTGCGGATGATTTCATTGGGGGTGTGGTCTCCAGCCTCAGGGTCTGCGATACAGCGCTGATGCTGATCAATGCCCAGCACGGTGTGGAGGTCGGGACAGATATTCATTTTCGCTACCTGCTGGAAAGGAACAAACCTGTTGTATTCCTCATTAACCAGTGCGACCACGATAAGGCAAACTTTGAGAAATCCATAGAAAACCTGAAGGAACGTTTCGGATCTGACGTGGTGATGATCCAGTACCCGGTAAATGCGGGTCCGGGCTTCGACTCCATCATTGATGTACTGACAATGAAACTGTACAAGTATCCCCAGGGCGGGGGCAAAGTTGAAGTGCTTGACATTCCTGATGATCATAAGGACCGGGCCGATGAACTGCATAATGAACTGGTGGAGAAGGCAGCCGAGAATGATGAAGGGCTTATGGAACTGTTCTTTGAAAAGGACAGCCTGGATGAATCAGAAATAAGACAGGGGATAACCGACGGCCTGTTGATAAACGGTATATACCCGGTGCTCTGCTGTGCGGCAAAAACTGACATAGGCGTGGGACGGCTGATGGAATTCCTGGTCAATGTGAGCCCTTCCCCTGCAGAAGCAGACCCTGCTAAAACAGATGATGATAAAGAAATCAAATGTGATGCCGGCGGCCCTGTTTCCCTCTTTGTTTTCAAGACCGAATATGAATCACATATCGGAGAGATCAATTATTTCAGAGTAATATCAGGACAGGTAACCGAAGGAATGGACCTTAGCAATAACAATACACGCACCAAGGAGAGACTCTCGCAGTTATATGTTACCTCAGGAAAAAACAAGACCAAAGTAGCCAGTCTTTCTGCCGGCGATATCGGGGCAACTGTAAAACTCAAGAATACCCGTACAAATCATACACTCACCGTTTCCTCGGAAAGTTTCACACTTCCTGCTACTGAACAGCCCGAACCAAAATTCCGGACAGCCATAAAAACTGTGGTCGAAGGTGATGAAGAAAAACTGGGGGAAGCACTGAGCCGTATACACGGAGAAGACCTGACCGTGGTCATCGAATATTCGAAAGAACTGAAGCAGATCATCGTCAGCGGACAGGGTGAACACCATCTGAACATCGTAAAATGGCTGATTGACAATGAATATAAACTGGAAGTGGAATACCTGCCCCCAAAGATCCCTTACCGGGAAACAATTACCAGGATTGCCCAGGCCGACTACAGGCATAAGAAGCAGTCAGGGGGAGCCGGACAATTCGGTGAAGTCCATATGGTGATAGAACCTTATGTAGAAGGAATGGACGATCCCAAGGAATACAAGCTGCCCGGAAAGGATATGAAAATATCCGTAAGGAACAAGGAAGAAATCGACCTGGCCTGGGGCGGAAAGCTTATATATTACAACTGCATTGTAGGGGGCTCAATAGATGCCCGCTTCATGCCCGCCATACTGAAAGGCATCATGGAGAAAATGGAAGAAGGACCGCTCACAGGATCCTATGCCAGGGATATCAGGGTGGCCGTTTATGACGGTAAGATGCACCAGGTCGACTCCAACGAGATCTCCTTCAAACTGGCAGGCAGGAATGCCTTCAGGGAAGCATTCAAGCACGCAGGTCCTAAGATACTTGAACCCGTATATGATGTGGAAGTGTGGGTACCAGGTGACAGGATGGGCGATGTAATGAGCGACCTGCAGGGCCGCCGGGCCATCGTGCAGGGAATGACCAGTGAAAAAGGATTTGAGAAGATATCTGCCAAGGTGCCCCTTGCAGAAATGAATAAATATTCCACCGCACTGAGTTCACTCACCAACGGGCGTGCCATGTACTCCATGAAATTCGGCGAGTACACAGCCGTACCGCCTGATGTACAGGAACAGCTGCTTAAGACATACGAAGCCGAACAGGACGAGGAATAGATTCGCAGGTTCGCAGGTTCGCAAGGAGTTATTTTTTAGTTCCTCAGGTAATAAAGTATTAATTTCTCGTTTTAAATCGAAATATTTATATTAATTTTGCGATTAAAGTCGAGATATTATGATAAACAGAGTACTTGAGTATGTTGTTGCTGATAAGCTTGGACCAGGTAAGGCCGTAATAATTCTCGGTCCCAGGCAATCCGGAAAGACAACACTATTAAAACGTATTGCTGAAAAACTTGAAGGTAAACCCTTATGGCTTAACGGAGATGATCCCGGGGTAAGGCACAATCTTGAAGGGGCAGGTATCAGGATATTACAACAAATGTTTTCTGGTGAAAAATGGATTTTTATAGATGAAGCTCAGCGGATAGACAATATTGGCCTGTTATTGAAAATGATTGTGGATAATCTGCCGGAAAAAATAGTTGTTGCCACTGGTTCTTCGGCCTTTGAACTAAGCGACAGGATTAAAGAGCCGCTTACAGGCAGAAAATGGGAATATCACCTGTTCCCGCTTTCATTTGGCGAAATGACAGATCACCACGGTCTCTGGGAAGAAGATAGTATGCTTGAATCCAGGCTTGTTTACGGTTACTATCCGGAAGTTGTCACTTCTTCCAGTGATCACAGGGATATCCTGACTCAGCTGACCGACAGTTATATGTATAAAGATATCTTTTCACTGGAACAGATCAAAAAACCCTATAAAATAGAAAAACTACTAAAAGCCCTGGCCTTTCAGATCGGTAATGAAGTATCGTATAATGAATTGAGCAGGCTTGTTGAACTTGATAAAGAAACAGTGGAAAGGTATATCCATTACCTGGAACAGGTATTTATCATTTTCCGGTTAACATCATTCAATCGAAATCTTCGCACTGAATTGAAAAGAAGCAGGAAGATCTACTTCTATGATAACGGAGTAAGAAATATGATCATTGCAAATCTTGCGCCGTTCAGCAGCAGGCAGGATACCGGAGCTCTCTGGGAAAACTTTCTTGTAAGTGAAAGACTAAAATATACGCACTATTACAATCAGTATGCCAATCGCTATTTCTGGAGGACACATGGTCAGCAGGAGATCGATTATATTGAAGATTATGACGGACGCTTACATGCATACGAGTTCAAATGGAATCCAGCAAAAAAAACCCGTTTCTCAAAGACTTTTCTCCAGGCATATAAAGATGCGGAAACCCGGGTGATTAACCGGGCAAATTATAGTGAGTTTATCCGTCCGGCTTGAAATCATATCTGGAATGAGTTCGAAAGCTGGAAAGTTCCAGGTTCGAAGGTTCCAGAGGTTTAGAATGTTATATTACCCCGGTACAGGTATACGAAACCGCGTTCATCACGGCTGCGGTATTTTTCCCTGTCCCAGCCTATGGCTTCAATAACAAAAAAGTATACTCCCGGTTCGCAATGAACGTCACCCCTTCCCTGCAGGGTTCCGTCCCATCCCTCCCATTCAAACATATCCCTCTTCTGTTCATGTTGATACACCAGGTTGCCCCAGCGGTTAAAAATGGTGATCCTGAATTCCTTCATGGATAATGCTGAAACCATGAAAATATCATTTATGTTATCATTATCAGGGGTAAAGACATTGGGCACATCCAGTTTTGAATCTACCACATAAATGGGATCAATTAACTTGATGGAATCTTCGCATCCGACACTGCTTACAGAGACAAGCGAAGGGTAATAGTTCTTTGGTATATAATAAATGAATTCAACCGTATCAGCCACATCATAGGTAGTATCCCCTTCAACGGAACCGGTCTTGGCACTGTCTATAAAGGTCCAGTAAAACTCTTCCCCGTTCTCCGAAAGGTTGACAAATTTCACTTCCAGGGGGGCTTCCAGGCTGTCGGCATCAACATTCTCAATTTCCGTCCATACATCCGAATGCCTGCTCTCTTTGGCCAGGATCTCAAAATCCGCCCTGGTATGTATGGATTCATATAATACCTCATCCTCCAGGGTCAGTCCGAACCTGTCAGTAATGGTGAGTGTGAACCACATGTCCTTAGTAGGTGGCCTGGAATACGGCGGCTCATTTTGGATGGTCAGGCTGATCCTTGTGGCACCGTACAATTCATACTCCGGATCATCCGAGGTCCATTCCGAGCTTATATCATTTGGGATGGTTTTCATGCTGTCGGCCGAAAAATCATAGTATCTGAGTGTATCGGCGCCTGCCTCTGCTTTAAGCCACAGGAAAGCACAGGGTGCCTGATAGGTTTTGATCTTGCCTTCATCATTCTTTTCCACTTCTAAGAAGGGGCTGTTCCTGTAAACCCAGGCCGTCATCACTGTATCGCTTGAATCCGAGGAAACATGTACACGGTAGCAGCCGGGATCCAGGTTGTTTATGAGGGATGTCTGGCTATTGCTGTCAGTATGGTAGGACTCAAAACTGAAACTTACAGTGTCTAACCTGCTCCACTGAAAAGCCGATGTGAGGTCAGTGTCTTCTGCCGTCAGCGACAGGGTGGCCGGATCCCCGGGATCCGGGGAATGATGGATGAAGACCTGCACCGTTGAATCCATTGAGCTGCTGTCAAGCTGCATCATATTATAAGCTTTATCGGCTCCCTCGGAATAGATCCTTTGTCCTTCAACAGGTATGATAAATACCAGCAAACCGGATAAAGCCAGTATATAAGGTCTGCTCTGGGACCGGAAATGGTGCATGGTCTGGCGTCGGAATATTTCAATATATAACTTGAGAATCACCGAAATAGTATGTTGGTATATTGCATTTTCAAAGAGCAACAAAGATAGAAAGTAAAAAGTTACAAGTTCAAAAGTTACAGGCAGAAAAGTTTGTATCTGAAAGCTTGTTAATTCAAAAAGTTGATAAATAAACCCGGAGATAATCCGGGATTTCAGTGGACAAAGCTTATTTTTGCCAACTATGCATCATGCGAGCAAGTTGCGCTGCTTGCTACAAGGAACCTCAATTTAGGAGAAAAGATGGTAGATTTCCTGAAAGATCTGAATGAAGCTCAGCAACTGGCTGTAAAAGAGTATGAAGGTCCCAGCCTGGTGATTGCGGGAGCCGGTTCGGGGAAAACCCGTGTCCTTACCTATCGCATTGCTTACCTCTTGCACCAGGGGGTGTCACCCGGACAGATCCTGGCGCTGACCTTTACCAATAAGGCTGCCAGGGAAATGAAGGAACGCATTGGACAGCTGGTCGGGGAATCCCTGGCCAGGGACCTGTGGATGGGTACCTTTCATTCGGTTTTTGCCCGCATACTCCGGTTCGACGGGAACCTGCTCGGGTACCCTTCCGGCTATACCATATACGACACCACTGATTCAAAAAATGTGGTAAAGGCCGTGATCAGGGAGATGAAACTAGACGAGCAGGTCTATAAACCGGGAGAGGTTTTCGGTAGAATATCCAGGGCCAAGAATAACCTGATCACCCCCACTGCCTATATGGGGAGCCACCAGTTGATCGAACAGGATAAACGAAGCAGGAAACCCAGGGTGGTGGAGATCTATGAAAAGTATGTAAATCAATGCAGGAAATCCGATGCCATGGATTTCGACGACCTCCTGCTGAATACATTTACACTGTTCCGTGACCATCCTGAAATATTAAAGAAATACCAGGGACTATTTTCATACCTGCTTGTGGATGAGTACCAGGACACCAACTTTGTTCAGTACCGCATCATCAACCAGCTGAGTGAATTGAATAAGAATATATGCGTGGTGGGGGACGATGCTCAGAGCATTTATTCCTTCCGCGGGGCAAGGATTGAAAATATCCTGAATTTCCAGCATGATTTCCCGGATTACAGCCTCTTCAAACTCGAACAGAATTACCGTTCTACAAAAAATATAATTGATGCGGCCAACAGCCTGATCAAAAATAACCTGGGCCAGATAAGCAAGCAGATATGGTCGGATAACGAGACCGGTGAAAAGATCCGCTTGTTGCGCAGCCGCACAGACAATGACGAAGGATTCTCAGTTGCTTCCCTGATCAAGGATACTGCTTACCGGGACCATCTGAAATACAATGATTTCGCTATCCTGTACCGTACCAATGCACAGTCCAGGATCTTCGAAGAATCACTTCGCAAACTGAACATTCCCTATGTGGTTTACGGCAGCCTGTCCTTTTACCAGAGAAAAGAGATCAAGGACCTGCTGGCATACTACCGCCTGGTAGTCAATCCCTATGACGAGGAAGCCCTTGCACGGATCATTAATTACCCCGCAAGGGGAATAGGCAATACAAGCCTCACCCGCTTGCTTGAGATAAGCAGTGAAACAGGTAAAAGGCCCTGGGATATACTGAACAGTATTAATGATTATACCGGCCGGTATAATAAGGGGACCATAAGGAAGCTGGCGGACTTTACCGGGATGATCAATGATTTCATCTCGCAGCTGGATATCATGGAGGCTTTCGACCTGGCTTTCGTCATTGCTGAAAAAACAGGAATACTGCAGGAATACCATTATGACAGGTCTCCGGAGAATATCAGCAAGCATGAGAACATACAGGAGCTGCTGAATTCAATCAAGGAATATACGGATTCGCAAACCGACGGGCAGACATCAAACCTGTCGGCCTACCTGCAGAATATTGCCCTGCTCACCGATGCGGATAAGGACAAAAACGAGGGTAGGGACAGGGTCTCTGTAATGACAATCCATTCGGCCAAGGGACTGGAGTTCAAGCATATTTTTGTAGCCGGATTAGAAGAAGACCTCTTCCCTGCCCGGCTGTCGGCCACTACCCGTGAAGAACTGGAAGAAGAAAGGAGGCTTTTCTATGTGGCGATTACCAGGGCCATGAAGAAGCTCACCCTCAGTTATGCTGAAAGAAGGTATAAATGGGGTGTCCTTATAAACTGTATACCCAGCCGGTTTTTTAAAGAGATCGACCAGGAATATTTTGAAGAGGCTCCTTTTGCCTCCCTGCAGAGCCAGGAAAATGCTCCGGGCGTCAGCAACAGGGGCTATGCATTCAGACCCCCTGCCCGATCCGGTACACAGAAAAAATCCAGTCCTGCAACGATCAACACGGAAGCTTTTGTTCCTCATAATTTCACAAAGGCATCAAACAGCCGTCCGGCTGCGGAGGAAGCGAAAGCGGAACCGGAAGATTTCACCCCGGATGATCCCGGGAGCATCCGGGCAGGGATGGAGGTGCTGCACCAGAGGTTCGGAAAAGGAAAGGTACTGAAACTCGACGGCCAGACGCAAAACCGCAAGGCCACGGTATTCTTTGCCGGGGCAGGTCAGAAACAGTTGCTCCTGCGTTTCGCTAAGCTGAAGATCCTCAGCTCTCACGAAGAGGAACCGAATTTATGAGTGTGACACAGCCAACCGAATTTACGAGCTCGGCCAATAAGATCTGCATACACTTTTTTTTCCAGTTCTGAAATTTTAAACTAGCTTTGCAGAAAATCACTGACTAATGGATTACGATTATAATACGGCGCGAAAAAAGCTGGTCCTGCCTGAGTACGGGAGGAATATACAAAAGATGGTAAATTACGCCATCGAGATTGAAGATCGTGAAGAAAGGAACAGGGCGGTTAAGGCCATCATTTCCATCATGGGGAATATGAATCCCCATCTACGTGATGTGAGCGATTTCAAACATAAGTTATGGGATCACCTTGCCATCATATCGGATTTTAAGCTGGATATTGATTCTCCATATGAGACACCAACACCTGAAACTCTTCGCGAGAAACCCAAGCCGGTTCCTTACGGGGACTATAATATCAGGTTCAAACACTATGGAAAGATAATTGAACTGCTTATCAAGCAGGCTGTTGAGTACGAGGAAGGACAGGAAAAAGAGGTGCTGATAAGGTTGATCGCCAATCATATGAAAAAGTGTTACCTTACCTGGAACCGTGAGGCCGTCAGTGATGCAGTTATTTTCAAGGATCTGGAACAGCTCTCGGGAGGAAAGATAGTCGTGAACCCGGAGCTGAGGCTGTCAGAAACGCGCGATATTCTATCCAAAAATAAAAAGAAAAGACCGCAGAAAAAGAAATAATCACCCGGTCATTTCCCGTCTATGGGCAGCTTTGTCATTAAAGGGGGAAAATCCCTTCAAGGAGCTATTCAGCCGCAGGGCGCTAAGAACGAAGCCCTGCAGATCATCTGTGCCACCCTGCTTACTCCTGAAACGGTCATTATAAAAAACATTCCTGAAATAAGTGATGTTATAATACTCATTGATCTTATCAGGGACCTTGGCGTATCGGTCGAGAACACCGGGGATCACGAATATACCTTCCGGGCCGAACAGGTCAACATAGATTACCTGAAGAGTGATGAATTCCGTAATAAAAGTGCCAGCCTGCGCGGATCCATAATGATACTCGGACCCCTGCTTGCCCGGTACGGTAAGGGGCACATTCCCAAACCGGGCGGCGACAAGATAGGGCGCCGGAGGCTTGACACTCATTTCGTTGGTTTCCAGAAACTTGGGGCCAGGTTCACTTTTGACCCGGGATCCAATTTATACAGTGTCGATGCCAAACAGCTCAAAGGCACCTATATGCTGCTGGATGAAGCCTCGGTAACAGGAACGGCAAACATCATAATGACCGCTGTGCTGGCCACCGGGACCACTACCATATTCAATGCTGCCTGTGAACCGTACATACAGCAGCTATGCGGGATGCTCACCTGCATGGGGGCCCTGATTGAGGGTCAGGGTTCCAACCTGCTTAAGATCACAGGCGTTGAGGCTCTTTCAGGCTGCGTACACGAGATGCTGCCGGACATGATAGAGATCGGTTCCTTTATCGGACTGGCAGCCATGACACAATCCGAGATCAGGATCAGGAATGTCTCACTTAATAAGCTGGGACTGATCCCCGAAGCTTTTCGCAGGATGGGCATCGGAATAGAGGTCATAGCTGATGACCTGCTGATCCCTGCACAGGAACATTACGAGATCGAAACCTTTATCGACGGCTCTATAATGACCATTGCGGATGCTCCATGGCCCGGACTGACGCCCGATCTGCTGTCGGTATTCCTGGTAATCGCCACACAGGCAAAAGGATCGGTATTGATTCACCAGAAAATGTTTGAAAGCCGCCTGTTCTTCGTCGATAAGCTGATCGATATGGGTGCCCAGATCATACTGTGCGACCCGCACCGTGCCTCTGTTATAGGCCTTGACCGCCAGTTCAGCCTTCGGCCCACGATCATGAGCTCTCCGGATATCCGGGCAGGTGTGGCCCTGCTGATCGCAGCCCTGTCAGCCGACGGTACCTCAACCATCCATAATATCGAGCAGATAGACCGTGGCTATGAGAAGATCGATGAGCGGCTGACAGCCATCGGGGCTTCCATCGACAGGATATAGACCGGATTCAGACCGGAAATACACCACCCCTCAGTATGTTCACTGCCTAAGCGTCAAATACTTTCCTCACATCATGTCATTTTGTCCTGATTTCATCTTTGGCAGAATAGTTGTATTTTGGCTCAGGCAGAAAATATATCATTTTACTATTTACAGAAATGGCTAAACAGGCAGAGCAAGAAAAAGAGAAAGACATACAGCATCAGGAAACTGAGGACTCAGTGAAAAAAGAAGCTAAGTCGGCCGCTAAAAAAGAGGGTAAATCGGCCCTCGACAAAAAGAAAGAAGCCATCGGGAAGCTCGAAACTGAACTGAAGGAACAGCAGGACAGATACCTGCGCCTGTCAGCGGAATTCGACAATTACCGAAAGAGGACACTGAAAGAAAAAATTGACCTGACAAAATTTGCAGGGGAAGAGATATTCACCAACCTGTTGCCGGTGCTTGATGACCTGGACCGTGCCCTTGCCCATGTAAATGATGCAAGTGACATGGATGCGGTCAGGCAGGGAATTGAGCTCATCACCAACAAGTTCAGGGAATATCTTAGCTCGCAGGGTATCAAAGAGATAGCCGCTCTTCATGAGGAGCTGAACACCGATCTTCATGAAGCGGTGACCAAGATACCGGCCCCGGAAAAGAAGCTGAAGGGTAAAATAGTCGATGTTGTTGAAAAAGGATACCTGCTTAATGAAAAGGTTATCAGGTATGCCAAAGTAGTTATAGGTGAATAATAATAATGTTTCCCGGGTAATCCTAAAATAAGAAGCATTCCTTAAGTATGCGGTATGGCAAAAAGAGATTATTATGAAATTCTGGAGGTAGGCAAGTCTGCCTCCCAGGAGGAAATTAAAAAAGCCTACCGGAAACAGGCTTTGAAATATCATCCCGATAAGAATCCGGGTGATAAGAAAGCCGAGGAACAGTTCAAGGAAGCTGCCGAGGCTTACGAGGTCCTGAGCAATGATGATAAACGCGGCCGTTACGACCGTTTCGGTCATTCCGGGGTCTCCGGTAATGCCGGAGGGGGATTTGGTGGCGGAGGCATGACCATTGAAGACATCTTCTCCAGTTTCGGGGATATTTTCGGTGATGCTTTTGGAGGCTTCGGCGGATTTGGCAGCAGCCGGCGCTCCTCCCCCGGCAGGAGAAAAGGAAGCAACCTGAGGGTAAAAGTGAAATTGGACCTCAGCGATATTGCAAAGGGTGTCGAAAAGAAGATCAAGGTAAACAAGTATATAGAATGCAAGACCTGTAAAGGAACAGGTGCAAAAAACGGTTCGGCTTTCAGTACCTGTTCTACCTGCGGCGGTGCGGGACAGGTAACCAGGGTGGCCAGTACTTTTTTGGGACAGATGCAGACTACATCGGTATGTCCGGCCTGCGGCGGGGAAGGGAAAAGCATCTCAGAGAAGTGTAACGACTGCTATGGAGAAGGGATAGTCAAATCCGAAGAGGTGATAAAGATCAGTATTCCGGTCGGTGTGGCCGAGGGCATGCAGATGAACCTGAGCGGGAAAGGAAATGCTGCCAGGCGTGGCGGAGTGAATGGCGACCTGATAGTTGTCATTGCCGAGCAGGACCATCCTGAGCTGATCAGGGACGGAAATGACCTTTTGTATAACCTGCATATAAGCATCCCGCAGGCTGTACTCGGCTCACAGGTTGAAATACCGACGGTGGACGGCAAGGTGAAGATCAAGATAGATCCGGGCACACAACCCGGAAAAATTCTCCGTCTCAGGAATAAGGGCCTTCCTGAAGTTAACGGTTACGGGAAAGGGGACCTGCTGGTAAGCATCAATGTCTGGATGCCGAAAACCCTTAGCAAGGAAGAAAAGAATATTATAGAGAAACTGGAGAACAATGATAACTTCCAGCCCAAACCCGATAGTTCAGAGAAAAATTTCTTCGAAAGGATGCGTACTTACTTTAAATAAATAAATGCTTTGCGGAGCATGAAGCATCCGCGATTTTATATAATGTATATTTTCCAGGCTGAAAATATTGTCAAACAGTTCAACAATCACTTTGCCCTTGACAGGGTGTCGGTTGAAGTCCCTGAAGGCAGTATTTACGGACTGCTCGGACCAAACGGCGCCGGTAAGACCACCCTGATCCGCATTATCAACCAGATCACGGCTCCTGACAGCGGGAACATGCTCTTCAAGGGGAGGGCACTGGCTGCCGGCGATATATCTGACATCGGGTATCTCCCCGAAGAACGCGGATTGTACAAAAAAATGAAGGTGGGAGAGCAGGCTGTATACCTGGCCCGCCTGAAAGGCATGTCGAAAAAAGAAGCGGTCAAAAGGCTGAACTTCTGGTTTGAAAAACTCGAGATAAGCGGATGGTGGAACAAAAAGATAGAAGAGTTGTCCAAAGGCATGCAGCAGAAGATACAGTTCATCGTAACCATTCTGCACTCACCCAGGCTGATGATCTTTGATGAACCCTTCAGCGGTTTCGACCCTATCAATACTGCCCTTTTAAAAAAGGAAGTACTGCAACTCAGGGACCAGGGTGCGACCATCATTTTTTCCACTCATGACATGGGTTCCGTTGAAGAACTCTGCGATCATATAACCCTGATCGACAAGGGCAGGACCATACTTCAGGGTGAGATCAACCAGGTTAGAAACGCTTACAGATCAGATACTTACTCAATAAGTTTTCAGGGTGATCTCAGTGCTGTCGAAGCTGCCCTGGACCACAGGTATGAAATAAGCAACCACAAAAGTTATGATGGAAGCCAGCATATCAGGGTCAGGATAACCGAAGGATCAGACAGTAACCACCTGCTGTCGGTACTGCTCCCTTTGGCCAGGATCAGTTCATTCACCGAGGAGATCCCGGGTATGAACGATATATTCATCCGTGCGGTGAATGATAATACTCCCGCTGCAGTAAGTGAGAATCTGAAAAAAGATGATGCCTGAGCTATGAGCAAGATACCACTGATCATACAAAGAGAATACCTTACAAGGGTCCGCAAGCGATCCTTCATCATTATGTCCATTCTCGGACCCCTTATCTTTGCAGCAGTGATGATCATCCCCGCCTGGCTGTCGCAGGTAGAGGACACAGATGTAAAAAGGATTGCCATCGTCGATTCATCCGGACTGTTCAGGAACATCATCCCGGAAACCGAATACCTGAAATTCGATTACCTGGAAAATACCCGGCTCAGCCAGCTCAAGGATACCTATTCCGAGGCAGGCTATTTTGGGATACTGTATATCTCCCACGTGGTCACCTATGACCCCAATTCTGTCATACTGTACTCGGAAAAGCAACCCGGACTGGATGTTAAAATGCATATCAGTTCCCACATGGAGGAATACATCAGGCAGGAAAAGCTGAGAACCTATGAGATAGAGGACCTGGATATGATCCTGCGCTCGGTAAAAACAGACATCAACATAAAAACCATTAAACTGAGCGATGACGGAAATGAAAAGGTCAGCAGTACGGGTATCGTCATGGCTGTCGGCTATATTGGCGGCTTTATGATATACATTTTTATTTTTATTTTCGGGGCCCAGGTTATGCGGGGGGTATTAGAAGAAAAGATCAACAGGATAGTGGAGGTGGTGATCTCATCGGTCAGACCCTTTCAGCTCATGATGGGAAAAATAGTGGGTATTGCCCTGGTTGGACTTACCCAGTTTCTTATCTGGATCATATCAACGGCTATCCTGGTAAGCATAGCCCGAGCAGTGTTCTTTCCCGAACTGACAATGAACCCCACCGAGCAGGTGCTGAGCCAGGACATCATGTCGGCAGTCCCGGTTGAGGCACCCCTTGCGGGGCAGGCTGAGCTTGAGGCACCCGTGGCGGGACAATCACAGGAGATGCAGGAACTTATGGCTGCCTTCGAAGGCCTGAAGAGCATTGATTTCGTGGTTATGCTGGGAACCTTCCTGTTTTACTTCCTCGGGGGCTACCTGCTGTATGCTTCCCTTTTTGCTTCGATCGGATCCGCGGTTGATAATGAAACGGATACCCAGCAGTTCATGTTGCCTGTTACGGTTCCGCTGATACTGTCCATAATAGTATTGTTCCCTGCCATAAATAACCCGGACAGCACAGTAGCATTCTGGTTTTCCATGATCCCTTTCACCTCGCCAGTCATTATGATGGCGCGCATACCTTTCGGAGTGCCGGTCTGGGAGGTCGGATTGTCCATGCTATTACTGGTGCTGACCTTCCTGGGCACTACCTGGATGGCCGGAAAGATCTACCGCACCGGCATTCTGATGTACGGGAAGAAAGCCAGTTACCGGGAGCTGATCAAATGGATCAGGTACCGGGGGTAGGTCTTTTAAACAATGTGATATTGTTTATCTCTGAATGGTACACTGTATCATAACTCCGGGAGACCAGCATCAAAACCTCCTTTCTACATTCATCCAACGGCTTTTCACCCCATATCAGGACATAATCAATTGCCATTGAATCCGGTTTGTTATCCGGGAATTTGTCAAATAAACACAGATCCGTGCGGACGGTATCCGCCAGAACAATCATCGGCATTTCTGAGCGGTTCCATACCAGCGGAAAGAATCCCGTTGTAGCTTCATAATTCTCAAGTATTACCTGCGGTTTGCTTTTACCCAGGTAATTTGAAAAATGTATGTCCAGCCAGAACTCAGAATTTCTCACAGGTAAAATAATACTGTTATCTTCTACGTAATCAGATATCATTACAAACTCATTCGTCATTGACTCATGTTTTTTAATAAAATGCCTTTGATAGTTTAATAAGAGCATGTTGACAACTATAACAAGCAGGAATGACACCTTATTTAACCAGGAGGGCACCTCCAGGGTTGATAACCAAAAAACCAGGAATATAAAGAAAAATAAATTCAGGCGCATCAATATATAACTTCCACCACTGCTGCCCTGATCCGGAAAAATGAAATACAGAGTAAGTATCGCCAGGCTTATCACTAACCAGATGTAATTAGTGGACTGAAATATTCCGGAGGCATTGTCAGACACCCTTCTCTTCCTGAAAAATCGTATAGCAGACACACCTGAAAAGAATAAAAGCAGCAAGGAAATAACATGGAGAAAACTGGATTCAATTCCATAATTAAAATTTCCTGCAACCCTGATATCAATAAGCCATTTCAACAATTCACCTAATGGCAGTCTAATGCGTGAGGATTGCGCATCGGGCACCAAAAAAAACCTGTATCCAAGAATTAGTCCCGGCAGAAATGCTCCGACCAGAATACTTATCTGGTAAACAGTCCGCCTGATCATCAATCTTTTTGTAAGGAAATCTCCAAGGTTTTTTAACAGGGCATATCCGAAAAGGCTGATTATTGCAAGAGCAAAAACAAAAATATGCGTAAAGAACAGGAGTATGATCAGTAGCAGCAGAACCAGTGTATTGCTAATACTGATCTTATCCATAAATCTTAAGTACACGTTCAGGGCAATCAGGAACACCAGTATTCCCAGGCAAAAATTATAGAAACCAAGACAAAAAAGGTAGCTGTATGAAAAGGGGAAAATAAAAACCGACAAGAGCTGATTCTTCCTGTTAATTTTAATGATTAAATAATAGAATGCAATCGGGATACCGGTAACCAGTAAAAGCTGCAATACTTTTTCAGCAAGTGTGACCGGCAAAATTGATGCTAATAATAAGAGTAATCCCGATCCTGTCCAGTTGGGAACCAGTTCAGGGTTCAGAATGAAAAAACTATCAATCAGTTGATTATCATTAAAAAGAATCTGCTTCAGTAGATTTGAATTATAGAGATGGGCGGGACCGTCAAGAGTAGGATAGTAATGAAAATACAGTACCGGAAATGCATTTAACAGCACGAGAAAATAAAACCAAAATCCGAATGATGAGAAGACTTTTTTTGTCTTCCTGAGTATTGGATCCCTGCCCTTCATTGTGTTTCCAACAGATTCATTTTAAAATACTAAATTTACTAATCAATTTAAGCCTGGCCAGTTTTGGCCGCCTTATTTAACACATAGCTTATTTTATGGCAAAGATACTGGTAATTGACGATGAAAAGAGCATCCGGAATACACTTACCGAGGTGCTTGAATATGAGAAACATAAAGTAGACCAGGCAGAGAACGGGCTGGATGGACTGGAGAAATTCAGGACCGGGAAGTACGATGTGGTCCTGTGCGATATTAAAATGCCAGGGATGGACGGCATGGAAGTGATGGAAAATTTATTCACGATTTCACCGGATATACCCCTGATCATGATCTCGGGGCATGCCAATATTGATACGGCTGTGGATGCCATTAAAAAAGGTGCCTTTGATTTTATCGAAAAGCCCCTGGATCTGAACCGCCTGCTGATCACCATCCGTAACGCCATGGATAAGGGCTCACTGATCACCGAAACCAAGGTATTAAAGAGAAAGGTCAGCAAGACCCATGAGATGATAGGCGAATCGCCTGCCATTGCCAGTGTGAAGGAAATGATTGAGAAAGTAGCCGGGACCGATGCCAGGGTGTTGATCACCGGGTCAAACGGGACGGGCAAAGAGCTGGTTGCCAGGTGGTTACATGAAGGAAGCACCCGGGCCGAAGCCCACTTTGTTGAGGTAAACTGTGCCGCCATACCTTCGGAGCTGATAGAGAGTGAACTTTTCGGACATGAGAAAGGAGCCTTTACCTCAGCCCATAAGCAACGCATCGGTAAGTTCGAACAGGCCAACGGGGGTACCCTCTTCCTCGATGAAATAGGAGATATGAGCCTTTCCGCACAATCGAAAGTGTTGCGTGCCCTCCAGGAGAATAAAATTACCAGGGTGGGCAGCGACAAGGACATTCAGGTCGATGTCAGGATCATTGCAGCAACCAACAAGAATCTTCAGGAAGAGATCCAGGAACACAATTTCAGGGAGGATCTCTACCACAGGCTGTCGGTAATCATCATTCATGTTCCGCCCCTGAGCGAACGAAAGGAAGACATCCCCCTGCTGGCGGAGTACTTTAATGAACAGATCTGCGGTGAATACGGTATGGCAAAAAAGAACATTACTGCCAAAGCTATTGCCGAGCTCCAGAAGCTGAGCTGGACCGGCAACATACGGGAGTTCCGGAATGTGCTGGAACGACTGATCATCCTCTGCGATAAAGAGATCACAGATAAGGATGTGACTGCCTACGCCCAGCCCATAAGTAAGTGACCCATCGGATCGGTTCATCGGATCGATCCATCGGATCGGTTCATCGGATCGGTTCATCGGATCGGTTGGCAATAATAAAGGTATTTCGAGGACTCCTGGAAATGTATCATATATAGTACATTTTGGCCTTTTTTGTCCAGAATATAGTACATTTTTTAAGAGCCGGAATAATACTCCCTTTTATCATGGAGAACAGGAGCTTAAAGAAAAGTTCAAAAATGATGTTAATGCGGAGACAGATAACGGTTATTAATTCCGTAATTCTAACCATCGTACACTCTTATCTTTGATTCCGCCTGACGAACCAGCATATTATCAATGACCACCTCCCCCCGTGGCAGGTATTTGTTATGATAGCTCAGGATCAGGCCCGATACCGGCTGCTTCACAAGCAGAGGGAACTCAACCATTCCCCAGGCACCGTCACGCAGCACCATCTGCCTGAAAAAATCGGATTGCCGGGAGAAATAGGTCGAACCGGCTGTATCCGCCAGCTTGATGAAATAATTTGTATGGGGCCACAGGTCATCCCCGGTACCCTGAACCAGAAAGAAAGGATATACTGCCCGGTGTCGGGAATCTCACAGCTGAAAAAATCTCCCCTCTTGATAATGTTGGCCCTGAACTCTCCCGATGACCTGTCCAGGTATGTTTCAAAAAAATGATAGTCCCTCGCCACAGAATCATCATAATGTTCCAGTTCATGCCTGAGTCCGGATTCGGCTTCCCTCAGCATCCCATTATATATGTATGCAATGTTCTATTCTTCAGAAAAGGAAGGAAGAACTATACTGAGTTTCATTAAATACTGTTTTATATTCGTTCGATTAGAACAAATATAGCAATCATGTTAAATTAAACTGCCTTATCTGAATAATGGATTGAGCTAAGAAGTAGCCATAAACCGGCCGGTTGAAATAAATTATGCCCAGATATTTTTATAGAAATATTTACTTTTAAGTCCTGTATGCTATAAAAGATCTGAAAATTAATAAATATAAAATGAGTATTAAAGACGTTTACAGATTTATTTCTCCTAAATATCAGAACCTCTTTCTTGAATACAAAGTTGTTCAAAAGCCACGTTATGGACACGGACAAGCACCTCATTATAAGCTGTTTGATATAATTAACTCAAACAGGGCATTATACTCTGATTATTTAGAAAAATCATTATTCTATACTTCAAAAATTCAGGAAATTAACATAAGTGACTCAGAGGAAAATCCATCAGCACCATCGTGGAATAATGGATTCCTGCCTGGATTGGATATTATCGGAATTTATACAATGGTATCCGAATTCAGGCCAAAGAAATATTTAGAAATAGGATCCGGAAATTCGACTAAGGTTTGCTATAAGGCGAAAGTAGATCAGGGGTGCGACACTGAACTTATCTCCATCGATCCGAAACCAAGAGCCGAAATCG